>DASUWV010000019.1:0-13467 GCA_036378275.1 Solirubrobacterales bacterium | reverse complement strand
CGTCGTCGAAGGGCTTCCAGAGTTCGTCGACGAAGAGGTTGACGAAAGTGCGGGCCGAGGACTGGGCGTTGCGCTCCAGCTTCTCGATCACGGTGAGGGCCGCGGGGAGATCGATCCCCATCCCGGTGACTTCCTCGGCGGCGCGGATCAGGGCTGGGCTCGGCGCCTCGTAGCGGTCATCCCCGAGGGCGACGAGGAGGCCGAGCTTCTGGGCTTTCTCCAGCAGGCGGTCGTCGTCGATGCCGAACTTCTCGATCAGCTCGTCGCGGCTGTATACCTCGGGGGCCTCGGTCGCGAACGGGGCGGTGACCGCCTGGCGCAGGCCGACGAAGCGGTCGGCGTCGGCCCCGTGCTCGCCGATCAGGCGGGAGATCGCGCTGAGCTTGAAACCCTCCGCCTGCATCTCCTGGATCAGCCGCAGGCGGGCGACGTGCTCGGGACCGTAGTAGCCGACCCGGGCGCGGACCTCGGGGGGCGGCAGCAGCCCCCGCGACTGGTGGTTGCGGATGTTCCGCACCGACATCCCGGTCTCGTAGGCGAGCTGCTCGACGGTGAGATTTGCCTCAGGTGCAGCGGATTCGGCGGCGGGAGCGGCTTTCTTCGCCATGTGACGATTGTACCTCTTGAATGTAACCTCGTTTGAGGTAACGTTTATCAGGGAACAAGCTTCTTGCAATCCACTTCGGACCTCTTCAAGGACCCCTCATGAACCTTCCCCTCGGACTTCTCGCAGCCGCCTCCCCTCCCGCCGCCGGCGCCGAGATCGGCCAGATCGTGATCGCCACGGTCGCCGCGACGATCGTCACCTGCGGCCTCCTCTATCTCGGCTTCGGCCACCGCTCCGGCCGCACCCAGGTCTTGCAGCGCCTCGCCGACCACAGCGAACGGGTCAGCGGCATGCCCGGCTGGGTCGCCTTCCCCTCGGCGGTCGCCACGGTCTCGCTGCTGACCGCGCTGTTCGGGATGTACTGGGACATCTCCCTGCACATCGACAACGGCCGCGACGCCGGGCCGCTGGCCAACCCGGCCCACTACTTCATCCTCCTCGGCCTCTTCGGCGTCTTCAGCGCCGGCTTCTTCGCGATGGTGCTGCCGAAGGAGAAGCCGAGCACGGTCGCCGTCCGCATCGGCCGCGACTGGTGGGCGCCGCTCGGCGGCGTCCTGATCTGCGCCTGCGGCGCCTTCTCGCTGATCGGCTTCCCCCTCGACGACATCTGGCACCGCCTCTTCGGCCAGGACGTCACCCTCTGGGGGCCGACCCACCTGATGCTGATCGGCGGCGCGGCGATGACCCTGGTCGGGATCGCGGTGCTCTCGGTCGAGGGGATTCGGGCCAACGCGTCTGACGCCTGCTCGCCGCCGGAGCTCGTCCACACCCGCCTGGCGCGCGCGATCGCCCTCACCGGCGGGCTGATGCTCGGCCTCTCCACCTTCCAGGCCGAGTTCGACTTCGGCGTGCCCCAGTTCCAGCTGATCTTCCAGCCGATCCTGCTGATGCTCGCCGCCGGGATCGGGCTGGTCCTGGCGCGGGTCTACGCCGGCCGCGGCGCCGCGCTCGGGGCGGCGCTCTTCTTCATCCTCCTGCGCGGCGGCCTGGCGCTCCTGATCGGGCAGGTCATCGGCCAGACCACCCCCCACTTCCCCCTCTACGTCGTCGAGGCGCTGGTGGTCGAGGGGGTCGCCTTCTTCGTCTCGACCAAACGCCCCGTCGCCTTCGGCCTCGCCGCCGGCGCCGGGATCGGGACGATCGGCCTCGCCGCCGAGTGGGGCTGGTCAGACCTCTGGATGCCGCTGCCCTGGCCGGCCGCCGCCTTCCCGGAAGCCGCCCTGCTCGGCTTCGCCGCGGCGATCGCCGGCTCGACCCTCGGCGCCTGGATCGGCACCCGCCTCTCCCCCGAGCCGCTCGAGCGCTCGCCGCTGCTGCGCCGCGCGGCGCTCTGCAGCGCCGCGGTGGTCGCCGCCCTGGTGAGCTTCGGCCTCTACACCCACACCGAGCCGGGCGTGAGCGCGCGGGTGTCGCTGAAGGACGTCGGCGGCGCGCCGAACCGCGAAGTCGAAGCGGTGGTGCGGATGAGCCCGCCCGACGCCGCCGCGAACGCCAAGTGGTTCGACGTCACCGCCTGGCAGGGCGGCGGCCTCGTGGTCGACCCGCTGAGACGGATCGGCGGCGGCGTCTACCGGACCACCGAACCGATTCCGGTCTACGGCAGCTGGAAGGCGATGATCCGCTTCCACGAGGGCAACTCGCTGGCGGCGCTGCCGATCTACCTGCCGCGCGACGCGGCGATCCCGGTCGGCGAAGTGCCGGCGCCGGCGCACTTCACCCGCTCCTTCCGCGGCGAGCACCAGCTGCTGCAGCGCGAGCAGAAAGGCGGCAGCCCGCTGCTGGTCGCGGTCGCCTACTCGGCCGTCGCCTCGATCGCGCTCTCGCTGCTCATCCTGCTCGCCTGGGGCTTGCACCGGCTCTCGCTCGACGGGGCGCGGGTGCATCGTCGGCGGCGGTCGCGCATCCGCGCCCTCGGCATCCAGCAGCGTTAGCTCAGCGAGTCTGTGAAAAGTCCGCCTCAAGCGGAGTTTTCACCGACTCGCGCTCGACGATCCGCTGGATCGCCTTGGCGTAGGGGCCGTGGAGGGTGGCGCGGGGCGGTGGGATCTCGACGCCGTAGGCCTCGCGCATCGCCTGCGCCAGCGTGCGCTTGAAGGTCGGACCGTGCCAGCCGTGGGCTTCGGGGGCGCGGCCGACGTGGAGGTGGACCAGCTCGTGCAGCAAGGTCTCCAGGACGTCGCCGGGACGGATGCCGGGATAGGCGGTGACCGAGAGCCGAAACTGGCTTGGGACGGCAAAGCCGAGCCGGTTGGGCCGGCGGCGCGCGCGGCGGACCTTGAGCTCGGGTCGCCGCTCCGCCAGCACCCCGGCGGCGAAAACCGGCAGCGCGCACAGGCGCTCCATCTCCTCGTCCAGCGCCACTCCGGCGACGAGGAAGTAACCGGACTTCAGACCTGGCAACGCGGGCACCAGTAGGTCGTGCGGTTGGCGTCGCCTTGGCCGCGCGATTCAATGCGGCCGTGGCAGCGGGGGCAGGCGCCCTGGCGGCGGCGGTAGACCTCGTGCGGGTGGCGGCCGCTCTTCACGGCCTCGCGCATCAACCCGCGGGCGGCGGCGAGGACGGCGCGCAGCTCCTCTTCGGAGAGGTCGCCGACCGGCCGCCAGGGATCGACGCGGGCGGCGAAGCAGGACTCGCTCTTGAAGATGTTGCCGATGCCGGCGACCAGGTGCTGGTCGAGCAGGGCGTCGCCGAGGGTCCGGCTCGGGTCGGCGCACATCGCCGCCGCCACCGCGCCGGTGTCGAAGTCCTCGTCGAGGATGTCGGGGCCGAGCCGGGTGATCCGCGGGTCCCGGCGGAGACGCTCGGTCGTCATCACCTCCAGGGTCGGGCCGCCGAACTGGACCGCATCCCAGATGCCGCCGGAGAGGACCGCCCAGGCGGAGGCGCGGGGCCGGCGCCAGCGCGCGCCCCGGCGGTAGACGTGCCAGCCGCCACTCATCCCCAGGTGGCTGTGCAGGGACAGCTCGCCGAAGTCGAGCAGGAGGTGCTTGCCCCGCGCTTCCACCCTCTCGAGCTTCCGCCCGTTCAGCCTCTCGATCCCGGCCGCCTTGCCGCGCGGGTTCGGCGCGCTCGCGGCCACGGTCTCGCCGACAATCGTCTGCTCGAACCGCCGCGCCAGCCGCAGGATCGTGTCGCCCTCTGCCACCGGGCAATGATCGCGGACGACGCCTGCCGGGTATGGAGGGGCCGTGTTCGGCAGAGCCGAGATGGATCCGCTGGCTCGGCAGGTGGCGCTGCAGATCGGCGGCAGCCGGGTCGCGATCGGGCTTGGGGCGCTGCTGGCGACCAAGCCCGCGTTGAAGCTGCTCGGCTTCGGCCACCCGGAAGCGACCGGGCTGGCGCTGGCGAGACTTGCCGGTGGGCGGGACATCGCGATCGGCACCCTTACCCTCGCGGCCCGCGACGACGCGCAGCGGCTGCGGACGCTGCTGCTCGTCTCCAGCGCCTGCGATGTCGCCGACGCGGTCGGCCTCGGCGTCTCCGCCCGCCACCCGGAAACCCGGCGGGCGGGGATCGGCGGCATCGTTTCCGGCAGCGCCGCCGCGGTCGCCGGCCTCTGGGCCTGGCGCCGCCTCACCTCCTGATCGTTTCCAGTATTGAGGCCCCCATAGGGGCCAAAAGGGTGGAAACGATGCGGCCCGCTAAGCGACGGCCGCGGGCTCGCCCTGGAACTCGTGCGACTCGATCACCCGGTCGATCAGCCCGTACTCGACCGCGTCGGGGGGCTGGAAGAACTTGTCGCGTTCCATGTCGGCGTGGATCTGCTCGGCGGACTGGCCGGTGTGCTTGACGTAGATCTGGTCGAGCCGCTCGCGCAGGGCGAGGATCTCTTTGGCGTGGATCTCGATGTCGCTCGACTGGCCTTCGAAGCCGCCGCTCGGCTGGTGGATGAGGATGCGGCTGTTGGGCAGCGCCATCCGCTTGCCCGCGGCGCCGCCGGTGAGGATCAACGACCCGGCCGACATCGCGATCCCGTAACAGATCGTCTGCACGTCGGGCTTGACGAACTGCATCGTGTCGTAGATCGCCAGGCCCGCGTAGGCGGAGCCGCCCGGCGAGTTGATGTAGAGGCTGACGTCCTTGTCGGGGTCCTCGGCCTCGAGGTGCAGCAGCTGGGCGATGATCAGGTTGGCGAGGTCCTCGGTGACGGGTTCGCCGAGGAAGATGATCCGCTGCGCGAGCAGGCGGCTGTAGATGTCGAACGAGCGCTCGCCGCGAGCGGTCTGCTCGACGACCATCGGTACCAGTGGCATAGACCCTCTTTCCTAGTTCGCGTCGGGGTTGTACTTATAGCCAACGCCGCGCACGGTCAGGACAAGCTCCGGTTTCTGCGGGTCCCGCTCGACCTTCTGGCGGAGGTTGGAGATGTGGACGTCGCAGGCGCGCTCGTCGCCGTCGAACTCGGTCTGCCAGAGCTCCTCCATGATCTGGGCGCGCGAGAAGACCTCCCCCGGCCGGCCGACCAGCAGCCGCAGCAGCTGGAACTCGGAGCGGGTGAGGTTGACGGGGACGCCGCGGACCGCGGCGACGTGGCGGACGAGGTCGATCGAGACCTGGCCCGACTCGATTTTCACCGCCTGCGACAGCGGCGCCCGGTCGAGCTCGCGGCGCCGGAGCTGCGCCCGCACCCGGCCCAGCAGCTCGCGGACCGAGAACGGCTTGGTCACGTAGTCGTCGGCGCCGACCTCGAGGCCGACGACCTTGTCGACCTCGGCGTCTTTGGCGGTGAGGACGATGATCGGGACGGCGCTGCGCGAGCGCACGTCGCGGCAGATGTCGAGCCCGCTCGGCCCCGGCATCATGATGTCGAGGATCAGCAGGTCGAAGGGGACGCCGTTGCCGAGCAGCTCGGCGGCCTCGTCGCCGTCGGCGGCCGGGGTGACGTCGAAGCCCTCCTGGATCAGCGCGTAGCCGACCGAGTCGCGGACCGAGGGCTCGTCGTCGGCGATGAGGATGCGGCCGCTGCTCATCTCATGCCACCGGGGTCGGGCTCGGTTTCGCGACCGGGAGGCGGACCCAGAAGGTGCTCCCCTCGCCCTCGACGGATTCGACGCCGATCCGGCCGCCCATCACGTCGACCATCCGCTGCGCGATCGCCAGGCCGAGGCCGAAGCCCTCCTGCTTGCGCGACTCGCTGCGACGGTAGAAGCGCTCGAAGATGCGCTCGAGCTCCGAGGCGGGGATGCCGGTGCCGGTGTCGATTACCTCCATGATCACTTCTCCTTCGCCGTCGCGGCGGCCGCGAACGGTAACGGTGCCGGGCGGCGGGGTGTTCTTGAAGGCGTTGGTGAGGAGGCCGATCATCACCTGCCGCAGCAGGGTCGGGTCGCCTGTCGCCGCCAGGCTCGACTCGACGTCGACCACGAGCTCGACGTGCGGCGGCGCGTCGCAGGCATCGACCACGTCGCGGATCGCCAGCGGCACATCGACGGTTTCCTGCTCGGCCGCCCCCCGGGACTCGACCCGGGCCAGGGTCAGCAGCGACTGGGTCAGCCGGTTCATCCGCTCGGCGTCTTCGCCCAGCCGCCGGAGGAAGTGGTCGCGGTCGCGCGGGTCGTCCTTTGCGCCGGCCTGCAGCACCTCGATCGCGCCGGAGATCCCGGCCAGCGGGTTGCGCAGCTCATGGGCGGCGTTGGAGACGAAGTCGGCTTCGGCGAGCTCGCGGCGCAGCTCGTCGGTGCGGTCGCGGAGGACCGCGAGGACGGCGCGCTCGTCGGGTAGGGAGCGAGCGGTCATCGCGTAGGCGCGGTCGCCGATCCGCAGGGCCGGGTGGGCGGAGAAGCCGACCTCGGAGGCGCGGTGCAGCTGCGGCAGGATCAGCTCCGGCGGCTGGCCCGAGGAGTCGAGGAGGCGGCTGGCGGCGCTGTTGGAGAAGCGCACCGGCCCTTCGAAGTCGACCACCATCACCGCGTCGGTGAGGCCGTCGAAGATCGCCGTCAGCTTGTTGCGGTCGGCGGTGAGGACGCCGAAGCTCTCCTTCAGCGAGGCGCGCATCGAGTCCAGCGCGCGCGCGAGGTCGCCGATCTCGTCGGGGCCGGAGGTTTTCAGCGGCGCGTCGAACGAGCCGCCCGCCATTTCGCCGGCGGCGCGGGCGAGGCTGACGACGCGGTGGGAGATCGCGACCGCGATCAGGAAGCCGGCGAGGACGCCGAGGACGATGGCGCCGATCAGCGCCTGGTGGTTGTCGCCGAAGAAGTAGACGGCACCGCCGGTGACGAAGCTGACGGCGGCGAACGCTGCCGTCAGCCAGAGGCGCATGCCGATGCGGATCGCGCCGGGCGGCGGAGCGGCCGGGTTGTCGGCGGAGCGGGACATGAGGATTTACTAACACAATCCTCTGAAGATCGCGGCAGATCCGCGCCGCGGGACCCGATCGGGCCGGGATTTCCAGCCCCACATGGGAGAATCGACCTGTGCGGATTCTCGTCTTCATCCCCGCCTGGAACGAGGAGGCGTCGGTCACCGACGTGATCGCCGACGTGCGCAGGTCGATCCCCGAGGCGGACGTCCTCGTCGTCGACGACGGCTCCACCGACGCCACCAGCGAGCGGGCTCGCGAAGCCGGCGCCGTGGTCGCCACGCTCCCCTTCAACCAGGGGCTGGGGGCGGCGCTGCAGACCGGCTACCTCTACGCGCTGCGCAACGGCTACGACGCCTGCGCCCACCTCGACGCCGACGGCCAGCACCCGGCCGAGGAGGTCGCGCGGCTGCTGGCGGAGGTGACCGCCGACCGCGCCGACCTCGTGATCGGGTCCCGCTACCACGCCGGCGCGGTCGCCGAAAGCGGGGACTACAAACCGACCTTCTCGCGGCGGATCGGGACCAGCCTCTTCCGCTTCTTCCTCACCCTCGCGACCCGGCAGCGCTTCACCGACACGACCAGCGGCATGCGCGCCGCCAACCGCCGCGTGATGGCGCTGTTCAGCCGGCACTACTCGCCCGACTTCGCCGAGATCGAGTCGCTGCAGCTGGCGGTGCGGCAGGGGCTGCGGGTCGAGGAGCTGCCGGTGCGGATGCTGGAGCGGACCGGCGGCAGCTCCTTCCTGACGCCGCTGCGCTCGGCCTTCTTCATCTTCAAGGGCCTGGTCGTGCTCCTCGTCGGCCAGTTCCGGCCGCGCCACGTGGAGGCGGAGCGATGAGCCTCGTCCTAGCCGCCGAAACCGGCCAGGTCCACCTCACCTCGCAGACCCGGATCGTCGCCGCGGTGCTGGCGGTCTTCTTCATGCTGATGATCCTCGAGCTGATCCGGCGCGACCGCCTGCAGGAGCGCTACAGCGTGATCTGGTTCATCGCCGGCCTCGGCATGCTCGCCGGCGCCGCCTTCCCCGGCCTGCTCGAGGTGGTCGCCAACCTGATGGGCGTCCGCAACACCAACGTCGCCCTCTTCTCGGTCGTGCTCCTGCTGCTGCTCGGGCTGGCGCTCAACTTCAGCGTGATCATGTCCCGCCAGGCGGCGCAGATCACCCGCCTGGCCCAGGAGCGGGCGATCGAAAAGGCGCTGGCCGAAAAGCGGGCGGCCGAGGGGCGGAACGGCTCAGCCTCAGGCGAGCAGAGTCTCGAGCCTGAAGAAGAGCGCCTCCAGGGCTAGCTCCTCGCTGACGTTCAGTTCGAGGCCGCGGCGGGTCTCCTGGACGAGCGCGGCCCCGCGGCGGGCAACGATGGGGTCAAGGCCCTGGGCCTGCGCGCGCAGGACCTCGAGGCGGTCGCGGTTGAAGGCGACCTCCTCGGCGCCGGAGGCGACGGCGGCGAGGTCGCGCAGCCAGGTGGCGCAGAGCTCGAAGGCGAGGGCGAGGATCTCGGTGCGGCGGCGGCGCCCTGCGCGTTTGGCGGCGTCGGCGATGTCCTTGGCGCTGCGCTTGATCCCGGCCTTCGACTCCTCTTCGAGCGCTTCGCGGGCGGCGGCTTCGGCGTCCTCGCCGGCGGCTTTGGCGCGGTCGAGCAGACCCCTCCACGGCGCGCCGGCGCACTTGCCCTCCAGCGCCGCGGCGACGCAGCGCTCGACGTCGGCGCGCAGCTCCCGTCCGGGCCCGCTGAGCAGCAGCCGCGCCCGCTCGAGGTCGCCGGCGGCGAGCCGCGCCGCGGCAGCAATCTCCTCCTGCTGACGGAACGATTCCCCTCCATATAGGGGTACTTTCGTCCCGTCGGCCAGCTCTGCTTCCAGGACCTCCGCCGGCAGCGGGGCGAACTCGATGGTTTGGCAGCGGGAGGCAACGGTCTCGAGGAGGCCCTCGGCGTCGGAGCTGAGCAGGATCAGGTGGACGAACTCGGGCGGCTCCTCGAGCGTCTTCAGCAGCGCGTTCTGGCTCTCGTCGCGCATCGCCTCCGCCGCCTCGACGACGAAGACCCGTTTGCCGCCTTCGAAGGGGCGGTAGGCGGCAGCGCGGATCACCCGCTCGCGCACCTCCTCGACCATGTGCTGGGCGCCGGTCGGCGCCAGCCAGACGAGGTCGGGGTGCGGCGAGGGCTCGAGCAGCGCCCGCCGCCGCGCGTCCTCGGGATCCTCGGCGGCGGCGGCCAGCAGCTCGGCCGCGAACGCCCGCGCCGCGGCGCGCTTGCCCGACCCGCGCGGCCCGCGGAAGAGGTAGGCATGGGAGGCGTCGCCCGCCAGCGCCGCGGTCAGCGCCACCCGCGCCCGCGCCTGGTGCTCGGTCGCCGCAATCAGCGCATCCGACTTCGACCCCACCAGGGTGGTGTCAATCTCGGCTGCGCTCACGCACCGCCTCCATCACCCGCGCGTGCACCTCCTCGACCGAGCCGCCGGCGTCGATGACGACGACGCGGTCGCTGGCGATCTGGGCGATCTCCCCGTAGGCCTCGGCCACCGCCCGCTGCAGGCCAAGCCCCTCCTGCTCGAAGCGGTCGTCGCCGTCGGCGCGGCCGAGGCCGGTCTCGGGATCGATCCGCAGCAGCAGGGTCAGGTCCGGCCAGAGGCCGTCGGTGGCGGTGTCGCAGAGGCCGATCACCTCGCCGACGCCGAGCCCCCGGGCCGCCCCCTGGTAGGCGACGCTGGAATCGGAGAAGCGGTCGGCGACCACGTCGCGCCCCGCTTCCAGCGCCGGGTGGATCACCCGCTCGCACAGGTCCGCGCGCGCCGCCAGGAACAGCATCAGCTCGGCCAGCGGCTCGAGCTCGACGCTCGGGTCGGCGAGCAGCTCGCGGATCCGCTCCGCCGCCTCGGTCCCGCCGGGCTCGCGGATCGCGACCGTCTTCTCCCCCAGCGCCTCGACCAGCAGCCGGGCCTGGGTGCTCTTGCCCGAGCCGTCTATCCCCTCGAGGGAGATGAACAACGGCGGCGAGCCTCAGCCTTTGGCGCCGGCTTTGGCGCGTTTGCGCTTGCGCGTCGCCGTGTCGGCTTTGCCCGGCGCCGCGTCCTCGTCGCCTTTCGGCTTCGGCTGCTTTTCCATCGCCGCTTTCGCCGCTTTGGCGGCTTCGCGCTCTTCGCGGCGTTTCTTCATCTCCTGCATCGACTCACACTCGTCGTTGAGACAGAGGTTCCAGGGGCGGCCGCGGAAGGGGACGACTTTGAGCCGCGGGGTGCGGTCGCAGATCGAGCAGCGCTCCTCGAGCCGGAACACGTCGCCGCGCTGGGGCAGCGGGAAGGTCTGGTCGCAGGAGTTGGGATCGTCGGCGCTCCAGCCCGTGCAGCCGACGAAGCGTTTGCCAGATTTTTTCGCCCGGATGATCCGCAGCATGTTCGGCGAGCCGTCCTCCTTGGTGCGGCCGGCTTCTTCGCAGACCTTGCAGGGGCCGAGGATGCGGTCCTCGTCCATCCCTTTCCAGATCACTTTCGCCAGGTCTTCGCGGCTTTGGTCGATTTCGTCCCAGGTCTTGTGCAGGAGCTCGCGGCTCTCGCCGACGACCGTGCCCTTGGTCATCTCGCCGGCGGCGATCCGGTCCATCTCCGCCTCGAGCTGGGCGGTCATCTCCGGCGTCGCCATCGCCGGGACGTAGCTCTTGAAGCCCTCGTACAGGGCGATCCCGGTCTCCGAGGGGATCGGCGGGTTGCCGTAGACGTAGCCGCGGTCAAACAGCTTCTGGATGATGTCGGCGCGGGTGGCTTTGGTGCCGAGGCCGCGCTCCTCCATCATCTCGATCAGTTTCGCCTGCGAGATCCGGCCCGGCGGCTGTGTCTCCTTGTCGACGATCCAGGGCTCGCCGTCGAGCTGCAGCGTCTGCCCCTCCTCGAGCTTCGGGATCTCCTCGTCGGCCGAGCGGGCATAGGTGTAGATGCCGGCGTAGCCGGGGTCGACGACGACCGAGCCGCGGACGAAGTAGGTCTGATCGCCCGCTTCGATGTCGGCCCGGGTCGACTCGGTGATCATCGGCGGGCTGAAGGTGGCGAGGAAGCGGCGGACGACGAGTTCGTAGACCCGTTTCTTCGGCCCCTCGAGGGCGCCCGGGTGGACCGCCTGGGTCGGGTAGATCGGCGGGTGGTCGGTCGTCTCTTTCTTGCCCCGGGTCGGGGTCAGCTCGCCGTCGAGCAGGCCCGAGGCGGCGGAAAACTCCTTGATCCGCACCAGCGAGCTGACCAGCTCGCGCACCGGCAGCGAGGACGGGTAGACCGTGTTGTCAGTGCGAGGGTAGGAGATGAACCCGTCCATGTAGAGGTCCTCGGCGATCCGCATCGCGCTCGCCGGGGTGATCCCGAGCCGGCTGGAGGCGTCGGTGCTGAAGGCGGTCGTGTTGTAGGGGGTCGGCGGCTTGCGGGTGTTCTTGCGCGCCGTCACCGACTTCACCGTGCCGGGGCTCGAGGTGCCGGCGAGGGCCGCCTCGACCTCGGAGCGCTCCCAGAATTTGTCGACGGTGTGGTGCGCCTCGAAGCTGCCCTCCGGGTGCTCGAACTTCGCGAACAGTTCCCAGAACGGTTTCGGCACGTGGGCGCGCCGTTCCATCTCGCGCTCGACGATCAGGCCCAGGGTCGGGCTCTGGACGCGGCCGACGGAGAGGAAGTTGGAGCCGAAGCGGCGGCTGGCGAGCGAGACGGCGCGGGTCAGGGTCGCCCCCCAGAGCAGGTCGATGTCCTGGCGGGCGGCGCCGGCGTTGGCGAGCGGGTAGGAGAGCTCGTCGAGCTCGTCGAAGGCGCGCTCGATCTCCTCTTTGGTCAGCGCCGAGTAGCGGGCGCGCTTGATCCGCAGGGTCCCGGCGTCGGTTTCCTCGCGGGTCCCGAGCTCGGGGTTGGCGTCGAGCATCTCCTCCAGCGCCTCGAGCCCGATCAGCTCGCCCTCGCGGTCGAAGTCGGTGGCGATCACCAGCTCGTCCGCCTCCTTCGCCAGTTTCTTGATCGCTTTGACGACGTTTTTGTCGGTCGGCTGCTTGATCAGGTCGGCGTCGATCAGGTCGTGCAGGTCGGTCTTCTGCCAGTTCGAGTAGCCCTCGGGGAAGGCCGGGCCGAGCACGTGGCCCTTGAGGCCGACGGTCATCTGCTCGTTGCCGTCGGCGTCGGTCCAGGCGTAAAACGGGACTTTGAAGGTTTTGTCGGAGGAGTTGGTGCCGTTGCTCAGGGCTTCGGCGATCTTCTTCGCGCTGTTGTTCTTCTCGGTGACTATCAGCCTCATGGGGCGGCGAGGGTAGCAGGGCCGCTCGGCTGCGCAATCGGGCATACAAGTGGCCGATCTCCCGCCCGGGGTCTGCCGGGAGGCATAGGATCACCGCCTGATGAGGTGTCTGGTCACCGGCGGCGCGGGGTTCATCGGCTCGAATCTGGTCGACGCCCTGCTCGCGCGCGGGGACGAGGTGACGGTGGTCGACGACCTCTCGACGGGGCGCACGGTCAACCTCGAGCCGGGGCTGGCGAACGGCGCCGAGCTGGTCGAGATGGACATCCGCGACCGCGAGGCGCTGAGCAGGCTGGCGGGCGAGAAGCGGCCCGAGGCGATCTTCCACCTCGCCGCCCAGATCGACGTCCGCAAGTCCCTCGCCGATCCCTTCTTCGACGCCTCGATCAACGTCGGCGGCACCGCCAATGTGCTCGAGGCGGCGCGCACCTCGGAGTGCGGCCGGGTCGTCTCGATCTCGACCGGGGGCGCGATCTACGGCGAGGGCGAGGGCCAGCGGCTGCCGCTCCCCGAGGACGCGCCGATCGCCCCGCTCTCCGCCTACGGCCAGAGCAAGTTCGCGGCCGAGGGCTACGTCTCGCTGTACGAGCGGCTCTACGGGCTCTCCGGGGTCTCGCTGCGGCTCGGCAACGTCTACGGCCCGCGCCAGGACCCGCTCGGCGAGGCGGGGGTGATCGCGATCTTCTGCGGCCTGCTCAAGGAGGGCGGCCGGCCAACCGTCTTCGGCGACGGCACCCAGACCCGCGACTACATATATGTGGGCGACGTGGTCTCGGCGGCGCTGGCGGCCGGCGACTCCGAGGCGACCGGCCCGATCAACATCGGCACCGGCAGGGAGACCAACGTGCTCGAGCTGGTCGAGGCGCTGGCCGAGCTCAGCGGCCGCGACGACTTCGAGCCCGAATTCGCCCCACCTCGCACCGGCGAGGTGCAGGCGATCTCGGTCGACGCCGGCCGCGCCGAGCGAGAGCTGGGCTGGCGCGCAGAAATGGACCTGCGCGAGGGCCTGCGGGTCACGCTGGATTCGATCTGATCCCGGGTCGCTAGCCTTTCTCTCGATGCCGGCCCAGGCCTATGCAGGCAAGGAGTGCGTCTGCCAGTTCCGCAAAGGGATCTGCGATCAGTCCTGCGTCCGGGACATGCTCGAGACGCCCTTCTACATCGCCTGCCTAAAACTGACCGGGCGCAGGTGCCTGGTCGTCGGCGGCGGCGACGTCGGCCTCGAGAAGGTCGAGGGCCTGCTCGCCTGCGGCGGCGAGGTCATCCTGATCGCCCCCGATGCGGTCCCGCAGCTCGCCGACTAC
>DASUWV010000018.1:0-9264 GCA_036378275.1 Solirubrobacterales bacterium | reverse complement strand
GCCCGAGACCTAGCGGGCGAGGCGACTTTGCAAACCACTGGTTTGCAAAGGCGCCTCGCCCGGCGCGGCTGCGAGACTGCCGCCCATGTGCGGGATCTGCGGTCTCGTCTCCGCCGGGCGAGCCCCCGACATAGAAGCGGTGACGCGGATGAACCGGCGGCTCGTGCATCGCGGGCCCGACGACGACGGGCTCTTCTGCGAGGGGCCGGCGGCGCTGGCGGCGCGGCGGCTCTCGATCATCGACCTCGACCACGGCCATCAGCCGATCGAAAACGAGGACGGCAGCGCGGTGGTCGTCCAGAACGGCGAGATCTACAACTACCGCGAGCTGAAGCGGGAGCTCACGGGTGCCGGCCACCGCTTCGCCACCGACTGCGACACCGAGGTCCTCGTCCACGCCTACGAGCAGTGGGGGGAGGGGTTCGTCGAGCGGCTGCGGGGGATGTTCGCGATCGCCCTCTGGGACAAGCGGCGCCGGCGCCTGCTGCTCGCCCGCGACCGCTTCGGGATCAAGCCGCTCTACTACCGCCACCGCGACGGCGAGCTCTCCTTTGCCTCGGAGCTGAAGGCGATGCTCGAGCAGCCCGGGTTCTCGCGGGAGATCGACCCCAAAGCGGTCGCCGCCTACCTCGCCTTCAACTCGATCCCGGCCCCGCTGACGATCTTCGCCGAGGCGCGCAAGCTGCCTCCGGGCTTTCTGGCGACGTGGGAGGGGGGCGAGCTCGAGCTGCGGCGCTACGCGCGTCCCGGGCCGGTGCCCGCCGAGGAGATCCGCCGCGGCTCGGCGGACGAGCTGGCCGCCGAGCTGCGCGAGGTGCTCGACGACAGCGTCCGCGCTCACCTCGTCGCCGACGTCCCGGTCGGCGTGCTGCTCTCCGGCGGCGTCGACTCGGGCGGGATCGCCGCCCTCGCCTCCCGCCACGTCGAGGAACCCCTCCGCACCTTCTCGATCGGCTTCGAGGAGGCCGGCTTCGACGAGCTCTCGCGGGCGCGCCTGGTCGCCGAGCGCTACGGCACCGACCACCACGAGCTGATCCTCCGCCCGGACGCGGTCGAGCTGCTGCCGCGCCTGGTCGAGGCCTTCGACGAGCCCTTCGGCGACTCTTCGGCGCTGCCGACCTACCTGGTCTCCCAGCTCGCCTCCGAACACGTCAAGACGGCGATGTCCGGCGAGGGCGGCGACGAGCTCTTCGGCGGCTACTACACCTACGTCGCCGACCTCCTCGCCCGCCGCGTCGGCCGCCTCGCGGCGCTGGCGCGGCCGCTGGCGGAGGCGCTGCCGAGCCGCACCGAGCGGGTCGGCTTCGACTACAAAGCCAAGCGCTTCGCCCGCGCTGCGGCGCTGCCGCCGCTGGAGCGCCACCACGGCTTCAAGGAGATTTTCTCGCCGGGGGCGCGAGCCGAGCTCGCCGGGCCGCACGCCTCCGCCTGGGACCCGCTCGACCTCTACCGCGAGCGCTACGCCGAAACCGCGGGGTCCGACTACCTGGCCCGGATGCAGGACGTCGACCTCGGCATCTACCTGGTCGACGACCTCCTGGTCAAGACCGACCGCCTGAGCATGGCCCACTCGCTTGAGCTGCGCGTCCCCTTCCTCGACGCCGCGGTCGCCGACTTCGCCTTCTCGCTGCCGCGGAAGCTGAAAGTCCGCGGCTCGGCCAAGAAGCGCCTGCTGCGCCAGGCGCTGGAGCCGTTGCTGCCGCGGGAGATCGTCCACGGCCGCAAGCAGGGCTTCTCGATCCCGATCGCCGCCTGGCTGCGCGGCCCGCTGGAGCCCTTCGCGCGGGAGGTCCTGGCGCCGTCCGCGCTCTCCCGCCAGGGCCTGCTCGACCCCGCCGCCGTCACGCCCCTGCTCGACCGCCATTGCGCGGGCCGCGAAGATCTGAGCCGACAGATCTGGGGCCTGATGGCCCTCACCCTCTGGTACGACCGCTATGCCGGCTAACCCCACCAACCTCGAAGCCCTCTACGCCTTCCTCGTCGCCTGGGTGCTGGCGCTGTTGCTGGTACCGCTGACGAAGTGGCTGGCGGTGCGGGTCGGGGCGATCGACTACCCCAACGAGCGCTCGCTGCACACGGTGCCGACGCCGAAGCTCGGCGGCCTCGGAATCCTCGTCGCCGCCGTGGTCGCCGCCCTGCTCTTCCTGCCCTCGGACACCGAGAGCCACGCGATCGTCTACGGCGCGATCGCGATCGCCTACGTCGGCTTCCTCGACGACGTCTTTGAGCTCCCCGCCGCGCCGAAGCTGCTCGGACAGATCGTCGCCGTGGTGATCCCGGTCTCGGCCGGCGTCACCGTCCAGAACTTCACGATCCCCTTCTTCGGCCGCCTCACGCCTGGAACCGTCGACCTCTTCCACGTCTGGGGGACGACGATCCAGCTCGGCGACGTCGCCACCGTGATCGGTCTGGTCGCGGTGATCAACGTGATCAACCTGATCGACGGCGTCGACGGCCTCGCCGCCGGCGTCGCCGTGATCTCCGCCCTGACCCTGGCGACGATCGCCCTCTCGCTCGAACGCACCGCCGCCGGGGTGCTGGCGGCGCTCACCGCCGGCGCCGCCCTCGGCTTCCTGCGCTGGGGGTTCCCGCCGGCGAGCACGTTCATGGGGGACACGGGCTCCAACCTGCTCGGCTACCTGCTCGGCGCGGTTGCCGTCCAGGGAGCCCTGAAGACGAACGCGGTGATCGCCTTGTTCCTGCCGCTGATCATCCTCGCGGTGCCGATCCTCGACACCGGCTTCGTCGTCGCCAAGCGGCTCAAATACGGGAAGCCGATCTACAAAGCCGACCGCTGGCACTTCCACCACCGGATGGCCGACATCGGCTTCTCCCAGCGCCGCACCCTGCTCTACCTCTACGGCTGGACGGCGGTGATGTCGGGCCTGGCGCTGGCGCTGCGCTTCGTCCCCTACAGCGACAACCACGGCCACTTCAACGCCTTCTGGACGGCGGTGATGGCCGCCTGCCTGATCGCCGCCATCGCCGCCTCCGTCTATCTGGTGGAGGTGCTGGAGATCCTCAAGCTGCGCCAGACCCGCCTCCGCCAGCTCGTCTCCCTCCGCCGCCAGGTCGGCAAACCCGAGCCCGAGCTGCAGGAGGTCAACGTCGCTGTCGAGCAGGAGCTCGAAACCGGCTCCTTCCCCACGGTCGATCCGGAAACGGGAGAGTTCGAGGCAGTCGACTCCTAGCTAGGAGATTTAGCATTGCCTCCGTGCCAACTCTGCGGGGGGTCTGGGAGAACGTCATCGCATCTCTTGTGGTGGTTGCCGTCCTCGCTCTTGGCGGCTTGGCGACCTCGACCATTCATGCTTCGGTCCCACTCTGGCTGGTTTTCCTTCTGGTCGTTCTGGCGCTTCTGGTCGGCGGTGCCGTCGGACACCTTCTGCGCAACCGCTCTGACTTGCCCGCGTATCAGGCTGACCTGCTGGGAGAGGCGATGCTCGCTCTGCGCAAGTACGCGGCAGGAGGGCTTCAGGTTTCCTTTGCGGATCTCATCGAGCGGGGGGTATTGGCGCCCGCCCAGTTCGGCCTAAGTGTCATGCCGGGAGAGGAAATACGGCTGTCGATTCTCGAACTCGACGAAACCGGCGAAGCTTTCAGAATGGCCTACCAGGCCGGTCATTCCCTCGATAGGAAAGCCAATTTCTCCCTTCCGAGGACGAGCCTTGCCGGTCATGCATTCGATACCAAGGAACTGCAGTGGACCGATGATGTCGATGGGGACGATCGCTGGCAACCGCATCCGAAAGCCGATAAAAAGCGGCGCTACAGTTCCCTCGCCTCGATGCCGATCCTGGTTGAAGAAGAGTCGGTCGCGGTGCTGAACGTCGTCTCGACCGAGTCCAGCGCGTTTCTGAAAAGTGACTTGACCTATATCGAGCTGTTGGGAGCCTTGATCTCGCTGGCTTGGAATATCGAGTTTGCCGCCGCAAGTTCGACTAGGGTCGATTCCGCAACGTAGAAATCCATGCGGAGGGGAACCTGATGGCATACGGCTCAATTCCGACGGGACCGTCGGAGCTTTATTTGCAGTTGCTGAAGGGCGAGATTTCGCCGGAGGACTACGCGAAGCAGGCGAAGAAGCGCATCCAGGATGAGGCTCGCGAGCGGCCGAGAGGCAAGCGGACCGCTACCCAGCGCCAGCAGGCTAAGAACTGGTAGCCCCCTTCAGCGCTTTTGGTGTCCAGTCTGACTCGGCACGGTAGTGGCAAGAGCCACGAACTGGCTTCATAAAGCCGTTCGCGGGACCTTTCGGATATAGTCGCGGGTCCGCCCGCTCTGCCCCGAGTGGGCGTCTTTTACGCCTGTAGACGCAGACGCTGCTCCCAATCAATGTCTCCTCCCAAGTACGTCGACCTCATCGCGCTCGCTGCCGCGCTCGCAATTTTCCTGCTCGGCGGCTTCCCCCTGCTCGGCTATGCAGTCGCGGCGGCCGCCTGGCTCGTCCAGCGGGGTTTGCAGACGCTCGCCAACCGGCGGATGCGGGAACACCTTGCCGCCGGCAACCGCCAGAAGGCGATGGGGATCGTCGCCGGCACCACCCTCGGCCGCGTCTGGCTGATGGCTACCGCGGTGCTGTTAGTCGGGCTGGCGGAACGGGAGTCGGGGCTCGCCGCGGCGGTGCTGCTGGCAGGACTCTTCACCGTCTCGTTCGCCGCTCAGGGCCTCGCCCACCTGCTCGAGCAGCCAGAGGGCCAGGGGGTCGCGTAGACATGGAGCAGGCAACCGTGCCGGCGCCGGGCGGCGCCCCCGAGCGCGACGGCATGGGCACGAAAGGCAAGGTCTTCATCGGCCTCGGCATCTACCTTGCCGTGGCGATCCTGCTGCTGCTGATCTTCGGCAACGCCGGCAAGAACGAAGCGTTCAAGCCGCAGAACGAGTTCAAACTCGAACCTTGGATCTCGATCCACATCGGCAGCCTCGACCTCAGCATCAACAAGGCAGTGCTCTACCTCGTCCTCGCCAGCCTGGCGACGATCGCGACGATGGTCTGGATCGCCCGCCGGATGCAGCAGAAGCCGAACCGGGTCCAGGCCGCGGTCGAGGTCGCCTACGACCTGACCAAGAACACGATCACCGGCGGCAGCCTCTCCGGCGAGCTGGCCCGCAAGTGGTTCCCCTTCATCGCCGCCCTCTTCTTCTGGATCTGGTTCTCGAACATGCTCGGCTTCCTGCCGCTGCCGACCAACACCGAGCACCACTTCACCCTCTTCGGCCTCGAGATTCCCTCCTTCGCGATCTACGCCGCCACCGCCAACATCGCGATCCCGCTGGTCCTGACGCTGGTCGTCTGGCTCAGCTACCACGTCGAGGGGATCCGCACCAAGGGCCTGATTCCCTACTTCAAGAGCTGGCTGCCCCCGGGCCTGGAGGAGATGAGCCCGGTCGGCAAGGGCGCGATCTTCGTGATCGAGGTGATCTCCCACTTCGTGCGGCTGATCAGCCTCTCCGTCCGTCTTTTCGCCAACATCCTCGCCGGCCACCTGCTGCTGCTCTTCATGGGCGGTGGCCTGGCGGTGCTGCTGGGGATCGCCGCCCTCGGGGCGCTCACGTTCCCGCTCGCCTTCGCCTTCTTCATCTTCGAGGTCGGCCTTGTGGCGACCCTGCAGGCATTCATCTTCTCGACGCTCAGCGCTATCTACATCGGCGGAGCGACCTCCGCCACTCACTAGAAAAGGAGTCAATCTCGATGGATCTCACTGCCCTGCCGATCGCGGAAGTCACCGACGAAGGCGTCAAAGGCGCCGGCAAAGCGATCGCCCTCGGCGTCGGTGCGGGTCTCGGTTCGATCGGCGCCGGTATCGGCGTGGGTTTCATCTTCGGCAAGGAGATCGAGTCGGTCGCCCGCCAGCCGGAGATGAAAAGCGACCTGGAAAGCATCCGCTGGCTCGGCTTCGCGCTGACCGAGGCGGTCGCCTTCTACACCTTCATCTTCGGCCTGATCGCCTTCTTCCTCTCGTAGGTCGATGCAGCTGCTCGGCTACATAGCGGCGCTTCCGTTCGCGGCCGAGAAGGCCGGCGAAGAAAGCGGCGGCAGCTTCCTGGTCAGCCCGGGCCTCGGCCTGATGATCTGGACGCTGGTCCTGTTCCTGATCACGATGTGGGTGTTGAGCAAGGTCGCCTTCCCGAAGATCCAGGAAGCGCTCGACAAACGCGCCAAGCAGATCAGCGAGTCGATCGACGCCGCCGAACGCCAGCGCAAGGAATCGGACGAGCTGCTGGCCGAGTACCGGGCCCGGCTCGCCGAGGCGCGGGAGCAGGCCGACGACATCATGGCCCGCGCCCGCAAGGCGGCCGAGACGGCGGAAGCCGAGGCGGCCGCCTCCGGTCGCGAAAAGCGCGAGGAGCTGGTCGAGGCCGCCAAACGCGACATCGAGGCGGAGACGCGCCGCTCACTCGAGCAGATCAGAGCGGAGGTCGCCGACCTCACCGTGCTCGCCACCGAGCGGGTGACCCGCAAAGCGCTCGACCCCGACGACCAGAAACGGCTCGTCGAGGAGGCGCTGGCCGAGGTCGACTTCTCGGCTCTCTCCGGATCGGAGAGCAGCTAGAAGATGGCCGACGCGGCTCGCGTATACGCCGAGGCCCTCTTCGAGGTGGGCCGCGACAAAGGCAAGCTGGACGCGCTGCAGGAGCAGCTCGCCCAGTTCGCCGACGAAGTCGACCGCAACCGCGAGCTGCAGGTCTTCTTCTTCAGCCCCTACCTCTCCTCGACGGACAAGAGAGAGGGAATCGGGCGGGCGATCTCGGGTGCCGAGCCCGAGCTGATCAACTTCCTCGAGCTGCTCGTCGACAAGCACCGGATGACCGAGGTCTTCCGCATCCGGCGCGAGCTCGACGAGCTCTGGAAGCAGGAGAACCGCCGCCTCGACGTCACCGTCACCAGCGCCGTCGAGCTGGACCGGGCGGTAGTGGAGAAAATCGGCCAGGAGGTCGAACGCCAGACCGGGGAGAAGGTCGACCTCTCGAGCAGGGTCGACGGCGAGATCCTCGGCGGCATCGTCTTGCAGGTCGGCAACATGGTTCTGGACGCGAGCATCCGCAACCGCCTGGAGAAACTTCGAAAGAGCGTCGCCCAAGCGGCGTAAGGAGGCAGAGAGCACCCGATGGAGATCAAGCCCGACGAGATCGCAAGCATTCTGCGAGAGCGGATCGAGGGACTGGAGACCGATTCCGCCGACCTCAGCGAGGTCGGGACGGTTCTGTCCGTCGCCGACGGCATCGCCCGCATCCACGGGCTCGACAACTGCATGGCGCTGGAGATGCTCGAGCTGCCCCACGGGGTGACCGGGCTGGCGCTGAACCTCGAGGCCGACAACGTCGGCGCCGTGCTCTTCGGGGAGTGGGAACACATCGTCGAGGGCGATACCGTGAAACGGACCGGCCGCCTGCTCGAGATCCCCGTCGGCGAGCAGCTGCTCGGCCGCATGGTCGACCCGCTCGGCCGCCCGCTCGACGACCGCGGCGAGATCAACACCACCGAGACCCGCCCGGCCGAGTTCAAAGCCCCCGGCGTCGTCCACCGCCAGCCGGTCGAGGAACCGGTCCAGACCGGGCTGATGGCGATCGACGGGATGATCCCGATCGGCCGCGGCCAGCGAGAGCTGATCATCGGCGACCGCCAGACCGGCAAGACCGCGATCGCGATCGACACGATCATCAACAACCGCGACAAGGACCTGGTCTGCATCTACGTCGCGATCGGCCAGCGGATGTCGACCGTCGTCCAGCTGAAAGAGATCCTCGAGGAGAACGGGGCGATGGAGAACACGATCATCGTCGCCGCCCCGGCCGACGAGGCCGCCCCGATCAAGTACATCGCCCCCTACGCGGGCTGCGCGATGGGCGAGCACTTCCTCTACCAGGGCAAGCACGCGCTCTGCGTCTACGACGATCTCACCAAGCACGCCTACGCCTACCGGCAGATGTCGCTGCTGCTGCGGCGCCCGCCGGGCCGCGAGGCGTACCCGGGCGACGTCTTCTACCTGCACTCGCGCCTGTTGGAGCGGGCGGTGAAGCTGAGCGACGAGCAGGGTGCGGGCTCGCTGACGGCGCTGCCGATCATCGAGACCCAGGCCTCCGACGTCTCCGCCTACATCCCGACCAACGTGATCTCGATCACCGACGGCCAGATCTTCCTCGAGTCGGACCTCTTCTACTCGGGCGTGCGGCCGGCGATCAACGTCGGCATCTCGGTCTCGCGGGTGGGCGGCAACGCGCAGACGAAGGCGATGAAGAAGGTCGCCGGAAAACTGCGCCTCGACCTCTCCCAGTACCGCGACCTCGAGGCCTTCGCCCAGTTCGGCTCCGAGCTCGACCCGGAGACGCAGAAATCGCTCTCCCGCGGCGAACGGCTGGTCGAGCTGCTGAAACAGAAAGAGCGCGAGCCGCTCTCGGTCGCCGACCAGGTCGCCTCGATCTACTCGGGCACCGGCGGCTTCCTCGACCGGATCAAGGTCGAGCGCGTGCCGGAGTTCCTCGCCGACCTGCGGGTCCGCCTGCACAGCGAGAACAAGGAGCTGCTCGAGCGGATCGAAGAGACCGGCAAGCTGGAGGACGAGGACGCGGACGCGCTCGGCAAGGCGATCGCCGAGTTCGTCGACGACTTCGGCCCCGACTTCGACGAGCACGGCGAGCCGCTCGAGGAGGGCGAGTCCGACCGCGTCCACTCCAAAGAGGAGCACGAGGCCCCGGCCCGCACCCCGGGCTCGGAGACCGAGTCCGAGAGCACCGAGAACGAGGAGGCGGCGACCCCCGCCTAGCGGCGCGGACCCGATTCCACCATGGCATCGCAGAAGGAAGTCAAAAACCGCATCGCGTCGGTCAAGAACATCAACAAGATCACGCGGGCGATGGAGATGGTTGCGGCGGCGCGCCTGCGGCGGGCCGAACAGCGGATCTCCGACATGCGGCCCTACGCGGAGGGAATGCGCAAGCTGACCCGCCGCGCCGCCGCCCAGGCGGGCGGCATCCCGCGGGTGCCGGTGCTGGTCGAGCGCGAGAACGTGAAACGGGTCGGGATCGTGCTGGTCACCGGCGACCGCGGCCTCGCCGGGGCCTTCAACACCAACATCATCCGCGAGGGGATGCGGATGGGCCAGGAGGTGCGCGAGCAGGGGGCCGAGCCCTCGTTCGCCGTCGTCGGCCGCAAGGGCGTCTCGGCGCTGATCTTCCGCAAGCAGGACGTCTCGGCTTCGTATGTCGGCTTCACCGACCGGCCCGCGGTCGCCGACGCGCGCGACATCGGCGAGGCGCTGACCG
>DASUWV010000017.1:0-35817 GCA_036378275.1 Solirubrobacterales bacterium | reverse complement strand
GATCAGCTTGATCCCGTTGAGGATCGCCTCGAAGACCGCGTCTTTGGTGAAGGCAGGGGGGACGGTGACGACAGAGCCGTCGATCGGGCCGCCGTGGTGCTCGACCGCCTGGGCGACGGTGTCGAAGACCGGCACGCCGTGGACCTCGCGGCCCTTGCGCCCCGGGGTCACGCCGCCGACGATCTTGGAGCCGTAGTCGAGGCACTCGCGGGTCAGGTTGACCGCCTCGCGGCCGGTGATCCCCTGGACGATGAAGGTCGTGTCGTTGTCGAGCAGGATGCTCATCAGGCGGGCGCCCCCTGGATCTTGGCGACGGCGCGCCCGGCGGCCTCCCACATCGAGACCGAGCGGTCGCAGTACTCGACGCCGTATTTCTCGAGGATCTTGAAGCCCTCCTCCTCCCAGGCACCGGGGATGCGGAAGATCGCGATCGTCTCGCCCGGGTCCTTGCCGAGCTCGAGGCAGGCCTTGATCACGCCGCGGGCGACGATGTCGACGCGGGTGTTGGAGACGATCGACATCATCACTGCGATCTTCTCGACGCCGTCCTTTTCCAGCACCTCCTTGGCGAGGCCGCAGGCCTTGGCGACCGACGGGTTGCCGCCGATCTCCGAGTAGTTGGCCGGCTTGCCGCCCTGGCTGCGGACCGCGTCGGTCAGCGTCAGCGAGCCGCCGCCGGCGCCGATCACGAGGCCGAGGTTGCCGGTGAAGCCGTGGTCCTTGCCCTGGATCACGCCGCGGTGGTCGGCGGCGTCGATCGCAGCGACGTTCTTCTCGAAGTCGGAGGGCTCGTAGGTCTCGCGGGTGTCGTCCTCGGCGATCCCGAGCTCCACCCGCAGCAGTTTCTTTTGACGGCCGACCGCCTCGTTCTCCATCTCCATGTGGGCGTCGAGGGCGACGAAGCTGCCGTCGCTCAGCTCGGCCAGCGGGTTGATCTCGGCCAGGGTCATGTCGTTCTCGCGGAAGAGGCGGGCGAGGCGGGCGAGGACGGGGGTCGCGCGATTCAGCTGCGAGCCGGTGACGCCGGTCGCGGCGACGACCTGCTTGGCCTCGAAGTCGCCGACGGGGAGGAGGTTGGAGACATGGCCTCTGCCGACGTGGGACGGATGCTTCTCGGCGACCTCCTCGATGTCGATCCCGCCCATGTCGCTGAACAGCATCAGCGGCTTCTTCGCGGTGCCGTCCCAGACGACCCCCGCGTAGTACTCCTGCTTGACCTCGGCTTTGGGATCGACGAGGACGCCGCGCGGCATGTGGCCGTTGATCTCCAGCTTGAGAATCTCCTCGGCGTGCGCTGCCGCCTCCTCGGGCGTGTCGGCGAACTTGACGCCGCCGGCCTTCATCCGGCCCCCGGTCAGCACCTGGCTCTTGATCACGACCGGCCCGCCGATCTCCTCGGCGACCTGGCGGGCTTCCTCGGCGTTCGTGCAGAAGCCGTACTTGGTGACGGGGATTCCCGCCAGCTCGACGATCTTGCGTGCCTCGTACTCGTAAAAGCGCATCAGCGGCGCGGAACCCTATCCAAGACCCCCGGGAGCTCGTCGCCCCGTCCTGCTTTACTGCCCCGGGTGTTTCCCCCCGACTCCGGGCCGAAGAAGCGCTTCCGGCCCCGCTCTTTCCTCGTCCTGACGCTGTTTTTCGGCGTTGTGGCGCTGTACGGATGCGGAACCGTCGTCAGCCGCGAAAAGCTCCAGGACGCGATCCAAGCGAGCCTAGAATCGTCGATTCATGAAAAGATCAGGGCTGTCGAATGCCCCTCAGATCAGTCTGTCGACCCGGGCGCGACGTTCACGTGCAGCGTGACTTTTTCCGACGGTAGGCGGGAAGTAGCGACTTTGGAAATCCGTGACAAGGACGCCGACATCTCGATGATCGGCCTCAAACCCCAGAAATAGAGAGAGGCGAAGCAAAGGCGAAATGAGCGACCTGACCACTGCCCCAGCCGAGTTGACCACCCACGAGAAGCTGCTCAGTTGGGTCGATGAAATCGCCACTCTCACCCAGCCGGACTCCGTCTACTGGTGCGACGGCTCCGCCGAGGAGTACGACCGCCTCTGCCAGGCCCTGATCGACGCCGGCACCTTCGAGCGGCTCGACGAGGCCAAGCGCCCGAACTCCTACCTCGCCCTCTCCGACCCGGGCGACGTCGCCCGCGTCGAAGACCGCACCTTCATCTGCTCCGAGAAGGAGGAGGACGCCGGCCCGACCAACAACTGGCGCGACCCGGCCGAGATGCGCGACACCCTGAACGGTCTTTTCAAAGGCTCGATGGTGGGCCGGACGATGTACGTCGTGCCGTTCTCGATGGGCCCGCTCGGCTCCCACATCTCCGAAATCGGCGTCCAGCTGACCGACTCGGCTTACGTCGCGACCAACATGCGGATCATGACCCGGATGGGCAAGGGCGCGCTGGAAGTGCTCGGCTCCGACGGCGACTTCGTCCCCTGCGTCCACTCGGTCGGGATGCCGCTGGAGGAGGGCGCCGAAGACGTCCCCTGGCCCTGCAACGAGGCCAACAAGTACATCGTCCACTACCCCGAGAGCCGCGAAATCTGGTCCTTCGGCTCGGGCTACGGCGGCAACGCCCTGCTCGGCAAGAAGTGCTTCGCGCTGCGGATCGCCTCGGCGATGGCCCGCGACGAAGGCTGGATGGCCGAGCACATGCTGATCCTCAAACTCACCTCGCCGGAGGGCAAGGTCAAGTACGTCACCGGCGCTTTCCCCTCGGCCTGCGGCAAGACCAACCTCTCGATGATGGTTCCGACCCTGCCCGGCTGGAAGATCGAGACGATCGGCGACGACATCGCCTGGATGAAGTTCCACGAGGACGGCCGCCTCTACGCGGTCAATCCCGAGGCCGGCTTCTTCGGCGTGGCCCCGAACACGAGCCACAAGACGAACCCGAACGCGATGGACACGATCGAGCGGAACACGATCTTCACCAACTGCGCCAAGACCGACGACGGCGACATCTGGTGGGAGGGGATGACCGGCGAGCCGCCGGCCCACGCGATCGACTGGCACGGCAACGACTGGACCCCAGAGTCCGACAAACCCGCCGCCCACCCGAACGCACGCTTCACCACCCCCGCCTCCCAATGCCCCTCGATCGCGCCCGAGTGGGAGGACCCCGCCGGCGTGCCGATCGACGCCTTCCTCTTCGGCGGCCGCCGCGCCACCGTGGTGCCGCTGGTCCAGGAAGCCTTCGACTGGGAGCACGCCGTCTTCATGGGGGCGACGATGTCCTCGGAGAAGACCGCGGCGGCGACCGGCAACGTCGGCGAACTGCGCTTCGACCCGATGGCGATGCTGCCCTTCTGCGGCTACAACATGGGCGACTACTTCGGCCACTGGCTGAAGATCGGCCAGCGTGAGGGGGCGCAGCTGCCGCGCGTCTTCTACGTCAACTGGTTCCGCAAAGACGACGACGGCAAGTTCCTCTGGCCGGGCTTCGGCGAGAACAGCCGCGTCCTCGAGTGGGTCTTCCGGCGCTGCGAAGGCGAAGGCGAGGCGGTCGAGACCCCGGTCGGGCTGCTGCCGGCCGAGGGCGAGATCAACACCGAGGGCCTCGACATCTCCGCCGAGGCGATGCGCGAGCTGCTCAGCGTCGACCTCGAGAAGGTCAGGGAGCAGCTCCCCCAGGTCAAGGCCCACCTGGCCGAGTTCGGCGACAAACTGCCGCCCGAGGTGAGCGCCCAGCTCGAGGCGCTCGAAGAGCGGCTGGACAGTTAGTCAGAGCCGCCCGGCTATGCCGGGCGCAGGACGAACTGCCAGGCCCACGGGAAGACGCGCATCGGGCGCTCCAGCGCCCGGTACACGCCTCGCACCCGCTCGGGAATCACCTCGGGCGGGTAGTTGAATTTCCGCACCATCGCCAGCCGTAGGCCGCCGGCCTCGGCGTCGCGGCGCAGGTGCTTCGGGGTGACGACGAAGAAGTCGTGCTCCCAGGAGACCGGAGAGAGCTTCCAATACGCTTTTTGCGCCCGCATCGGCAGCCACCCCATGAAGGGCAGCCGGCTGTGGGACTCGATCGGGAAGTACGGGTTCGGTATCTGGCCCACCACCACGCCTTTCGGGCGCAGGACCCGGCGCATCTCCCGGAAGGAGGCCACTCGGTCCTCGGGAAAGATGTGCTCGTAGACGTTCGCCAGCATCGCGACGTCGAAGGAGTCGTCGGGGAAGTCGAGCTTGTTCGAGAAGCCGGGGTGAAGGTCGATCCCTTCGGGCGATTTCTTCGGTTCCTCCAGCGCCGGATCGATACCGACCCAATCGAGCCCGGTCAGCTGCGCGTAGCGATCGGTCGTCCAGCCGTTCTGGCAGCCGATGTCGAGCGCCTGCCTGGCGTCTGCGCTCGCTTCGCTTCGCACCAGCTCCGTGAGCGTCTCCGAGAGGACCTGGTTACGGAAGTCCCACTCATCGTGGGACTGCAGCAGGGCTTTGCCAGGCGCTGAGCTCAGGGGTTTCCAATCAGGCGACGATCAGTGGTAGGCGGGGCGGAAGCTATCAAGGCCGTCAGCGCCAGGGGGCGGGAATCGGACGCGCTTCGATTCCCCTGAATTCGTTGCCGGCGTACTGCGGGCTGCGGATGCCTCTGACGAAGGCATTCCTGGCCCCGGCCGAGCTCTCGATCGGCCAGCGCATCCCGCGGTCTTCGCCCTCGAACCAGATCAGCGCCCGGATCTTGGGAAACGCTCTTGGGATCGAGGACAGCATTTGCTTGATCCAGGCCGGCTTCGACCCGCCATACTCGGTCGAAGCGATCTCTCCCAGCATGATCGGCTTGCGGGGGGCGATCTTGCGAAGAGCCCTGTACGAGCTGGCGAACACCTGGCTGAAGGAGAGCCAGTGAGACCAGCTGTACCGGGTCCCCCAGTTGTAGCCGTCAAGGCAGGTCCAATCGACGTACTTGTTGCCGGGATACACCTTCCTCAGGTCCCGCGCCCGGTCTATCTGCGGGCACCAGGCCCAGGTGGCATTGGTGGCGCCGACCGCGGTGAAGATGTCGTGGACGTGGCGCCAGGCCGCGACGAACTGCCCCGACTTGTTGCCGTTGACCGCTTCCGACCAGGGGAACCAGTCGCCGTTCATCTCCCAGTCGAAGCGGAGGAAGAATGGATGACCCCAGGCTGCGGCGGAGCGGGCGAATTCGCGGATGTAGCCGTCGTACCTCCCATGGATGATCTTCGAGAGCGAGAACTTCGGATCGTCGGTGCCTTCGGAGACCGAGGAGGAGCTCCAGCCGTACACGGGGATCGCGCCATGGGCGCGCAGATCTTCGAACGGCGTGTAGGGGAAGGAGTTGAACGTGCAGGTCGAGCCTGCGCAGGTTGCGAAGGGGGCGTTGAAGCTCACCAGCGAGACCTTCTTCCCCGCCAGGCGCTCGAACTTGTAGAGCGCGTTCATGTCCCAGGGCGCCTGTTCGCCGGTCAGCTGGTCGCCGATCTGCGCCCCCCAGTAGATCGCCCGCCCGCCGCCATGGCTCGGCTTCGCGTCGGCCGAACGAGATCTGTCGAGTCCGACTGCGAGCGCTACCGCGAAAGCGAGCGAGAACAGCATCAAGGCGCGGAGGCGGTGGGCACGGGGCACCTGAATGCTGTTGCTAGTCGTGTTCATCCTTGTTCAACCTCGATACGCCGCAGCGGAACGGTCGGTTCACCAGGAACACGAGCTTCTTCGGAAGGATGCGCTGATCACCTGAGCGTCGGGCATCATCCGCCACCCCGCAGCCGGCGCTTTTCCAGCGCCAGCTCGTAGGCCTGCTCGTACTGTGGGATCACCGTGCCGGGGGTGTACAGCTCCGCTTGGCGGACGCGGGCGGCTGCACCCAGCTGCTCTCTCAGCTCCGCGTCATCGATCAGGCGCCGCATCGCCCGGGCGAGCGCTAGGCGGTCGCCGGGGGGGACGAGGAAGCCGGTCTCGCCGTCGACCACCGAATCCTGGAGGCCGCCGATCCGGGAGGCGATCGTCGGCTTGCCCGCCGCCGCGGCCTCGAGCGCGACGACCGGGAACGGGTCCGCCCAGATCGAAGGTGCGACGGTGAACAACGATCGCCTCAGGGCCTCGAGCACGAGCCGGTGGGGCATCCGCCCAAGCGCCAGCGCACCGGCGGTGTCTTCGATCTCGCCGGCGAAGCGACGACCGATCAGGACAAGCGGCGGGGGCGTCTCCAGTTCCCGGTAGGCGGCGACGAGGTTGTGGACGCCCTTTTCCTCGCTGACGTCGCCGAAGTACAAGATGAACGGCTCGTCCGGAAGGTCGGACAGGTCCGGTTCCTCTCCCAGCTGTCGCGTCTCCCCGGTAACGAAGTTGTTGATGACGCGGTGAGTGTCCCCGGGTCCCAGCCCGCAGAGGTCTCGCACCGCTCTGCTCACCGGGAGGAAGACGTCGACATGCCTGCGCACGTAGCGCTCGGACAACCTGGTCCCGATCGCGGTCGGGGCGCCCTTGGCGACGCTCTCGTACACCTTGCATGCGCACTGGACGCACTTGACGGGCCCGGGGCCGCTGCAGAGCTCGTCGCCCCGGTGCATGAACCGGCGGGTCGCGCAGGTGAGTCCGTAGTCGTGCATCGAAAGCAGCAGGGCCGGCGACGTGCGGCGGTCGAGCGGGAGATAGGAATGGATCAGCCAGTCGTGGGCGTGGACGACATCGGGGCGGAAGCGGCGCACCAGTTGACGCAGTTCCCGGGTCGTCAGCGGGTCGGGCGCGGGTGGTGCGTGGCTCCGCTCTTCGTCCAGTTGGAGACCCGGGATGTCGTGGATCGATGCCTTCAGGCCGTAGGCCGGAACCTGCTCGGAGCCGATCGGTTCCGACTGCGGCTGGCGAAGCGTGGCGACAGCCACCTCGTGCCCACGCTTGGCCAGCTCCGAGCTGATGTCTTCGACCATGTGCTCGATCCCGCCGACGATCGGCGCATAGGACTGGGTCAGCATCAGGATCCGCATCGGCGCAGCATGGTACTGCGCGCGTACCCGCCTACTGGAGCAAAGTGGACACCCGTCGGTAGACCTTCTCCGGGCGACTTCGCAGGTAGAGCTTCACTTCAACGGCGACAGGTGAGCTGGTCGAAACAGAGGGGATCGTCACCAGGCGCGTGTGGCTCGGCTCGAGCGCGAAGGTTTCCACAAGCGGGCTTCGCGCGCCTTCGATCTCGACCACCAGCCGGTAGTACCTGGTCTGCTGTTGCTCGCTGGTGATCCCGATCTGGGTCGACTTCGGCGACGCGATCCACAGCTGCGTGTACCCGGAGGCCTGATCGTTCTCGAAGGTGGCCTGGGCCAGGATCAGCGCTGCCGCCGCCATCGCCAGAGCGCCGACGCCGAGGATCGCGGTGGCGCGGCTCGGCCTGAGCTTCGAGAGGAGGGGGGGCCTGTGGCGGGCGGGCCCGCGGCGGCGCGCCGCGGTCCGGCAGCTGAGAAGCACCACCAGGACGAGAAGGAGCGCCCACGAAAACCCATGGATGCCACCGGGAGCGAAGTTGAGGACGAGGCTGGAGAGCGTGAGGCAGGCAAGGCTGACTCCCAGCGACAGCGGTAGCCGCTCGGGCCAGGCCGGCGGGCGCGACCCGAAGGCCGCCGCAGCGATCGCGTAGCCGGGGAGGATCAGCGCCAGCGGCACGGCGAAGATCGCCCGGACCGCCCCGAGCGGGACGATCAGCGACCCGATCGCGCAGACGAGGGCCAACGCGCAGATCAGTCTCAGGTCGCGGTGACCTCTCATGGCTTCAGCGTTTCGCCCTTCCGGTTGGGTTCGAGCGAAAAGACGACGATCGAGCCGCTGTCGTAGATCCGGGTGGCGCCCGAGACCTTTTCGAACTTCGTCACCGACGAGCGCGGCAGCCAGCCGCTGGTGGTGGAGTCCCTTCCGGAGAAGAAGAAGCCGCGGATTCCATCGTTGCCGACCGACCTGCGGTCGATCACGACGAAGCGGATGTGTTTTTCGTGCAGAAGCGCTATCTGGAAAGGCGCGATCTCGGTTGCGGGGATGACTTCGACGAGGTTGGCGGTGAAGTCGCCGTAGGCCTTCTGCTCGCCAGGGTCGAGGAGCAGGCGCGAGGTCGCGGTGAGCGCACCGTAGTTCGATTCCGAGTCCTGCTTCTTGGCCCATTCCGCCATCGCCAGCGGTGGCGAGGAGATGGTGGGCCCCTCCGCCGAATGGGTCCTGACGGCGCGGGCGAGCTGGGAGTCCCACGGCCAGCCGGCGATCGCGCCGCCGACGAGGATGATCGTCAAGGCGGTGACGGCCAGCGCGCGCCCGAGCCATAGGGCCGATGGAGGCCGCCAGCGCTCGAGCCCGACGCAGCCGAGGACGAAGGCCAGGCCGATGAAGAGGAACTCGCTGGCCCGGTTGCCGGTCTCCCAGGCCGCGGGGGCGAGCCGCAGGGCGAGCGCGCCGAAGAAGCCGATCGCGGCGACCCCGAACAGCACGGCGATCGGCTGCTCGCGGTAGCGGCGCCAGACGGTTCGCAGCCCGAAGGGCAGCCCGGCGGCGAGCAGCAATACGGCGAGGAGGGACAGGGCTCGGGCGACAGCCGGCGCCTGTTCGACCGTTGCGGAAGCGGTGCCCGCTTGGAAGAGGCCCCTGGTCGGCGCTTCGCCGGCCACCGTGTGCAGGCTCGAGGTGATCGCGTTGGTGACCGTCGGGGTGATGTAGCCGACGGTGGAACTGGCGACTACGACGAGCCAGACGGTCGTAAGCACGACCGCCAGGGCGGCTAGGCGCCACGGGTTCGGAACCCGCCGAGCCGTCGCCGAGAGCACCGACAACGCGACGAGGGTGGTGGCGACCGCGTAAGACGTGATGTGGTGGGTGATTACCACCGCCGCGATCGTCAGGGCGGCCAGCACCTGCCATGCGCCTCGCGCTGCCCGGGCCGCCCAGTCCATCTCCACCACCGCGAGCAGGATCAGCAGCAGCAGGGGTAACGCAATCGACTGATAGGAGAATTGTGCGCTCCAGAAGAGGAAGTTGAAGTTGCCGGTGAAGATCGCCACCCCGAGCCCGGCGATCCGGTCGGACCCGGAAACCCGCCAGAACAGCACGAACATCGCGCTCATCGCGGTGAGCCGGGCAGCGCCGATGACGATCGCGCCCGCCGTATAACCCGAGAACCCCGTCAGCGTTCTCAGGGCCGACGTCGCTCCCTCGAGGCCCGGGTAGTAGCGGGAGGTTTCGAGGATCGGGTTCGGGTGAAAGAGGTGGTGGTGCTGGCTGATCTGGTTCGAGTTGAAGCCGTGGAGAAACTCGTCGGAAAAGGTGAAGATCGGGGCGTCGCGAACCAGCTTGACCCCGTAGAGGGCGAGGCCGAGCAGGCAGACGAGCGCAAGGCGTTCCCCCGGCGAGGCATCCTCAGAAGTCAGCCGGTAGAAGATCGGCAGCGCGATCAAGAGGATGCCGGCCCAGTAGAGCAGGGGTGAGGGCGATTCGCCGGCGCGCATCAGGGCGTTGGCGACGGAGCAGACGAGGAGGCCTGCCCCGGAGGCGAAGACGATGACAGCGAGCCGGTTGGGGATTATTAACCGCCTGCTCATTGCAAACGTTTGGCGGCGGATGGCGACGGCATCCATGGCGGGCGATACTAGTGCTCCCGTCTCGTGCGACCGGCACGCATCGGCAGTCCGTCGCCTACCCCCTGGCTACACTGCGCCTCTTATTCGGACGGGGGGAAACATCGCGACAGGCATGTCTGACGTGGGCGGCGACCTCGGCGTCGACATAGTCATCACCAATCACAACTACGGCCGGTTTCTCGCCGCCGCAATCGACAGCGCCCTCGCCCAGACCCGCCCCGGAGTCCGGGTGATCGCCGTCGACGACGGCTCCACCGACGACTCCCACGAGATCCTTTCCGCTTACGAGGACCGCATCGAGGTGATCTTCAAGAAGTGCGGCGGTCAGGCCTCGGCGCTCAACGCCGGCATCGCCAGATGCGAGGGCGACGTCCTGCTGGTGCTCGATGCTGACGACGTGCTGCGGCCGGAGGCCGCGAACCTCGTGGCCGCGGCGTTCGAAGCCGACCCAGACCTGGTCAAGGTGCAGTTCCGGATGGAAGTGATCGACGCCGAGGGCAGGCCCACCGGGATCAAGAAGCCCTTCGAGCACCTCCTCGCGCCGACCGGGGACGTGCGGCGCGCCGAGCTCGCCTTCCCCTTCGACCTGGCCTGGCTGCCGGGCGGCGGAACCGCCTTCCGCCTGTCTTCGCTGCGGGAGCTGATGCCGATCCCCGAGGCCGACTACCCCCGCCACGGCGCCGACTGGTACCTCGTCCACCTCACCGCCCTCTCGGGCGGCTCCGGGGCCCTCGACGACATCTGCGCCGAGTACAGGATCCACGGCGGCAACGGCTACGAACTCGACGCGACGCAGCTCGATCTCGGCCACGTCCGCGACGCGATCGCCTACGCGACGGCGACCTTTCGTTCGCTCGAGCGCCGAGCCGACGAGATCGGGCTGGAACGGCCCGATCGGATCCTCTCGCTGTCGGATCTCGGCAACCGCCTGATCTCGCTGCGTCTGGCGCCGGAGGAGCACCCGCTGCCAGACGACACCCGGTTGGGGCTGCTGCTGGACTCGCTGCGGGCGATGCACCGGCGCTTCGACATCTCGGCGCCGATGAAAGCGATGTTCCTCGTCTGGTTCACGCTCGAGGCGACGCTGCCGCGGGCGCTCGCCCGCCGCCTCGCCGAGTTGTTCCTGTTTCCCGAACGGCGCCGCACCCTGAACCGCCTGCTGGGCCGCCTGCGGCGCTCGGACGCGAGCATCCGGGCCGAGCTGGGGTAATGCCGACCGCCTGCGTCAACCGGGGCCGATGAAGGTCCTGCTGGTCACTCCGGTACCGCCACAGGCTGACGGGGGCGGGGCGATCCCGGTCCTCCTGCACGCCCAGCTCACCGGGCTTCGCCGGCTGCACGACGTCACCTTGGTGACCGCCGTCGGCGACGAGCCGGGCCAGGCCGAGGCGGTCGAGGGCCTGCGGGGAGAGGTCGAGGTCCACGCCGCCGACCGCCGCCGGCCACCGCCGGGGCGCCGCCGCCGGCGCCGGCAGCTCCGCCTGGCGACGACGTGGGTGCGCGGCCCCTGGCCGTGGCGCACCGTCTGGTATGCGGACCCCGGCATCCAGGCGATCCTCGACCGCCTCGGCGCCCGGCGAGACTTCGACGTGGTCGCGATCGAGGACAGCGCGATGTCAGTCTTCCGGTATCCCGCCGGGTTGCCGAGCGTTTTCACCCACCACGAGGTGCTGCGCCCGCGACCGCTGACCCGGCCTCCGGCCTCGCCGCGCCGCTGGCCGGGCTGGGCCTTCGGAGAGATCGACTGGCGTCGCTGGGCCGGCTTCCAGCGGTGGGCCTGGAACCGCTTCGACCTGGTCGAAGTCTTCAGCCGTCGCGACGCCGACACGCTCGCCGAGCTGGCGCCGGAAGTCGCCCCGCGGGTCCGGGTCGATCCCTTCGGCCTGGTGCTTCCGCCCGTCGCCGACCCTGCTTGCGAGGTTGCCGGGACGGTGCTCTTCGTCGGCCACTTCGCCCACTCGCCCAACCGGGATGCGGCTCATTGGCTCGCCGGCGAGATCATGCCGGAGGTGAGAACCCGCTTTCCCGGCGCCCGGCTGCGGATCGTCGGCAGCGAACCCCCGCCGGAGATCGAAGCCCTGGCGGGGCCCGAGGTCGAAGTGATTGCCGACGCCCCCAGCGTCCTTCCCCACCTCGAGCAAGCCGCGGTGGTGCTGGCGCCGGTGCGGACCGGGGGCGGCATGCGGATGAAGGTCCTGCAGGCGATGGCGGCCGGCAAGGCCGTGGTCACCACCGGCCGCGGCCGCGAGGGCTACGACTGTTTCGGCGAGGAGCCGCCGCTGGCGGTGGCGAACGAGGAGAGCGAAATCGCCGCGACGACCGCGGCGCTGCTCGGCGACGACGAGGGGCGCCGCGAGCTCGGGGCGCGGGCGCGCGGGTTCACCGAGCGTCACTGCGGCCCCGATCCCTGGGCGCGACGGATGACCGCCGTCTACGAGGAGGCGCGCGCCTCCCGGGAGGGAGCCGCGGGTGGCTGATCCCTCGGTGTCGGTGATCGTCCCGACCCACCAGCGCTGCGAGACCCTGCGCTACACGCTCGAGTCGTTGCGGACGCAGACCGCCGACCCGGCAGGCTTCGAGGTGGTCGTCGCCACCGACGCCTGCGATGACGGCACCGCCGAGATGATCGACGCCTTCCCGGCGCCCTACGCGCTGCGCCGCGTCGACCCCCCCAGGCGGGGCAGGGCCGCCGCCTGCAACTCTGCGATCACCGTCGCCCGCGGCGAGGTCTTGATCGTCCTCGACGACGACATGCAGGTCGTGCCCGAGTTCGTCGAGCGGCACCGCTCCCACCACCCGGCCGGCTCCCGTCGCTGCGTCCTCGGCGCGGTCCCGGTCGAGCTCGAGCCCGGCGGCCCGCTCGCCGCCCGCTACGTGAAGGAGAGGTTCGACCTCCATCTGGCCCGACTCGAGAGGGACCCCGAGCACCTCAACCGGCCCCGCTCGTTCTACACCGGCAACGCGTCGCTGCGGGCAGAGACGATGCGCGAGGCCGGCGGCTTCGACGAGTCCTTCGGCATCTATGGCAACGAGGACGTCGAGCTGGCGCTGAGGCTGCGCGCGGCCGGGGTGGAGCTGGGCTACGACCCGAAGGCGCTTGCCCGCCAGGAATACGGCAAGGACCTCGCGGGCCTTCAGCGCGACACCCTGGCCAAAGGGCGAACCGCGGTGATGCTCGCCCGCCGCCACCCCCGGGTCTTCGGCGATCTGCGCCTGGCCACGCCCGACGACGGCTCGCGCCCCTGGCTGGCGGCGCGCTCGCTGCTGTTGTGGGTGACGCGAAGGCTGCCCGCCGTCTCCGGCACGGTCTTCGCGGCCGCTTCGCTGTTGGAGCGGCTGGGCGCCTGGCGATCGCCCCTCTTCTACCGTGCCACCCTCGATTACGCCTTCTGGGCAGGGGTGGATGCCGCCCTTGCCGAATCAGACGATCGGGGCGCGCTCGCAGAGCTCGCCCGCGAGCTCCGTCATGGCCCGATCTACCTTCTTCTACACGGATAGCCGCGTCCTCGGCGGAGCGGAGAACGCGATGCTGATGCTGCTGGAATCGCTCGACCGCGACGCCTGGCAGCCGACCTTGCTGCTCGAGGAAGCCGCCGGCGTCGAGCCGATCCGCGAGCGCGCCGAAGCCGCCGGCGTGCCCGTGCGGATGGTCCCGCCGTTGCCGCTCGGGCTCGCCGGCGCCAGGCAGGTGCCGGCACTGCGCCGGCTGCTGCGGCGGGCGCGGCCGGACGTCTTCCACGCTCACATGAACTCGCCGGTAGCCGCCAAGTGGGGTCTAGCCGCCGCCGTCCTGGCCGGCGTGCGGGCGGTGGTGGGGACCGTTCACGTTGTTTCCGACTACGTACCGGACCGCTCGACGCGGCTGCAGCTCCGGCTGCTGGCGGGGCGGGTCGACTGCTACATCGCGGTCTCGCGGGGAATCGCCGCCGAACTGGTCGAGCGCTACGGCTGGCCGGCGGCGAGGATCGAGGTCGTCCACAACGGCGTCGAAGTCGAGCGCTTCGGCGGGAAGGCGCCGCCGGGGCTGCGCGGGGAGCTCGGCGCCGGTGACCGGCCGCTGGTCTTCACCTCCGCCCGGCTCAGCGAGCAGAAGGGGCTCCCGGTCCTGCTCGAGGCAGCCTCGGAGGTGCCGGAGGCGGTCTTCGCCCTGGCCGGCGAGGGGCCGGAGCGGACCCGACTGGAAGGGATGGCCGAGCGGCTGGGAGTCGCCGAGCGGGTGCGCTTCCTGGGCCGCCGAGAGGACGTGCCGGCGTTGCTTGCCGCCTGTGACGTCTTCGCCCTGCCCTCGCTCTACGAGGGGACCTCGCTGGCCGTGCTGGAGGCGATGGCGGCGCGACGGGCGGTCGTCAGCTCCGCGATCGCCGGCACCGAAGAGCTGATCGAGGACGGGCGCAGCGGCCTGCTCGTGCCCGCGGGGGACGCCGGGGCTCTAGCCGGGGCGTTGCGGCGGCTGCTCGGAGACAGCGGCCTGCGCGAGCGGCTGGCGGAGCAAGCCCGCGAGCGGGTCGAGCGGGAGTTCACCCGGGCACGGCTCGCCGCCCGGGTCGGCGCCGTCTACCGGGAGCTGCTGGGCGATGACTGAGGTCCGGATCGATGCCCGAGGCCGCGACTCCGAGCTGCCCGAGCGGGAGCGCAACGAGCGTCTGCGGCGGGTGGACTGGCGGTTCCTCCTGCGCTGCCGCGAGCTGCCGCGGGTGCTCGACCTGGCACCCGGACCGGACTCCGAGGCCCTGCGGCTGGTGTCGGAGCCGGCCGGACCCGGCGAGGCGGATCTCGTGCTCGCGGGCTTCCCGGGGAGGACCTCCCTGCGCTCGGTCCGCGATGCCATGGCGCCGGGGGGCGAGGTGGTCTGCCGCTGGTGGGTGCCGCGCCTGGCCGGACCGCAGCGAGCGGCGCGGCGGCTGAGAAGGGCCGGGTTCGTTGACGTCAGGCTCTACTGGGCGGGCCCGCAGCCGAACCGGCCATCCCAGTTCTGGCTCCCGCTCGAGTCGCGCGAGGCGTTGTCCTACATGCTTGCCAAGCGGCCGCCGAAGTCGCCGACCGGCGCGGGCCTGCGCCGCCTTTGGAGGTGGGCGGCCCGACTGGGCTGCCTGGCCCCGATGTACGCGCTGGCGCGGCTCCCAGGCGAGGACGGAAAGGAGGAGTCGGCCGCCGAGCGGTCGCCGATGCTGCTGACGGGCGGCCATCGCAGCATCAACAAGGTCGTCGCGCTCCATTTCAACACCGGCACGCTGCGTCCGTCCGCCGCGGCGAAATTCGCCCGGGTGGCCGAGGCCGAGGCCGGACTGGAGCGCGAGGCGTCGGTCCTCGCCCACCTGGCCGAGGAGCGGCCAGGGGTCGAAGGCATACCCGAGTTTCACCGCCGGTTGAGGCGCTGCGGTCGCGAGGGGGTGGTCGAGGGGGCCGTCGACGGCGACTCGATGCTCGACCGCCTGACCCCGAAGAGCTTCCCGGAGATGGCGCGCCGCGTCACCGACCTGCTGATCGAGCTTGCCGGGGAGCCGGGAGGCGGGGGGCGCAGGACGACCATCGAGGAGCACCTCGGCTTCTTCGAGAGCCGCTTCGGCTCGGCGCTGGACGCAGAGCAGCTCGCAGCCGTGCGCTCGGGGGCCGAAGCCGTCGCCGGGCTGCCGGTGGTATGCGAGCACCGCGACTGCTCCCCCTGGAACCTGGTCCTGGCCGCCCGCGACCGTCCCGCCCTGCTCGACTGGGAGTCCGCGGAGCCGCAGGGGCTGCCCGGCCTCGACCTCGTCTACTTCCTCGCCAACGCCGCCTTCGTCCTCGACAAGGCGCTCGAGCAGGGGACCACGCGCGCCTCCTACCGGCGCCTGCTCGATCCCCTCACGCCCTACGGCGCGGTTGCCGCGGCCGAGACCGCCCGCTACTGCGAGGCGCTGGATCTCGATCCGGGTCTGCTGCCGGCGCTGCGCCGGCTCTGCTGGACGGTTCACTGCCGCTCCGACTACGAGCACCTCCGCCTCGCGGCGGCGGGTGAGCCCGCGAGCGAGGACCTGCGGAGGGCTCCGTTCCTGGAGCTGCTGCTCGAGGAGCTCGAGGCCGCGCCGCGCTGAAGCTCAGCGGCGCAGGCGGAGCCGGCGACCCTTCGCAGCCGGCGCAGCGGTCGGATTCTGCGTCATGCCGGCACCTCCGGGGCGATGAGGCGCTTCGTGAGGGAGCGGTCGCGAGGGACCAGGCGCCGCGCCAGGCCGGGTGCCGCTGCCGCAAGCAGCGCCGTCTCCCGGGCCCGAAGATCCAGCCGGGGGGCGATCGCGTGCCCCGCGAGCCGACGGCGCGGGCCCGAGCCGTAGAGGGTGTTTTGGACGTCGGCCATGACCGCCCGGGAGCGGTGCATCCGCAGCGCCCGCTCCAGCGCCGGTCGCTCCTCGTCGCGCAGGCCCGGATTCCGGGTGGCCTTTTCGAGCAGCCGCGCCCGCTCCCAAAGGCTCGCGGCCCGGCTGGACGAGAGGCTGCCCTCGTGCACGACGTAGTCGTAGTAGGCCTCCTGGCAGAAGCCGGCGACGGCGCCGTCGAGCAGAGCCCGCAGCCAGCAATCCCAGTCGTAAGCGATCCGGAAGCTCTCGTCGAAGCCGCCGATCGACTCCAGCCGGCTGAGCCGGATCGCGGGCCAGCCGCCGAGGAAGCAGCTGTCGAAGATCGCCGTGCGCTGGTCGTCTTCGACGAACGGCGTACGGGCGGCCAGGGTGCCCAGCGGCTCGTCTCCGAGGAGAAGGCGGGCGTCGGTGGTGATGAGGTCGAGCTCCGGGCGCCTCCGGGCCAACTCCGCGATCACCTCCAGACGGCGCGGGTGGTAGCGGTCGTCGGCGTCGAGGACGGCCATGAAGTCGGCTTCGCTCGCCCGCCAGCCGGTGTTGCGGGCTGCGGCGCCGCCCCCGTTCTCGCGGCGGATCGTGCGAATCCGATCACCGAAGGGGCGCAGCGCGGCCTCGAGGTCGTCCTCGGAGCCATCGTCGACGACGATCACCTCGCGGGCCGGGAGGGTCTGCCGTAGGGCCGACTCGACCGCAGCGGCCACGGTGCCGGCGGCTTCGTAGGCGGTGATGACGATCGTGAAGGTCGGCGCCGCGATCCGCTCATCCTAGTCTGAGGCATCCCGACCCCGGGATAGAGTTCGCCCGATGGTTAGCCTGGTGATGCCGGTCTGGAACACGAAGCCCAGCTGGCTGCGAGAAGCGGTTGCGAGCGCGCTCGCGGAGGACGGCTGCGAGATCGAGCTGATCGTCGTGGACGACGGGAGCCACGAGCCTGCCGCCGACCTGCTCCGCGACCTGGACGACCCCCGCCTGGACGTGGTGAGGGTGCCCCACGGGGGGATCTGCGCTGCCCGCACCGCCGGCATCGAGCGGGCGAGGGGCGAGGCCATCCGCTTCGTCGACTCCGACGACGTCCTCGAGCCCGGCAGCACCGCGAAGCTGCTCGAGCTGAGCGGGCCCGACGGCGCGATCTCCTACGGCGACACCCTCGTCTGTGACGACGACCTGCGGCCGCAGAAGACCGTCGGCTCCACGGTGCAGGGAGATGCCCTTGCCGAGTGCATGCTCGGCGACTTCTCGGTCTACATCACCGGCATGCTCTTCCCCCGCGCCGTGGTCGAGGCGGTGGGTGGATTCGACCCCTCCTCCTATCCCAACGAGGACTTCGACTACGTCCTGCGAGCGCTCGAACGCGCACCGGTCCGCGGCGGCGGCTTCATCGCCTCGAGGTACCGGCGCCACCACGGCTCGATCACGGGCCGGCATCCGGCCGATGAGGTCAACAACACGAGACGGGTTCTCGAAAGGCTCTTCGACCGCCGTCCCGACCTGCGGCAGTCGCCGCTGGGGCGACGGGCGCTTTCCCGCTTGCACCTCCGTGCGGCGACCCGGATGACGGAAGCCGGCCGCCCGGTGCCCTCGGCCCGGTACCTCGGCGCAGCCATCCGCCACTCGCCCCGCTCGGCGGCCCGCGAGGCCATCGGAGTCGCCGCCGGCCTGCCCCGTGGGGTGGCGCGCCGGCTCATCGTCGCCCGCCGAGGGGCGGCCTAGGACGGCAGGCGCCAGGTATGGGCAACCGCGAGGTTGCCTTCGGCACCGGAGACCGGAATCGGCCGTCCGTCCATCACCCCAGCCTCGACGTCGAAGAAGCTGGCAGCCTGCAGTCCGTCCTGGATGTGGGAGTTGCCCTTGAGGAGGACGTCGATCCGGTAGCGCCCGGGCAGCAGGGGCAGGGCGCCGATCTCGCACTCGATCCGGGGCCCCAGCTCGTCGTCGCGGACGTCCCGCTCGGAGGAGATCTCGCTGTCCATCGTCATCAGCGGGTGGCCGAGGCTGTCGACGATCGTCAGCTGGCACTCCATCGCCGGCAGCACCTCGGTCACGTGGACGACGATCGTCGCCGGGCGTCCGCCGACGACCACGTCCGCCGTGCCCCCCTCCCGTTCCCGCACCTCGATGCGCTTGACCATCGACTCTTCCCAGCCCCTGCCCTCCCGGTCGGTGCGCTGGAGCAGGTCGGTGGATGCGGCGGACTCCAACTGGCGCAGGTAGCTGTCGATCGTGGAGCGCACCGGTCCGTCGGCCATCACCTTGCCGTGCTCGAGCAGCACCACCCGCTCGCAGAGCGCCTGGATGATCGCCAGGTTGTGGGAGACGAAGATCACCGTTCTGCCCTGCCTGGCGACCTCGTTCATCTTCGCCAGCGATTTCCGCTGGAAGGAGGCGTCCCCCACCGCGAGCACCTCGTCGACGAGGAGGATCTCCGGCTCGAGATGGGCGGCGACGGCGAACGCGAGCCGCACGGACATCCCGCTCGAATACCGCTTCACCGGGGTGTCGAGGAAGCGCTCGATTTCGGCGAACTCGACGATCTCGTCGAAGCGGGCGTTGATCTCCGCCCGCCTCATGCCGAGGATCGAGCCGTTGAGGAAGATGTTCTCGCGACCGGTCAGCTCCGGGTGGAAGCCGGTACCGACCTCGAGCAGCGAGCCGACCCGTCCCGTCACCTCGGCGTATCCCTCAGAAGGCTCGGTGATGCGCGAGAGCACCTTCAGCAGGGTGCTCTTGCCGGCACCGTTGTGCCCGATCAGCCCGACCACGTCGCCACTGTCGATCTTGATGTCCAGGCCGCGGAGCGCCCAGAGAAAGGTCTCCTGTCGCGCGGGCGGGCCGCGGCGCACGGCCTTTCGCAGGGCGCTTCGGCTCAGGTGCTGGATCCGCTCGCGAAGGGTGTCGGACCCGTAGCCCCCGTGCAGGCCCAGCGCATAGCGTTTGCCGAGCCCGTGGATGTCGATCGCGCTGCTGGACATGCTCAGACGAAGTCCGCGAAGCCGCGCTCGACGCGGTCGAAGTAGGCGAGGCCGGCGATGAAGAGCACGCAGGCGGAGAGCGCCGAAACCCCGATCAACGCCAGCGGCGCGTCGCCGCTGCCGAGCGTCGCCCACCTGAAGCCTTCCACGACTCCGACCATCGGGTTGAGGGCCGAGACGGTTCTCCAGGGCTCGCCGATGAGGCTGCTGGGGTAGGCCACCGGCGTCGCGAACAGCCACATCTGGATCGCGAACGGAATCACGTAGCGAACGTCTCGGTAGCGAACGTTGACCGCAGCCAGAGCGGCACCGACCCCGAGTGCGGTCAGCATCGCCATCGCCACCAGCAGGGGTAGGAAGAGGATCGCCGCGGAGGGAACGAAGCCCGAGGCGAAGACGACGACCATCAGGATCACCAGAGATATCCCGAGATCGACCAAGCCGGCCGCCACCACCCCCGCCGGCACGAAGATTCGCGGAAAGTAGACTTTCGAGACCAGAGCCGAGTTGTTGACGAGGCTTTCCGCGCTGAGCAGGAGCACGGTTGCGAAATAGGTCCAGGCCACCAGGCCGGAAAGGCTGAAGAGGGCGTAGGGCAGCCCGTCCGAGGCGACTCCGGCGAGGTGCCCGAAGAAGAGCGTGAAGACGATCATGAAGCCGACCGGCTGCAACACCGCCCAGGCGGCCCCGAGCGCGGTCTGGCGGTAGCGGACCGTGATGTCGCGGACGGCGATCTGCAGGGCAAGCTCGCGGTAGCGCCACAGCTCGTGCGGCGAGAGGACGCGGCTGAAGCCGCTCGTCGGCTGCAGACGGATCGTTTCGGGCGCCGTCGTCGGCTCGATCGCAGCAGGGGTGGGGGCGGTCTGGGTCTCCATCGGCTTGAGCATAGATAGGGATCGGCCGGCCGCGGTCGCCCCTGATCTTCGCACGCAGCTTTGCTTTTCGCGGGGGCTCATGGACGCTGCTAGGTTTGCCGGCTCCGCGATGTCGTCTCCCTTCTTCAGTGTAGTGGTGACCACCTATAACCGGGAGCGGTTCGTCTGCCGTTGCATCGACAGCGTCCTGCGGCAGAGCTTCGATGACTTCGAGCTGATCGTCGTCGACGACCACTCCAGCGACGGCACCCTGAGGGTGCTGGAACGCTACGACGACCCCCGGATCAGGGTGGTCGAGCACGATCGCAATCGTGGCATCAGCCCCGCCCGCCATACCGGGGTCGTCAGCTCCACCGGCACCTGGGTGGTGCTCGTCGACAGCGACTGGGAGCTGGCGCCTGAGGCGCTCGAGCAGCTTCGCGAGATCGTCCTCGGCCTGCCCGACGGGGTCCGGGTCGTCCGCAGCCGGCTGGTCTGGGACGACGGTCGCATCACCCCGTCTTTCACGCCGCCGGAGCCGATCGGCTATGAGGGGCGGATTGTTTGGGCGGAGGCCGAGGGCGGCAACGATGCGATGCACTGCATAAAACGCCCGGTTTTCGAAAGGACGCCGCTCTTCGCCGACCGCCGCGGCGCGATGGAGACGCTCTGGGAGCTAGAGCTGGCCGGCAACGAGAAGACGCTCTACGTGGACGACGTGCTCGGCCACGAGCACACCGACGCCCCGAATAGCTGGCTGCGCAGCGCCGTCGGCAGCGAACTGGTGCCGCGCCTGTTCAGCGACGCGCCGGACATGCTGTGGATGGCGGAGACAGCGCTGGATCGACACGGCGCGGCGCTCCGCCACCACGGGCCCGGGCAGTACACGACTCTCCTGCGGGTGGCTTCCGTGCAGGCCTTCCTGCTCGGCAAGCGCGGCGCCGGCGTGCGCTACGCGGTCGCGGCCCTGAGGCGCCGCCCGCTCGAACTGCAGGCCTGGGTGACCCTGGCGCTCGGCCTGATCGGCCCGAGCGCCGTGGCGAGCGGAACGTTGACGCTGCGTCGGCTCATCGCCTGGCGGGCGCAGGCGCAGCTACCGGCCGGCACCGCCACGGTCACCTCCTGAGAAGAGGATCGGGCGCAGGATCGTCGCCAGCAGGGCCGCCGCCAGCAGGAACTGGCAGCCGGTCCAGGCGATCCCGACGGCCGCGATGCCGACCCCGGGCAGCAGGACGGCGCTGAGGCCGACGACGAAGACCAGCTGGAAGCCCTGGATTGCGCTGACGATCCAGCCGCGGTGCTCGATCCGCGCCACCCCGGCGCCCAGGGCGACGATCACGTTGGGGATGGCCCCGAGGGCGAGGAGCCGCAGCAGCGTCGTCCCTTCGTCGGCGTACTCGGATCCGAACACCAGCAGACCGACGGGGGCCAGGAGGGCGGTCAGCGCCGCGACCGGCACGACCAGCCGCATCGAGTGCACCAGCGCCTGCCGCGAGAGCTGACGCAGGCGCGGCATGTCGAGGGCGGCCTCGACGGTCAGCGAGATCATCATGTTGAGCGCCACCAACTCGACCGACAGCGAGATCATCCAGGGAACGTAGAAATAGGCCGCCTCGGTGGCGCTGGTGCGGTTGGCGACGAGGATCGGCAGGTACATGTTGCCGAGCAGGCCGAGCAGGTTGCCGCCGTAGTTGCCGGCGGCCATCGCGATCACCTTGCTGCGCTCGAGCCCGCCCTCGCTCGACATCTTCGGGACCAGGCGCCGGAAGATCAGGTAGTTGACGACGACGACGGCCGGCAGCAGCGGCAGGTTCCAGGCGACGAACAGTCCGGCGAACGGGAGCAGGCCGGCGAGGCTCGCCAGCAGGATCAGCTTGGCGACGGCGTAGAGACTGTTCTCGAGGGGGATCCAGGCGGCTTTGTGGAGGCCGGTGAGGACGCTGTCCTGGAGGGTGAACGTCGTCATTGCCGCCGTGGAGAGGGCAAAGGCAAGGGGCCAGAGGTCTTCGCCGAGGAAGCCCAGGGACGGCGACCAGAGGCCGGTGGTGAGCGCGGCGGCGCCGCCGACGATGAACGAGAGGAAGATCGTCAGGGCGTAGCTGCGGACGATCAGCGGCTTGCCTGCTGGCCCTGCCACCGGCAGGTAGCGAACCAGGACCGCCGAGAGCCCGAACGAGCAGATCCCGGAGATCAGGGCGATCGCCGAGACGGCCGCGGCGCTGAGGCCGACCACGTGGGCGCTGTAGGAGCGCGCCGCCAAGGCCCAGAAGGCGACGCCCAGAACTCCCGAGGCGCCGGTGCCGAGGATCAGGTAGTAGCCGGTCCGGTACATGCGGTCGTCGAGGTGCGCCCGCAGCCGGCCCTGACGAGGCGTGGTCGCGCTTGGGGTGGAAGCCATCTTTGGGTACTGAGCTTGACGATCGCGGAGGCGCCAGAGGGCATGATGCCCACAGACGTGCCCAGATCCGTCCGCAACCGTCCCTTCGCCCGCGTGGCAGAATCCGCGACTTGCCTGGGGATGCCGGTTCCGACACGCAGCTGCCGACGATCTCGGTCGTCGTCTGCGCGTACACCGCAGAGCGTCTCGAGGTTCTGACCGAAGCGCTCGACTCCTTGCGCGGGCAGACCCGGCCGGCGCAGGAGATCATCCTCGTGATCGACCACGCACCCCGGCTCCTGGCCGACGCGAGCCGGCGCTGGCCCGATGCCATCGTCGTCCCCAACCGCGAGAGGCAGGGCCTCTCCGGCGCCCGTAACAGCGGCGTCGACGCGGCGACGGGAGAGGTGGTCGCCTTCCTCGACGACGACGCGATCGCCGCCCCGGACTGGCTGGAGCGCCTCGCCGCCGCCTACGCCGACCCGAGGGTGCTGGGGGCGGGGGGGACGGTGCGGCCGCGCTGGCTCGAGGGCAGGCCGGGCTGGTTCCCGCCCGAGTTCGACTGGGTCGTCGGCTGCACCCACTCCGGGATGCCGCAAGAGCTGGAGCCGGTCCGCAACCTCGTCGGCGCCAACATGTCCTTCCGCCGTCAGCCGCTCCTCGACGTCGGCGGCTTCAGCCACGACCTCGGTCGGGTGGGGACGCTGCCGGTCGGCTGCGAGGAGACCGACCTCAGCATCCGCGTCCACCAGCGCTGGCCCGATGCGGAGATCCTCTACGACCCCGCCGCCGCGGTCGAGCATGTGGTGCCGCCGGCGCGCGGCAGGGTTCGCTACTTCCTCGATCGCTGCCGCGCCGAGGGCCGCTCGAAGGCGGTCCTGAGCAGCATGGTCGGGAGCGGCGACGGGCTCTCCTCCGAGCGCACCTACGTGCGGCGGACGCTGCCGCTCGGCGTCCTCCGCGGCCTCGGCGCCGTCTTCAAGGGCGACTTCAGCGGCCCGGGCCGGGCGGCGATGATCTTCGTCGGCCTGGCGGCGACCACCGTCGACTACCTCCGCGTCCGCAGCGGCATCGCCAAGCCCGACGAGACCGTGGGAGCGCACCCGGGCTCCGACGGCAGCGTGCCGCGGGTGCTGATGGTGACCCCGCGCAGCCCCCTGCGGCAGGGCGGGGTGGAGCGCCACGTGCTCGAGGTCAGCACCCGGATGGCCGCCACCGGCGTCCAGGTCGAGGTGATCTGCACCGACCCGGATTCCGGCAGCGCCGGGACCGAGGTCCACGAAGGGGTGCGGATCCGCACCCTGCGCGCCTGGCCGCGAGGCCGCGACTGGCACTTCGCACCGGGGATCTGGCGGGAGATGGGCCGCGAAAGGTGGGACCTGGTCCACGTCCAGAGCTACCACACGCTGGTCGCCCCCCTGGCGATGCTGCGCGCCCTGACCCTGCGGGTTCCCTACGTCGTCACCTTCCACGGCGGCGGCCACTCGATGGAGCACCGCAACCGCGCCCGCGGCATGCAGATGCGGCTGCTGGGGCCGCTGCTGCGGCGGGCGGCGCGCCTGGTCGCGATCGCCCGCTTCGAGGTCCAGCAGTACGGCGAGCTCCTCGGGGTGCCGCCCGAGCGCTTCGCCTTCATTCCCAACGGCACCGACCTCACGTTCTCGGACGGCGAGCTCGCCGGCCAGGAGCCGGCGACGCCGACCCTGGCCTCGATCGGCCGGCTCGAGCGCTATAAGGGCCATCACCGCGTGCTCGAAGCCTTCCCGGCGGTGCTGGAGCGCCTGCCCGACGCGCGGCTGCTGATCGTCGGCAACGGGCCCTGCGAAGACGAGCTGCGGCGCCAGGCGGCCGATTTGGGCCTGGGCGGCAAGGTCGAGGTGACCAGCGTCCCGCCGGGGGATCCGCACGGGATGGCGACGCTGCTGGCAGGGGTCTCCCTGGTCGTCCTGATGAGCGAGTTCGAGACCCACCCGCTGGTCGCGCTGGAGGCTGCTGCGGCGCGCCGCCGCCTCCTCGTCGCCGACGCCGGCGGTCTCTCCGAGATCGCCGCCGACGGCTTCGGCCGCGCCATCCCCCTCGATTCCACGCCCGAGCAGATCGCCACCGCGGTGATCGAAGAGCTGTCGAAGCCGCAGCCCGAGCATTCTCCTCGCCTCACCTCTTGGGACGAGTGCACGGCGGCTTTGCTCGACCTCTACGGCTCGGTCCTGGTACCGGCCTGACGTCCACTCGGCGTTACGTCCCCCGGACGGACGTAGGTGGACAAACGTCCAGGTCTTGGGCAGTGGCCTCTAAGCGGTCGGGCGGGGGTCCGATGAGTGCGGGGCAATGGCTCCCACTCGAATCCTCGCCCGGACGCTCGCCCTCCTCTTCGTAGTCGCCGCGCTGTTCGCGCCCAGCGCGCTCGCGGCCGAAGGCATCTCTGGCGCCAAGGCGCTCGGCGGTCGCGCGACCACCAGCTCGACCCGCACCAAGACCAACACCGGCACCGCCAAGGAAGTGCTCTCGATCACGACCGTCACGCCGGGCAACGGCCAGACCGTGTCGGGCCAGGTCAGCTGGGAAGTGGGAGCCCTCTCCGGCGCGCCGAGCAAGATCGAATTCCTCGTGGACGGCTCTGCCAAGTTCAGCGACAACAGCGCGCCCTTCGGCGGCACCCTCGACACCACCAAGCTCGGCAACGGCAGTCACACCCTCAGCGCTACCGCCTACGGCTCGCGGGGGGTGAAGGCGACGACGAGCGTCAGCGTGAACGTGTCGAACACCGCGTCGACCCCGGCGCCGGAAACCGAACCGTCCCTGGAACCACTACCCGGAGCCGGCTCCGGCGGTCCTGTCTACTGGGGGGCGACCATCGGCAGCCAACTGACCGGCACCCCGGCGCCTTGGGACATGTCCGCAGTCACCAAGTTCCAGGAACTGACCGGCAAGCCGATGTCCTTGGTGCACTTCTTCCAGCCCTGGTCCAACTGCGGCAGCAGCGGCTGCAGCTTCTACAACTTCCCCTGGACCCCGGTGGAAAACGTCCGCCAGAACGGATCGATCCCGGTTATCAGCTGGGACTCGGAGTCGATCCCCTCCAACGTCAGCGAGCCCGACTACCAGCTCTCCGACATCATCTCCGGCCGCTACGACACCTATATCCGCGAATGGGCGAGCAAGGCGAAACAGTGGGGCCACCCCTTCTTCCTGCGCTTCGACTGGGAGATGAACGGCAACTGGTTCCCCTGGTCGGAGGGCGTCAACGGCAACCAGCCCGGCGAATACGTCGCCGCCTGGCGCCACGTGCACGACGTCTTCGCCGCGGTCGGAGCGACCAATGTGACCTGGGTCTGGTGCCCGAACATCATCGGGTACGGCGGCTTGGAAGCCTTTAAGAAGGCGGTCAGCGGGATGTACCCCGGCGACGAATACGTCGACTGGACCGGCCTCGACGGCTACAACTGGGGTACCAACCCCAGCCACGGCGGCCAGTGGCAGACCTTCAACCAGCTCTACCGCGCGAGCTACCGCTACCTCGTCGAAACGGGGGTGCCGAACAAGCCGCTGATGATCGGCGAGGTCGCCTCCAGCGAGTACGGCGGCTCGAAGGCGACCTGGATCAAGGAAATGCTGACCCAGGTGCCGACCGAATACCCGAAGATCCGCGCCCTGCTCTGGTTCGACAAATACGACAGCAGCATGGACTGGCCGATCGAGACCTCGACCAGCGCGACCGAAGCGTTTGCGGAAGACATCGGGAGCTCGGCCTACGTCGGCAACACCGTCTCCAGCCTCAGCGTGACGCCGATCGAGCCGCTCCCCTGAGCAGCTTATTTCACCCGACCTGGACAAATGTCCAGGTCGGTGGACCCTCGCTGAAACACCCGGCCAGGGCGCCGATGGGCCTGTATGGCCGAAGGCTCCCCGAGTCGCCTTGCCGCCCGCATCCTCTGGATCGCGGCGGCGATCTTCGTGCTCAGCGCCGGTGTCGCCTGCGCTGCCTCGGGTAGGGCCGACGCTGCCCGCCATCAGCACGCGAAGCTGGCCGAGGCGCGGGCTCTGGGCGGGCTCAACCGCTGCGCCCGGGCCGCCCGCGCGGCCCGTGCGAAGCGCGTCAACCCCGCCTCGGTGCGACGCCGCTGCGGCCGCAAGCCGGCCCAGGCCGCCGGTACCCCGCAGCCGCTCTACTGGGGCGCGACGATCGGCTCGCACGTGACCGGCGAACAGGCGCCGTGGGACATGGGAGCGGTGACCAAGTTCGAAGAAGAGACCGGCAAGTCGGCGGCGATGGTGGAGTTCTTCCAGCCCTTCGCCGACTGCAGCTCGAACTGCTCCTTCTACCCCTTCCCGACCACCCCGATGGAAAGCATCCGCTCGCATGGGTCGATCCCGGTGCTGAGCTGGAGCTCGCAGTCGATCCCCTCCAGCCTCAACGAGCCTGACTTCCAGCTCAGCGACGTGATCGAAGGCCGCTACGACGAATTCATTCGCGAATTCGCCGAAGAAGCCCGCGACTGGGGCCACCCCTTCTTCCTTCGGTTCAACTGGGAGATGAACGGCAACTGGTTCCCCTGGTCGGAGGGCGTCAACGGCAACCAGCCCGGCGAATACGTCGCCGCCTGGCGCCACGTCCACGATGTCTTCAGCTCGGTGGGCGCGACCAACGTCTCCTGGGTCTGGTGCCCGTTCGTCGACCCGGCGGGCTCGATGACCGACCTGCACTCGCTCTACCCCGGCGACAACTACGTCGACTGGACCGGCCTCGACGGCTACAACTGGGGTACGAACCCGGCATCCCCCAAGGGCTGGCGCAGCTTCGACCAGCTGTTCGCCAACAGCTACAACGAGATCACCGCCGACGTCGCCCCCGCGAAGCCGATGATGATCGCCGAGGTCGGCTCCAGCGAGCACGGCGGCGACAAGGCCGCCTGGATCCACGACGCGCTCAACCGCGTCCCGACCGAATACCCGCAGATCCGCGCCCTGGTCTGGTTCGACAAATTCGACGACAACATGGACTGGCCGATCGAGACCTCCGCGGCGGCCACCTCCGCCTTCGCCGAAGGGATCGGGCAGTCGGCATACCGGGGCGCCGACTACGGCGGGCTCTCCACGGGGCCGATCCAGCCGCCGAGCTAAGCCGTTCTCCGAGTGCCCGCGACGCCGTTCCCTACACTGCTTCCCCTGTCCTCGAGGTTCCACTCTCGGCGCCCCCCGAGGGCGCGACTGCTCGCCGTGCTGGCCCTGACCGGGCTGCTCGCCTGCTGCCTGCTGCCCGCAACCGCCGCGGCCGCCAAGCGCAAGGTGCACCCGAAGCCGGTCTACTGGGGAGCCTGGATCGGCGATCAGCTGACCGGGACCGAGGCGCCCTGGGACATGGGTGCTGTCTCCCAGTTCGAACAGATCGTCGGCAAGGGAGTGTCGCTGATCGAGTTCTCCTCCTCCTGGCAGGAATGCAACCGCAACCCCTGCCGTCCCCTCCTCTTCCCGGTCGAAGGGATGAACAACATCCGCGACCACGGCTCGATCCCGGTCTTCAGCTGGGGCTCGGAAGCCTCCCCCCGCGACTCGGCCGAACAGCCCGCCTTCTCGCTCTCGAAGCTGATCGGCGGCAGCTACGACTCCTACATTTCCGAGTTCGCGACCGAAGCCCGCGACTGGGGCCACCCCTTCTTCCTCCGCTTCGACTGGGAGATGAACGGCAATTGGTTCCCCTGGTACGAGGGGGTCAACGGCAACGGCCCCGGCCAGTTCGTCGCCGCCTGGCGCCATGTCCACGACATCTTCACCGCGGTGGGGGCGACCAACGCGACCTGGGTCTGGTGTCCCTATGCGGATACCGAAAAGCGGCTGAAAACGCAGCACCTGAAGAGCCTCTATCCCGGCTCCGCCTACGTCGACTGGACCTGCCTCGACGGCTACAACTGGGGCAGCAACCCGGTCAACCCGCGCCCCTGGCGCAGCTTCTCGGAAATCTTCGCCCCGGCCTACAGGCTGGTGACGAAAAAAATCGCGCCGAAGAAGCCGCTGATGCTGGGCGAGTTCGCCACCAGCCCATACGGCGGCCACAAGGCCCTCTGGATCAAGAAGATGTTCGAAAAGCTCCCGCGCAAGTACCGGCGGGTCCGCGCTTTGATCTATTTCAACGCCGTCGACAGAGGCGTGGACTGGCCCCTGGAGACTTCGCCGAGCGCCACCAGGGCCTTCGCCAGGGGGATCAGCCAGGGGATCTATGCCAACAACCGATTCGGCGAATTGGCCACCAGCCCGATCCAGTCGCTGCGCTGATCCCCGCAGGCGACGCGTCCGGATCAAGGTGAAATGAAGACCACGAAAAGCAAAGGCGCCTCCCGACTACTGCGCTGCGGCGTCGCCTGTCTGCTCGCCTCGTCGCTTCTGCTCCTCCCCGGGGTCGCGATGGCGAAGAAGCTGCCGCCCACCTCGCTCTATTGGGGTGCGCAGATCGGCGACCAGATGACCGGCGAGGCGGCGCCGTGGGACATGAGCCCGGTCTACCGTTTTGAAGAGATCGCCGGCAAGGGCCTCTCGCTGGTCGAGTTCGGCTCCCCCTTTGCCGAATGCGGCAGCGGTAGCTGCGTGATGACGAATTTCCCTGACACGCCCTTGGAAAACATCCGCAGCTATGGGGCGATTCCGATCCTCAGCTGGAACTCGAGCGCCAGCCCGCCGGAACTGAACCAGCCCGACTTCTCCCTTGGTGCCGTCGCCGGCGGCCGCTACGACTCCTACATCCGCGAATTCGCGCTCAAGGCGAAGGTCTGGGGCCACCCCTTCTTCCTCCGCTTCAACTGGGAGATGAACGGGTTCTGGTTCCCCTGGGACGAGGGGGTCAACGGCAACAGCCCGGGCCAGTTCGTCGCCGCCTGGCGCCACGTCCACGACATCTTCACCGCCGTGGGAGCGACCAACGCGACCTGGGTCTGGTGCCCGAACGTCGATCTCTTCAACAAGCTGACCCCTCTCAGCGAGCTCTACCCCGGGGCCGAATACGTCGATTGGACCGGCCTTGACGGCTTCAATTGGGGTCGGCGCCCAGGCTCACCCGGATGGCAGACCTTCGACCAGGTCTTTCACCGCACCTACAAGGAGATCGTCACCCGCATCGCGCCGGACAAGCCGATGATGCTGCCGGAGCTCGCTTCAAGCAACAAGGGAGGCAGCAAGCCCGCCTGGATCAGAAACACGCTCGCCACCATTCGCCACCACTACCGCAAGGTCCGCGCGATCGTCTGGTACGACGTCGACGATCGCGGCACCGGCTGGCCGATCGAGCGTCGCCCGCAGGACGGCAACGCGTTCCGCGCAGGCATCCGCTCCTACGCCTTCCGCCCCAACCTCTACGGCGGCATCTCCTCCAGCCCGATCGACCCCCCGCAGCCCTAGTAGGCCGGCGGATCAGTCGACTCCAGGTCCTCGAGGTCGGCGAGGTCGCGGGTCCGGCCGGCAGCTTCCTTCATCGCCTTCAGGTCGGCAAGGGAGCAGACGGCGACGGTGACGCCGAGGATCTCCGCCTCGCTTGCTCGCAAGCGCAAACCTTCGTGCTCGCCGCTCGACAGGGCCGCTGCGATCGAGAACGGGCTGCCGAGCAAAGCTTCGCCTTGCTGGACATGGCCGTTGGCGCCGACCGCGACCTCGGCAACTCGCTTGAGGTTCTCTGGCTCGGGAGCCACCACGATGTCGACATCCTTGGTGCCGCGGACGACGCCCCAGGCATTGACGGCAAGCCCTCCGACAACGACGAACTCGCAATCGGCCGCCGCCAGGCGCCGCAGCAGCTCGTCGAAGGCCGGTTCGCTCAACTGTGGCGGGCTGCCCCAGTGAATCGCATCAGCTTGTGGCTGAGTGCGATGCCTTCGGCGAGGTTCACGCTCATCGGCCGCCGTGCGTCTTCGCGCAGGCGCTGGACCCGCACTGCCTCGGTTTTCGTGGCAGCTTGCTCCGAGGCTTTGGGACGGTCGATCATCGGAAAAATGCTATCCGCTTGCTGGGAGGGAATAGGTGGGGCGCCTCGGGGCCTGGGGAGGTTCGCGGAACTAATCCTTGGGTGTGGCGCGCTCGCTCCGCGCCAGCAGCTCGGGCAGCGGCACTCCCAGCGCCGCGGCGATCCGACGCAGGTCGCCCCAGGTCGGTTCCAGCTCCCCGGCTTCGATTGCGGAGATCTCGTCGACCCCGAGCCCGGCTCGCGCTGCCAGTTCGCCCTCGTTCAGGTCCGTCCGCTCGCGCAGCTTGCGGATCGCGGCGCCGAGGGCTGTGTTGGCGTCTCGAGCCGCGTCACCTGGTCGTCGACCCTCGCTCATCGGCGCCGAGGCTAGCGACGTGGGCGGGGGAGCAGGAGCTGATCGAGGGCGGCTAACCGCTTAAGCGGCGGCGCGCGCCCGTTGCTCGGCGAGTTCGGTCGGCTTGCCCGCGGGGCGCTCGTGGCGGAGGCTGCGGCGGCGCCGGGCCTCGCGGAAGATCGTGCCGAGGACGCGGAAGCCGTCGCGGAAGGTCTTCAGGTTGCTCTCGCCGTGCATCCGCTCCTTCTCGTAGCTCGGCACCTCCTTGATCTTCATCCCGGCGGAGGACATCCGCAGGTTGATCAGCGTCTCCACCTCGAAGCCGGGGACGTCGAGGGAGATGAAGGGGAGGCAGCGGGCCCAGAAGGCGTTGTAGCCGTAGCAGAGATCGGTGAAGTGGGTGCCGTGCAAGAGGTTGGCGGTGCCGCTGAGAACCCAGTTGCCGGCGCTGCGGAGCCGGGTGATGTCGGCGCTGCCGCCACCGTCCATGTAGCGCGAGCCCTTGGCGAAGTCGGCGCCGGCCTCGAGGGCGGCGACGAAGCGGGGGATCTCGGCCGGGTCGGCGGAGCCGTCGGCGTCGAGCATCACCACGAGGTTGCCGGTGACCGCGGCGAAGCCGGTGCGGAGAGCGTCGCCCTTGCCGCGGCCGCTCTGGGTGGCGACGCGGATGCCGGGATAGGCCTGGCGGGCGGCCTCGACGGTGTTGTCCTTCGAGTTGCCGTCGACGAGGATCACCTCATGCAGTTCCTCGGGCAGTTCGGAGAGGACCTGGCCGATGTTCTTTTCCTCGTTCATCGCCGGCACGACGACGCTGACCTTGGTCCTGCGGGTGCGGCGACGGTCCGGGCCCTTGTAGGGGACGGAGCTGCGGGCGCCGAGCGCCTCCACCTCGATCAGCGGCACGCCGCCGACCCGGTTCGCGGTGATCGACTGCGCCTCCAGCAGGTCCAGCGGGCGCGGCAGCAGGCTGACCGGGATGCCGACCGATTTGAAGGCCCGCATCAACTCCAGTAGGCCTTCGTCGTCGGCGTGCTGGCTGGAGATGACGACGCGGTCGGCGTGGTAGCGCTCGACCACCTCGAGGGCGGCGACGCGGCCGGCCGTCCCCGGGTCCTTCTCGGCCGGGGGCACCGTGCCGACGACGTTGGCGTATTTCCTCAGCGGCGCGTAGGCACGCAGCCGTTCGGCGGTGTCCTCGTCGCCGACGAGGACCCAGCGCTCCTGCGGGTTGAAGCGCTCGACGTAAGGGGTGAAGACGGCGCGGCAGGCGCTGTCGAAGGCGATGAAGCCGAGCCACAGCCCCAGCTGTTCGATCCCGCCCAGCGGGGTCAGCAGCGATGCGGACCAGGCGAAGAGGGCGGCGACGAGGAAGCGGATGACGGGCCAGCCGGCGCCTCCCTCGCCGCCGCGAGCGGACTGCGATCCGTAGACGCCCAGCAGGGCGTAGACGAGGACGAGGACCGCCGGCGCGATCGGGAAGGCGGGGAGGAAGTCGACGCCGGCGACCGCCGCCACGGCGGCGAGGACGAGCGAGGAGGAGACGAAGTCGACTGCCGGCACCAGCCAGAGGCCGGGACCCCGGCGCGCCATCGGCATCGCCCCCAGCGTCGGGCGGTCCTGGACGAGGGCTTCACGCGCGCTCGGCTGGGGCTGGAAAGGACCGTCGAAGGGAACGTCGGTTGAAGATTGCATTGGCGCGAGAGATTTGGGACTGGGGCTTTATCTGTAAGACCTGAACGGAGCGATGGTTGCGGTGGTCACGCAACGTCCGTATCGGCAGCCGCCGCGGATCACATGAGCCACTGCAGCCGCGAGAATTTCTTCCCGCAGACTACGGGAAAGTCAAAAGGAAAAATCTCTTTTTCTCAATCGAAGGGCGGCTCTTTGCAAACTGCCCTATTACTGAACTACCCCGCTACTGACTACTTATAAGCCTCGGCCAGCTCCGGGTCCTTCTCGGCCAGCATCTCGGCCAGCTCGACCATCACCTTGCACTGCTTCCAGGTGGCGTCGTCCTGCATCTTGCCGTCGATCATGTGGACGCCGCGGCCGTCGGGGATGGCCTCGATCACCTTCTTGGCGAACCTGACCTCGTCCGGGGGTGGGCTGAAGACCTTCTTGGCGATCCCGATCTGGACCGGGTGCAGCGACCAGGCGCCGACGCAGCCCATCAGGAAGGCGGCGCGGAACTGGGTCTCGCAGCCGGCGGTGTCCTTGATGTCGCCGAAGGGGCCGTAGAAGGGGAGGATCCCGGCCGAGGTGCAGGCGTCGACCATGCGGGCGATCGAGTAGTGCCAGAGGTCCTGCTGGGCGCTGACGCGGTCGGCCTCGGGGTTCTCCGGGTCGGCCGGGTCCTCCATCACCCGGTAGCCGGGGTGGCCGCCGCCGACGCGGGTCGTCTTCATCCGCCGCGCCGCGGCCAGGTCGGCCGGGCCGAAGCTCATCCCCTGCATGCGCGGGCTGGCGTTGGCGATCTCCTCCAGGTTGACCACACCCTGCGGGGTCTCGAGGATCGCGTGGACGAGGATCGGCCGCGAGAGCCCGGCTTTCGCCTCGAGCTGGGCGAGCAGGCGGTCGACGTAGTGGATGTCCCAGGCCCCCTCGACCTTCGGCACCATGATCACCTCGAGCTGCTCGCCGATCTCGGTCACCAGCTGGGTGAAGTCGTCGAGCACCCAGGGGCTCTCCAGCGCGTTGACCCGGGTCCAGAGCGAGGTCTGGCCGAAGTCGTTCTCCTTGGCGGCGCGGATCAGGCCCGCCCGTGCGGCCTCCTTGCGGTCGACCGGGACCGCGTCCTCGAGGTTGCCGAGGAGGATGTCCGTTTTTTGGGCGATGTCGCCCGCCTTGGCGACCATCTTCTCGTTCGAGAAGTCGAGGAAGTGGATCATCCGCGAGGGCTTGACGGGGATCTCGCGGAGCGGCTCGGGCGCGCCGATCGCCTGCGGCAGGAAGAAGTCTCGTGGGTGTCTCAAGGTGCTCCTCGGGTCTCGGATCTGGGGAAGGGCGGGCTAAATCTAGTCAGAGCGCGAATTTGCCGCCTCTCCCGCACCTAAATTCCCCGCTATCGCGGCAGAGGAGCGAGACACGACGCAGGACTGGGTGGTGCCCCGCGGCAGCGTGCCGCTGGTCAGCGAGCTGGAGGCGCGGATCGACGAGGCGCTGGTGATCGCCCGCGCCTCCGAGGACGGCGTGCGCGAGGTGGGGGAGATGGCGCTCGACGCGGCGCGCCAGGCGCGGCGGGCGGCCGAGGCGGCGGAGGCGAGCGCGAGGGCGGCGGTTGAGGCGAGGGACGAGGCTTTGTGGCCGGCGGGTCCTGTCTCCGATCGGGGGCTCTCCCTCCCGGGAGAGTCCTCCCGATCGTCGCCACCCGCCGGAGGAGCGGAAAAGCCCCCTGCTCAGCCGCGGTTTGAGGTGCGGTTTCGCAGCTTCAACGAAAGAGCTGATCGGCTTTCGGCGCGACTGCGGGCGTTCTCAGGTTCCAGTGCCGCTTCAGGGCGCCCCCGAGGCGATCACTGATCTCGCCGCAGCCGGCCAGCGGTTGAGCGTCCAGCTCCAAAGCGGCCTCGATGCCGCGGATCGAGCCGGTGAGGAAGACCTCGTCGGCGGTGAGCAGGTCCGCGGGAGAAAGCGGCCCCTCCTCGCTCTCGATGCCTTCCTCGACCGCGAGCTGGAGCAGCGCGGCGCGAGTGGTGCCGGTGAGGAGGCGTCCGTCGAGGGGGGGTGTGAAGAGGGTGCCGCCGCGGACAGCGAAGACGTTCGCCCAGCCGGCCTCGAGGACTTCGCCTTCGTCGACGATCAACGCTCCGGCCTGGTCGGGGGCGGGGCGATTGATCCCTGGCCGGTGCGCCCACTTGTGGGGGCCGAGGCCGCCGGCTACAGCGTGGGTGCGCAGCTTCATGCCTAGGCTCGGGAAGACGGCCTCCGGGTCGACCCCCCCGGCAAGTAGGTCGATCCGGAGGCCGTCTTCGGTGGGGGCGACGCTGAGGCGGAGACGGCCGAGCGGGATTCCCTCCGCCGCCCGCCGCATTTCATCGCCAGCCTGCGGTGGCAGCGGCCGCGAATAGACCGCGTCCAGGCTCTGTGCCAGACGATGGAGGTGTGCCTCCAGCTCGACCGGTTTGCCCTCGACCACGAGCAAGGTCTCGAAGACGCCGCGGGAGCGGTCGGGCTGCCAGCGTTCGGCCATCAGCGGGATATCTTGCCGATGCGGCCCGCTCGATGCAGACGCTGCTGATCGACAACCACGACTCGTTCACCTACAACCTCTTCCAGCTGCTGGCGGAGGTGAACGGCCGAGAGCCGGTCGTGGTCCGCAACGACGAGGCGAGCTGGGATGGGCTGGAGCGACTCGGGTTCGACAACGTCGTCATCTCGCCGGGGCCCGGGCGGCCCGAGGTGACGGGCGACTTCGGCGTCTGCGCGGAAGCGATCCGCCGCTGCGAGAAGCCGCTGCTCGGCGTCTGCCTCGGCCACCAGGGGATCGGCTGGATGGAGGGAGGAGAGGTGCGGCGCGCGCCGGAGCCGATGCACGGCCGGGTGGCCGAGATCGAACACGACGGCTCGCAGCTGTTCGAGGGAATCCCCAGCCCCTTCCGCACCACCCGCTACCACTCGCTCGCCCTGGCGCGGCCCTTGCCGCCCACGCTGCGCGAGATCGCCGGCTGCGACGGCGTCCCGATGGCGCTCGAACACCGCACCCGCCCCCAATGGGGCGTCCAGTTCCACCCCGAGTCGATCGCCACAGACCACGGCAAGCGCCTCCTCGAAAACTTCCGCGATCTCACTTCACCCGCCCCCACCGCGAGGAGTGTCCCTTTTGTAAGGCATAGCCGTACAAAAGCGACAGAGGTCCCTCGCTTGGGGTTGGCAGCTCGACGGCTCGATGTACTCCCGGACCCCGAGACCGCCTTCGTCTCCCTCTACGGCGACAGCGAATACGCCTTCTGGCTCGACAGCTCGCGCCCCGGCCCCCGCGCCCGCTTCTCCTTCATGGGCGACGCCACCGGCCCCCTCGGCGAGGTCATCACCTACGGCCGCAACTGCAACAACTTCGACAACTCCATATTCGACTTCCTCAAATTCAGAGCCGCTCAACTGCGTCCTACTGAGGTGCCCGACCTGCCCTTCGAATTCGACTGCGGCTTCGTCGGCTACCTCGGTTACGAGCTCAAAGCGGAGTGTGGATACGGAGAAGGCGCTCCATCCGAGCAACCCGACGCCGTCTTCATCCTCGCCGACCGCGTCATCGCCTTCGATCACGAGGAGCAGGCGACCTACCTCCTCTCCCTCCACGAGCTGGGTGAGGAGGGAGAGGAGGTAGGTGTGGCGAGCAAGCACTGGCTCGACGCCACGGAAATGCGCCTCTTGGATCTTGCGAGAGCTTGGGATGGGGAGTCGGGTGAGCCTTCCCGGACCCTCCCCGCTGTTGTCCGGGAAG
>DASUWV010000016.1:0-8379 GCA_036378275.1 Solirubrobacterales bacterium | reverse complement strand
CTGTGGGGTGCCGCTCGGCACCGCCCTCGCCTCGCTGCGCCGCCGGGTCCCCGGCGGCGAGGTTGCCACCCTCGTCGCCGCGATCGAACGCTCGCGCCGGTTCGGCTCGCCGCTGGCCGATCAGCTGCGGCGCCAGGCGGCCTCGCTCCGCCGCGACAGCCGCCGCGCGGTCGAGGAGCGCGCCGCCCGGGCGGCGCCGAAGATCCAGCTCGTCGTCGCCCTAGTCCTCGTCCCGTCGGTGCTGCTGATGATCGCCGCCGGCCTGATCGCCAACGCCGGGACGCTGCTAGCCGGTTTCTGAAGGCGGAGTCGGTTCCGCCTGAGGGCTCGTTTCCGCCGACTCGTCGCGCAGCCGTTTCGCGACCGCGGCGGTGGCGGCGACGATCCCGTCTAGCTCGGCGGCGTCTTCCTTGTGGCCGTTGACGTAGCAGCAGAGTGCGCCGTCGACGAGCTCGAAGGCGAACTTGCTCGGCGTCGATTCGCTCAGCCAGACGATGAAGGTGGGGGCGAAGAGCCGGCGCAGCCAGACCGCGTCCTGCTCCTTGCTGGAGAAGATCTCGAACTTCTCGTCGAGCGCCTCGCTCTCGAGCTTCACCCGCTCTTTCTTGGTGCGGAAGGCGTCCTCGAGCTTCTCCAGGCTGCGGAGGCCGAACTTGCGCTGGCAGTAGAGCTCGGGCACGTGGGCGGCGCACTCGGGCACTTCGACCAGGCCGAGCGTGTAGTTGTAGTAGCTGGTCTGGCTGTTGCCCTCGCTGTCGGTCGTCTCCTCCTCGTAGGTGTAGAGGGCGAGGGTGCCCTCGAGCCCTTCGCCGAGCGGCCCGACGAGGCTGCGCTTGGTGTAGCGGTCGTCGCCCTTGCGCAGCAGCGGCGTCGCTTCGGGAAGCCGCCCCCGTCCGTGCAGCAGGGTCAGCCTGCGCGTCTGCGCGTAGACCTCGAAGAAGTCGTCGGCCGCCTTCGAGTCGGCGATGACGAAGACGACGACGAGACCGATGACGAAGGCGCCCACTGCGGCCGCGCCCCCGAGCGCCGGGCCGACCAGGGCGGCGCCGGCCACCCCGGCGATCACCACAGAGGTCCCGATCAGGGTCCAGGTAAGCGGCTTTCGCATCAGCCGCTTGAAGTGGTAGCCGCGGAGGTCGTCGGCGTCGTCGGGGAGGTTTGCCGCCGCCGCGTGTGCCTCCTCGCTCGTAGCCACGGGTCGCAACCTACCGCGCCCCCGCGGATGCAAATGGGCTTGCAGAGGGAGGTCGTGTTGCAAAGTGGGAGACAGTGGGTTATTGTGGCGATCGAGTTGAAGCCCAGGACCGGGGTGGTGAGGCTCCTCCCACCTCATCACTCCGGTCCATTTCTTCTTTCGCCCTCCGCAGAAAGGACTTCACGAGGTGGCCTTCCGGGGTCTCTACGAGCACAGCCTCGACGCCAAGGACAGGCTCACCGTCCCCTCGCGCTTCCGGGCTCCGCTCGCTGACGGAATCGTTCTCTCCAAGGGCTTCGACCCCTGCGTCTGGGTCCACACGACCAGCGAGTTCGAGCAGCTCTCCGACCGCTTCCTCTCGCCGCACAGCCCCTTCGGCCGCGACGCGCGCCAGCTGCGGCGCCGCTTCCACGGCGGCTCCTTCGACGAGAAGCTCGACTCGGCCGGGCGCATCCGCATCCCCAAGCCATTGATCGAGCACGCCGGCCTCGACGGCAACTGCGTCGTGATCGGGGCCGGGGAGTACCTGGAGATCTGGAACGCCGACGCCTGGGCCAAGCAGGAGGAAGAGCTCGACGCCGCCGCCCCCGAGATCGCCGAGGGCCTAGCCACGGCCGGACCCGCATCATGAGACTGAATGCAGCCGCAGCCCACACCTACGTTCCAGCGCCGAGGCGCCCGGCGCTGCGGGCCGTGGAGGCCGTCATGAGCGAGCACGAGCCCGTCCTCGCCCCCGAGCTGGTCTCGCTGCTGGCGCCTGAGCCGGGGCAGACCGCGGTCGACTGCACCTTCGGCGGCGGTGGCCACGCGCGCCGCGTCGCCGAGCTGATCGGGCCGGAGGGGACGCTGATCGGGATCGATCGCGACCCCGCCGCCGAGGAGCGCTTCAACCGCTTCGCCGCCGAGGCGCCGTGCCGAACCCTCTTCGTCGGCGCCGACTTCGGGGCAGGACTTCTTGCGCTGCAGCGCGAAGGAGTGCGCCCAGACATGGTCTACATGGATCTGGGGATGTCCTCGATGCAGGTCGACGCGTGGGAGCGCGGCTTCTCCTATTCCTACGACGCCCCGCTCGACATGCGGATGGACACCCGGCAGAGCTTCACCGCTGCCGACCTGGTCAACGAGTGGCCCGAGGCGCGGATCGCCCAGGTCCTGCGCCGCTTCGGCGAGGAGCGCTACGCCGGCGGGATCGCCCGCGAGATCGTCCGCCGCCGCCCGCTCGCGACCACTTCCGAGCTGGTCGAGGCGATCAAGGCCGGGATGCCGGCCGCGGCCCGCTTCGGCGGCGGCCATCCGGCCAAGCGCAGCTTCCAGGCGATCCGGATCGCGGTCAACGGCGAGCTCGAGACGCTCGAGGAAGCGCTGCCGCTCGCCTGGTCGCAGCTCCAGATCGGCGGGCGCTTCGCGGCGATCTCCTTCCACTCGCTCGAGGACCGGCCGGTGAAGCAGTTCCTCGCCGCCAAGGCGCGCGGCTGCGTCTGCCCGCCCGAGCTGCCGGTCTGCGTTTGCGGCCACGAGCCCGAGGCCGAGCTCCTGACCCGGCGCGCGATCTCGCCCGGCCCCGAGGAGGCCGAGAGCAACCCGCGCTCGCGCTCGGCCCACCTGCGCGCGGCGCTGAAGATCGCCGAGGAGCAGCCGGTCTGATGGCGGTCGCAGCTCCAGCACGTCGTAGCCGGGCTCTGCCGGCGCCGGCACCATCGCGCACGACGGCGCCGAAGCGGAAAGCCCCTGCTCGCAAGCCGGCGACCAAACGCGCCCCCGCCGCGCGCCCGAAGCTCGTCGTCGTCGCCGGCCGCACTGCCGGGGCCGTCCGCCAGCTGCCCGACTCGAGCCTGGTCGTGCGGATGACCCAGGGCCGGCTCTGGATCGGCGTCCTCGGCCTGCTCCTGGTCGGGATCGTCGCCCTCAACGTCGCCACCCTCAGCTTCGCCGCCGCCTCGGGCAAGATCGACGAACAGATCAGCGCCCTGGAAAAAGAGAACTCGATGTTGGAAAGCCGCGCCGCCCAGCACTACAGCACCGCCCGCGTGCGCGGCGAGGCCGCCGAACTCGGCCTGGTGATGCCGACCACCGAAGAGCCCCACCTGATCGAAGCCAAGCCCGGCGACGCCGCTGCCGCCGCGGCCCGCCTCGCTGCCGCCGGGGGCTAGAGGACCATCCCTAGATGCGCTTGATCGAGCGGCGGATCGGGCTCCTCTTCGGCGGCTTCCTCCTCTGCTTCCTCATCATCCTCGTCCGCGCCCTCTGGCTGCAGGGGGTGCAGGGGTCGCAGCTGGCCTCGCAGGCGGTCTCGCAGCAGACCGAGACCGTCACCGTCCCCGGCCTGCGCGGCGACCTGCTCGACCGCCGCGGCAACAAGCTCGCCGCCTCCGAAGACGCGGCGACGATCTACGCCACCCCCTACCAGGTGAAGAACCCGCCGCAGGCGGCGGCGAAGCTGGCGCCGATCCTGAAGCAGAAGAAGGGCGAAGTCCTGGAAGCTCTGACCGCCGAAGGCGGCTTTTCCTACGTCGCCCAGAAAGTCGGCCTGGGAGAGGCGGCGCAGGTCGAAGCGCTCGAACTGGAAGGGATCGGCGAGCTGCCCGACAGCCGCCGGGTCTACCCGCAGGGTGAGATGGCGGGGCAGGTGATCGGCGCCGTCGGCTCCGAAAACCAGGGGCTGACCGGGCTCGAGATGGGCGAGGAATCGGTCCTCGGCGGCAGCGACGGCGAACGGCGGGTCGTCCGGGACGCGCTGGGCCAGGCGATCCGGCTGGAAACGGTCCACGAAGCCGAAGACGGCGAAGACGTCGAACTGACCCTCGACCCGGTGATCCAGCAGAAGACCGAAGAAGTGCTGAGCGAAGTCGGCGAAACGTATACGCCGACCGGGGCGATTGCGATCGTCGTCGACCCGCGCAGCTCGCAGGTCCTGGCGATGGCGAACTGGCCGCCGGTCAACCCGGAAGACCTCTCGGAAGCGAGCAACGAAGACCTGCTGAACAAGGCGACCGGCTTCAACTACGAACCGGGCTCGACCTTCAAGGCGTTCACCGTCGCCGCCGCGCTGGAAGAAAAACTGGTGACGCCGGCGACCGAATTCACCCTGCCGCCGACGATCCAGGTCGCCGACCGGACGATCAAAGACGCCGAGGAACGCGGGACCGAAACGATGAGCGTCGCCCGCATCCTCGCCCAGTCCTCGAACGTGGGGGCGGTGACGATCGGGCTCGAGGTCGGCGCCGAAAAATTCAGCAAGTGGATCGACCGCTTCGGCTTCGGCCGGCCGACCGGGATCCAGTTCCCGGGCGAGGAATCAGGGATCGTCCCGAAGCTCGACGAATACTCCGGCTCGACGATGGGGAACCTGCCGATGGGGCAGGGCCTGGCGGTGACGCCGATCCAGATGGTCGCCGGCTACACCGCGATCGCCGACGGGGGCATGCTGAAACCGCCGCAGCTGATCAAGCGGGTCGGCGAAGAAAGGATCAACGAGCCGAAGGGGAAGCGGGTGATCTCGCCGCAGGTCGCGACCGAGATCCGCGAAATGCTCGAAGGCGTTCTGGCGCCGGGCGGTACCGCCTCCGAGGTCAGCGTCCCCGGCTACAGCCTCGCGGGCAAGACCGGCACCGCCCAGGTCGCCGAAAACGGCGGCTACTCGAAAACCAAATACATCGCCTCGTTCATCGGCTTCGCCCCGGCCCAGAACCCGCAGCTGCTGGCGGCGGTGATCGTCGACGAACCGCAGGGGGAAATCTACGGCGGCTCCGTGGCGGCGCCGGCCTTCGGGCGGATCGCCGAATTCGCGTTGCCGTATCTCGGCGTCCCTCAGGAATAATCGGCTGCGAATGAGGCTGGACGAGCTTGTCGCGGGGCTGCCGGGGGCGAGGGTCCTCGGCGACGGCTCCGCCGAGATCGCCGAGCTGGTCTACGACAGCCGCAAGGCCGGGCCCGGCTCGCTCTTCTTCTGCGTCGTCGGCGAGAAGGCCGACGGGCACGAGTTCGGGCCGCGGGTGGTCGAGGAGGGCGCGGCGGCGCTGGTGGTCGAGCGCGAGCTGACCGAGCTGGCGGTGCCGCAGGTGGTGGTGCCGGACTCGCGGGCGGCGATGGCGCCGCTGGCGGCGCGGTTCTGGGGCGACCCGACGGCGCAGCTGCGGGTGGTCGGGGTGACCGGGACCAACGGCAAGACGACCACCGCCTTCCTCGTCCGCGAGATCCTGCAGGCGGCCGACTTCCGCTGCGGCCTGCTGGGCACGGTGAAGCAGGTGGTCGGCGGCGTGGAGAAGGAGGTGGTGCGGACGACGCCCGAGGCGATCGAGCTGCAGGCGACCTTCCGGCAGATGCTCGCGGGGGGCGACGAAGCCTGCGCGATGGAGGTCTCCTCGCATGCCCTGGCGCTGCACCGCGCCGACGCGATTCACTTCGAGGTCGCGATCTTCACCAACCTCACTCAGGACCACCTCGACTTCCACGCCGACATGGAGGACTACTTCCTCGCCAAGCGCAAGCTGTTCGAGGCGGGGCCGAAGGTCGCGATCGTCAACGTCGACGACCCCCACGGGCGCCGGCTCGCCGAGGAATTCGAGTGCGTCACCTTCTCCGCCGAGGGCGCCGAGGCCGACTACAGCGCCGAGGACGTCGAGTTCGACGCGACGGGGGCGAGCTTCAGCCTCGGCCGGATGCGGCTGCGGACGGCGCTGCCCGGGCACTTCAACGTCGCCAACGCGCTCGGCGCCTTCGCCGCCGCGGAGGCGATGGGGGTGGGGGGCGACATCGCCGCCGCCGGGCTGGCGCGGGCGGCGCGGGTGCCGGGCCGGTTCGAGCCGATCGACGAGGGCCAGGGGTTCGGCGTCCTGGTCGACTACGCGCACACGCCCGACTCGCTGGAGAACGTGCTGCGGGCGGCGCGGCGGATCACCCAGGGCAGGGTGATCTCGGTCTTCGGCGCCGGCGGCGACCGCGACCGCGACAAGCGGCCGAAGATGGGCCGGGCCGGCGCCGAGCTCTCCGACCTGGCCGTGGTCACCTCCGACAACCCGCGCTCCGAGGACCCGGAGAAGATCGTCGCCGAAGTGGCCGCGGGGGCCGAGAGTGCCGAAGGGGCCGGGGAGCTCGAGGTGGTGGTCGACCGCCGCGAGGCGATTGCGCTGGCGCTGGGCCGGGCCCGGCCGGGCGACACCGTCGTCATCGCCGGCAAGGGCCACGAGCAGGGGCAGGAGTTCGAGGGCGGGCGCAAGATCCCCTTCGACGACCGCGAGGTGGCGCGCGAGGAGCTCTGGAAGCTGGGAACGCCGGCGTGAAGCTCTCGCCCGCGGAGATCGTCGCCGCGCTCGGGGCGGAGGTCGTGGCCGAGGGGGCGCCGGAGCCGCCGCGGCGGGCGACGATCGACTCCGGCGACGCCGGCCCCGGCGACCTCTTCTTCGGCCTGCGCGGCGCCAATCGCGACGGCGGCGAATTCGCCGCCGCGGCGATCGAGGCGGGCGCCTGGGGCGTCGTCGTCGGCCCATCCTTCAAAACGCGCTTCTCTCCGCATAGCGAGAAGAAAGGCGTTCTCAGCGAGGGAAGCGGCGGTGGCGCCTGGGTTTTCGTCACGGACGATCCGCTGGCGGCGATGCAAGCGCTTGCGCGCGCCTGGCGGCGGGCGCTCGGCGCTCAGGTGGTCGGCGTCACCGGCTCGGTCGGCAAGACCTCGGTCAAGGACATAGCGCGGGCGCTGTTGCCGGGGAAGGTCCACGCCAGCCCGGAGAACTTCAACACCGAGATCGGGCTGCCGCTGACGGTGCTGGAAGCGCCCGAGGACGCCGACGTCCTCGTGCTGGAGATGGCGATGCGCGGGCGCGGGCAGATCGCCGAGCTGGCGGCGATCGCCGAGCCCGAGGTGGCGGTGATCACCAACGTCGGCCCGGTCCATGTGGAGCTGCTGGGCTCGGTCGAGGCGATCGCCGCCGCCAAGGCCGAGATCCTCGACGACCTGCCGCCGGGCGGCACCGCAGTGGCGCCGGTCGAGGCGGGGGTGCTGGAGCCGCACCTGGAGCCGATCGCCGAGCAGCTGCGCTTCGGCCCCGGCGGCGACGTCGAGGCGACCGAGGTGAAGGTCGCCGACGGCGTCACCCAAGCGCTCGTCGCGACCCCGATCGGCGACCAGCGCTTCCACTTCCCCTTCACCGAGGCCCACAACCTGACCAACGCGCTGGCGGCGATCGCGGCCGGGGTCGCCCTCGGCGCCGACCTCGCGGAAATGGCCGACCGCGCCGCGGACATAGGATTCTCCCGCTTCCGTGGCGAGCGCTTGCAGCTCCCCGGCGGCATCGTCCTCGTGAACGACTGCTACAACGCCAACCCGGTGTCGATGCGCGCGGCGCTCGACCATCTCGCCACCCTGAAGGCCGAGCGCACCGTCGCGGTGCTGGGCGAGATGGGCGAGCTGGGCCCCGACTCTGCCGCCTACCATCGCGAGGTCGGGGAGCACGCCCGCGCCGCCGGGATCGACTTCTTGGTCGGGGTGGGCGCGCCGGCCCGCGACTACGACCCCGACGAACTAGTCGCCGACCCCGGCGAGGCGGCCGAGCTGCTGGCGGCGCGGCTGGAGCCCGGCGACGCGGTCCTGGTCAAGGGCTCGCGCTCGGCCGGGCTCGAGGCCGTCGCCGAGCAGCTGCCGGAGCTGGTGGAGGTCGGCGATGGGTGAAGTCCTGATCGCCGGCATGGCGGCGATGCTGATCTGCATCTTCCTCGGCCCCAAATTCATCGAGTACCTGCGGGTGAAGGAGTTCGGGCAGCACATCCGCGAGGACGGGCCGCAGGAGCACCACGCCAAGGCCGGCACGCCGACGATGGGCGGGCTGATCGTCTTCGCCTCGATCTGCGTCCCCTTCCTGGTCCTCTCCGAGCGCGACGCCCAGAGCCTCGCCGTCTTCGGGGTCGCGCTCGGCTGCGCCGCCCTCGGCTTCGCCGACGACTACATCAAGATCGTCAAACGCCGCTCGCTCGGCCTCGCCGGGCGCTGGAAGCTGCTCGGCCAGCTGCTGCTGGCGCTGGTCCTCTGGTGGGTGGCGCGCCACGAGGTCGGGCTCGAGCCGACGCTCTACTTCCGCATCGGCGACGGCAGCATCGACCACGGCCCGGTCCTCTACTTCGTCCTCGTCTTCCTGGTCATCGCCGGCACCTCGAACGGGGTCAACCTGACCGACGGTCTCGACGGCCTCGCC
>DASUWV010000015.1:0-46502 GCA_036378275.1 Solirubrobacterales bacterium | reverse complement strand
AGAAGCGGCTCGAGATGTACCCGTGCGTGCTGAGGGCGGCGGCGCGGGTGAGCGTGGTCGTGCGCTGCGCGGCGGGGATCGACCGCCGCGGCCTGCACGTGACCAACGTCGAAGCGCTCTCGCTGGCGCTGGAACGGCTGGCGCCGCCGGAGGGGGAGGCGATCTGCCTCGTCGACGGCTTCCGCCTGCCGCAGTGCGCGGTCCCGCACCGCCGCGTGATCAAGGGCGACGCGACCAGCGGCGCGATCGCCGCCGCCTCGGTCGTCGCCAAGGTCACCCGCGACCGCTACATGCGCGAGGTGGCCCACCTGCACCCAGGCTGGGGGTTCGAGGAGCATGTCGGCTACTCGACCCCGGAGCACCGCCAGGCGATCGAGGAGATCGGCATCTCGCCGCTGCACCGCAGGTCGTTCCAGAGCGTCGCCTACTCGCAGCTGGAGCTGAACTGACTAGAACGCGGCCTCGATGTACTCGACCTCGACCGGGCGCCCGGCGACGTCGAGGGTGACGCCGACCGCGTCGAAGCGGATGGCCTCGAAGGGCGGGCACTCGCGCCGCTCGGCCATCCAGGCGGTCGCGAGCCGTCGCACCTTGCGCTGCTTGGTGAAGTCGATCGAGAGGATCGGCTTCTCCGGGCCGAAGCTGGTGCCGGCGCGGGCTCCCTTGACCTCGATGAAGACGAGGACTCGGCGGTCGAGGGCGACGATGTCGAGCTCGCCGTAACGGGTGCGCGCGTTGCGCTCGACGATCTCCCAGCCGGCGGCGGTCAGGCGCGCGGCGACGAGGTCCTCGGCGATCTCGCCGGTGCGGCGGCGGGCGTCGGTCATGGCTCTATAAGGGGGCAGGAAGAAGAACTCGCCCCCCATCGGACCGGGAGCCCGAGAAGTCACAGAAACGTGACAAAGCTGCGCGTGAATTCTTGAAATGTGCGCGCCACGCGTGCGTCCTGGCTCCGTAGCGTCGCCTCCGTGCTCGCAACCGCCCGCACCTTCACCCTCGACGGCATCTCCGCCCGCCCGGTGCGGGTCGAGGTCGACGTCCACCGCGGCCTGCCGAACTTCACGATCGTGGGCTTGCCCGACGCGGCGGTACGGGAGGCGCGGGAGCGGGTGCGGGCGGCGCTGGTCAACTGCGGCTTCGAGTTCCCGCTGCGCCGGATCGTCGTCAACCTGGCGCCGGCGAGCCTGCGCAAGGCGGGACCGGGGATGGACCTGGCGATCGCGGCGGCGTTGCTGAGCGCCTCCGACCAGCTGGAGTGGGAGGGGCTGGCGCGGGTGGCGCTGGTGGGGGAGCTGGCGCTCGACGGCTCCACCCGACCGGTGCAGGGAGCGCTGGCGATGGCCGAGGCGGCGCGCGAGGGCGGGGCGGAGACGATCGTGCTGCCGGCGGAGAACGGGCCGGAGGCGGCGCTCGTGGAGGGCATCGAGGCGATCCCGATCGACGCGCTCGGCCAGCTTCCGGCGCTGGTGAAGGGGGAGTGGGATCCGCCGCGGCCGCGACCTCTGCCACTGGAGCTCGATCCCCCGCCCGGATCCCCCGACCTGGCCGATCTCCGCGGCCAGCCGCATCTGCGCCACGCGCTGGAGGTGGCGGCCGCCGGCGGCCATTCGCTCCTGATGGTCGGTCCGCCCGGTGCGGGGAAGTCGCTGGCGGCGAGCCGGTTGCCGTCGATCCTGCCGCCGCTGGCGCCCGGGGAGGCGCTCGAGGTGGCGCGGATCGCCAGCGCCTGCGGCCGGCTCGGCGCCGGCCTGCCGGGAGGCAGGCCGTTCCGGGCCCCCCACCACACGATCAGCGCGGCCGGGCTCGTGGGCGGGGGAACGCCGCCGCGGCCGGGGGAGGCGACGCTGGCGCATCGAGGCGTCCTGTTCATGGACGAGCTCTGCGAGTTCAAGCGCGACGCGCTGGAGGCGCTGCGGGCGCCGCTGGAGACCGGGGAGGTGACGATCTCCCGCGTCGGCGGGCAGCGTCTCCTCCCCTGTCGCTTCATGCTGATCGCGGCTGCCAATCCCTGCCCCTGCGGCCGCGGGGAAGCGGACCCCGACTGCACCTGCGCTCCGTACGAGGTCCAGCGCTACCAGGGCAAGCTGAGCGGGGCGCTGGCGGACCGGATCGACATCCTCGCCGCCGTGCGGCAGCCAAGCGCGGCCGAGATCGGCGGCGCGCCAGGCGAGTCGTCGGCCGCGGTGCGCGACCGGGTCTGCCAGGCGCGCGACCGGCAGGAGCGCCGGCTCGGACCCGGTCGCTGCAACGCCGAGATGACCCCGACCGAGGCCAGGGCGTGTCCTCTCAGCTCCGATGCGGCCGCGCTGCTGGCCGACCTCTACGCGCGCCGGCGGCTCAGCGGCCGCGCCCACGACCGAGCGCTGCGGCTGGCCCAGACGCTCGCCGATTTGGAGGGAGCGGCGGAGATCGGCGAGGAGCAGATGGCGCAGGCGCTGCAGATGCGGAGGCGGGACCGTGGCTGAGCCGGCGGCCTGCGTCGAGTGCCTGCGGCGGCCCTGGCTGCTCGCCGCGCTCGGCCCGTACGTGGAGAAGATCGCGACCGGGGAGGTCGGCAGGCGCTCGCCGGAACTGCTGCGGCTCTCGAACGAGGACCTGGTCGAGGTCGCTGCGCCGAAGCAGGCGGCGCAGCTCCTGGCGCATGTCGAGGCGCTGACGGAGGAGAGGGTCGGCGAAGAGCTGCTGCTGGCCGAGTGCTGGGCCTGCTGCCGCCACGACGACTTCTATCCCCCCTCCCTGCGCGACGCCCCCGACTCGCCCTGGGCGCTGATCGGTCGCGGCAGTCCGAACCTGCTCGACGGCTTGGAGGTCTACGAAGCGGTGACGATCGTCGGCGCCCGGCGCGCCACCTCCTACGGCCGCGAGATCGCCCGCGAACTGGGGCGGGAGCTGGCGGCGGCGGGGATGACGGTGGTCAGCGGGCTGGCGTTCGGGATCGACGCCTGCGCCCACCGCGGCGCCCTCGACGCCGGCCGCACGATCGCGGTGCTCGGTTGCGGCCCCGACGTCGCCTACCCGGCAAGCCACCGCTCGCTCTGGCGGCAGATCTGCGAAGCCGGGCTGGTGGTCTCGGAGCTGCCGCCCGGCGCGACGCCGTGGCGCTGGACGTTCCCCGCTCGCAACCGGATCATGGCCGCGCTATCGGGGATGACGGTGGTGGTCGAGGCGGCCTCGCGCTCGGGCTCGCTGATCACGATGGATCTCGCCGCCGACCTCGGTCGCGACCTCGGGGCGGTGCCCGGCCCGGTCACCTCCCGCGCCTCGGCCGGCCCCAACGCCCTCCTCGCCGGTGGCGCCTGCGTCATTCGCGACGCCCAGGACGTCCTCGATGCGATGCTCGGTCCCGGCCGCAAGCAGATCGAGCATCGCGCTCCCGAACTCGACTCCGCTCTTGAAGCCGCCCTGACCGCCGTCGAGTCCGGCCACTCCACCTGCGACGCCGTCGCGACCGCCACCGGCCTCCCCGGCCCCGCAGCCGCCGCGGCACTGTCCCGCCTCGAGCTCCTCGGCTACCTCACCTGCTCGAGCCTCGGCACCTACTCGCGGACGCTGATGCCCTCGGCCAAGGCGTCTCTCTAGGCTGCAAGCGATGGCTGACAGACAAATCCCTACCGCCCTCTCGATCGCCGGCTCCGACTCCGGCGGCGGCGCCGGAATCCAGGCCGACCTGAAGGCGTTTGCACGCTGCGGGGTGCACGGGATGACGGCGATCACGGCGATCACGGCGCAGAACACGGTCGGGGTCGAGGCGGTGGAGGCGGTCTCGCCGCCGGTGATCGTCGCGCAGGTGCGGGCAGTGGCTGAGGACATCGGGGTCGATGCGGTGAAGATCGGGATGCTGGGGACGGCCGAGACGGTGGAGGCAGTGGTCGAGGCGCTCTCCTTCGTCGGCGAGGCGCCGGTGGTGATCGACCCGGTGATGGTCGCCGAGAGCGGGGCGGAGCTCTTGGACGAGGAAGCGCGGGTGGCATTGGCGGAAAAGCTGTTGCCGCTGGCCGCGGTGGTTACGCCCAACATCCCCGAGGCGCGGGCGCTGACCGGGCTGGGTGGGGAGGCGACCCAGGCGGAGCTCGCGCGGGTGCTGGTTGAGATGGGGGCCAAAGCGGCTGTGGTCACCGGCGGCCACAGCGAGGATGTGATCGATGTCTTCTACGACGGACACGAGGTGATTGAGATCGCTGGTGAGCGGCACCCGGACGGAGCCGCCCACGGCTCTGGCTGCACCCATTCCTCGTCGCTCGCGGCCTTCCTGGCGCTGGGGCGCGAACCGCTGGCGGCGGCGGAAGGCGCTCGCGAGATCACTTCGCAAGCGGTGCGGGATGGGCTCCGCGAGATTGGTGCTGGTGCCGGCCCTGTCGACGTATTCGGATTGATGGCTGGTGACTTTTAGGGGCTATGGCCCCCACAACTCACCACTCGTTCGGGCGGCGCGCTCAGTAGATTTCGACGCCATGAGCACCAACGGCCAGACCGCAACCAAGCTTCCGCGTCCTCGCTCTTCGACCGTCTTCGACGGGCCCGACCGTGCGCATGCGCGCGCCTACATGAAGGGGATCGGATTCGACGACGAGGCGCTGAGCAGGCCGACGGTGGGGATCGCCAACACCTGGACCGAGGCGATGCCCTGCAACTTCCACCTGCGGGCGCTGGCCGAGCACGTCAAAGAGGGCGTGCGGGCGGCGGGCGGGACGCCGATGGAGTTCAACACGGTCGCCGTCTCCGACGGGGTGACGATGGGGACCCAGGGGATGAAGGCCTCGCTGATCAGCCGCGAGGTGATCGCCGACTCGATCGAGCTGATGGCCCGCGGGTACCAGTTCGACGCGATCGTCGCCCTCTGCGCCTGCGACAAGACGATCCCCGGCTGCGCGATGGCGCTGGCCCGGCTCGACGTTCCCTCGGTCGTGCTCTACGGCGGCTCGATCGCTCCTGGCCACTGGCACGGACGAGACGTCACCATCCTCGACATCTTCGAGGCGATCGGCGCCCACAACGCCGGCGACATGAGCGACGAGGAACTGCACGAGCTCGAGGGGGTCGCGAGCCCCGGCGCCGGCGCCTGCGGCGGCCAGTTCACCGCCAATACGATGGCCTGCGCCTTCGAGGCGCTCGGAATCAGCGCCGGCGGCTCGGCGATGGTCCCCGCCGAAGACGACGACAAGCCGACGGTGGCGGAGAAGATCGGCGAGCTGGTGATCAACGTCCTCGCCGAGGACATCCGCCCGAGCAAGGTCATCACCCGGGAGTCGCTGGAAAACGCGATCGCCTGCGTCTGCGCCTCGGGCGGCTCGACCAACGGCGTCCTGCACCTGATCGCGCTCGCGCACGAGCTCGGGATCGAGCTGACGATGGACGACTTCGAGCGGATCTCGAAAGGGACGCCGCTCTTCGCCGACCTCAAGCCGGGCGGCCGCTTCGTCGCCACCGACCTCTACGCCGCCGGCGGGGTGCCGGTGATCCTCAAGCGCCTCGCCAAAGCGGGGATCCTCCACGGCGACGCGATCACCGTCACCGGCCGCACGATCGGCGAGGAGGCCGCGGCGGCCACCGAGGCGCCCGACCAGGAAGTCGTGCGCCCGGTCGAGGACCCGCTGAAGCCCGAAGGCGGCCTCGCGATCCTGCGCGGCAACCTCGCCCCGGAAGGCGCCGTGGTCAAGGTCGCCGGCACCGAGAGGCGCCGGCAGACCGGCCCCGCCCGCATATTCGAGTCCGAAGAGGAATGCTTCCGTGCCGTCAAGGACCAGCAAATCAACCCCGGCGACGTCGTCGTCATCCGCAACGAGGGCCCGGTCGGCGGCCCCGGCATGCGGGAGATGCTGCAGGTGACCGCTGCGATCGTCGGCGAGGGCCTCGGCGAGAGCGTGGCGATGGTCACCGACGGCCGCTTCTCCGGCGCCACTCGCGGGCTGATGATCGGCCACGTCGCCCCCGAGGCGGCCAAGGGCGGACCGATCGCGGCGATCCGCGAGGGCGACGAGATCACCGTCGACATCGACAAGCGGACGCTCGACGTCGCCCTCTCCGACGATGAGATCGCACAGCGGATCGCCGACTACCAGCAGCCCCAGCCGCTCTACACCCGCGGCGTCATGGCCAAGTACATGGCCACCGTCTCTTCGGCCTCCGAAGGCGCGGTCACGAGCTAGCTGACCGGCGCATTTCGGCGTCCTCGGTCGCTCGCGTGCGGAGCACGCCACGCTCCCTGCGTCCTTGAACTGCTTGGTCAGCTAACCCGTGACTAGCCGATTGCCGTGCTGTCGTCGTGCGCCGCTGCCTCGAGCGGGTGCGATGACTCGATGAACTCCTCGAGCAGGGGGTTGAACCGGCTCGGCCGCTCGAGCTGGGGCAGGTGGCCGGTGCGCTCGAAGAGCTCGAGCCGCGAGCGCGGGATCAGGCGGTGGTACCCGAGGGCCGCCTCGACCGGCACGATCTTGTCGTTCAGGCCCCACACCACCATGGTCGGGATCTCGATCTCCGGCAGCCGCTGGCGGGTGTCGTAGCCGACGATCGCGGTCATCGCGTCGGCGAAGCCCGGAGCGCTCAGGCCCGGCCGCGCCTGCTCTTTCAGCAGCTCCGGCCGCAGTTTGTTCGGGTTGCGGAAGACGCGGCCGAAGGCGACCTTGCGCCCCCACGGCCGGGTGAGGAAGAACTTGCGCTCGCCGTTCAGCAGGTGGGGCGCCGCGGCCTCGATCATCCGCGCGGTCGCCTGCGCCCGCCGGTCCTTGGCCTCCCAGAAGCTGATTCCCGCGGCCGAGATCAGCACCAGGCGGTCGAAGCGCTCCGGCCGCTGGATCACAGCCTCGGTCGAGATGAAGCCGCCCATCGAGTTGCCGACCAGGGCCGCGACCCGGTCGAGCCCGAGCCGCTCGCAGAAGTCGTGGATGAGGCGGCCGTAGTTCGGCATCGAGATGTCCCAGGACGGCATCGGGCTGTCGCCGAAGCCAGGGAGGTCGAGCGCGATCGCCCGGTAGTTGCGGCCGAAGTAGGGCACGTTCTCGAGCCAGTTGCGCCAGCAGCCGGCGAGCCCGTGGACGAATAGGACCGGCTCGCCCGCGCCGACTTCGGCGTAGTTGACCGTCGCCCCCGGCAGATCCAGCGTCTGCAGGTGCTCGCGCCAGTCGATCCGCATCCATTCCGGCTGCGGGTCCGGGTTGCCGTAGTCGCCGCCGGGGAACGGCAGCACCTTGCGGTCCTCCGCCGGCTCAGGCATACCCCATCCTTTCCAGAACCGGGATCTCGCGGATCTGGGGCGGCTGCAGGTGGTCCCAGAGGATGCCGCGCGGTCGCTCGTACTGGCGCTCGACGTCGATCACCGCGCGCGGCGTCGCGATCAGGTCGACCGGAAGGTCGTGGTCGGTGACCATCAGGTGCTGGCGGAGGATCTGGATCGGGTGGACGGTGGTGGCGACCGTGGTGTGCTCGTCGATCTTGCCGGCGGCGCTGAGGATCCCGTACTCGAGGTCGTGGTAGCCGCCGCCTTTGCCGACCCGCGCCCCGCTGAGGTTGACCGCGACCGACCCGCAGAGGACGAAGTCGATGTCCGGCAGGTCGTCGAGAGCGACGACGCGGCCGTGCTTGAGCGCGCCCTTGATCGTCGCCGCCTCTTTCACCGCCGCCTTCGAGAGCTTTTTCGGGTCCAGCACCCGGAAGGGGTGGGGGTCCCGCAAGCGCGGCACCGCCATGATCATTGTCTTGCCCTCTTCGAGGGCGATCCGCCGCGCGTGGGTCTGCGGCGAGTCCGGGTTGGCCTTGATCACCCGCGCCCGCTTCCAGAGCCGGTGCCCGGCGAGCTTCTCGGCAGCGAGTTTCGCCCCGGCGAAGTTCGGTATCCGCCCCTCGGCTCCGGGAAAGCGGGAGACGCCCTCGCGCTCCATCGCCTTCCACACCTCTTTGCGGACCTCGTCCTTCGTGCGCACCGGCGAAAGATATCCACCAGGCCTGCCGATAAGACCGGGCCAGTGCTTAGACTTTTTGGTCCGGGCCACCGAAGTACTGAAGCGGGGAGCTTCCAGTCGATGCGTAAGAGAACCTCGATAGCGCTGATCGTCGTCGCCGTTCTGCTCGTGGCGGTTATCGCCGGCGCCTACGCGTATGACAGCTCCCAGAAGGACAAGATCGCCGACGGCGTCACCGTCGGCGGGGTCGACGTCGGCGGCATGAACGAAGAAGAAGCCGCCGCCGCGGTCCGCCGCAAGCTGCTGGCGCCGTTGCGCCACTCGCTCGTCGTCACCTTCGACGGGCAGAAATGGAAACTCCCGGGCAAGCAGCTGAAGATCCACGCCGAAATCGACCGGGCGGTCGAAGAAGCGCTCGAAGCCAGCCAGGAAGGCGGCTTTCCGGGCCGGCTCGTCCGCTACGTGAGCGGCGGCGAAGTCGACGAACAGATCGCTCCGCACGTCGCCTACTCGACGCGGGCGGTCAACCGCTTCGTCCGCCACGTCGCCGACGAAATCGACCGCGAACCGCGGAACGCCGACGTCGAACCGAACCCCGACGGACTCGAAGTCGTCGCCGGCAAGAACGGCCGCAAGCTGCGCGACAACGCGCTGGAGAAGGACCTCGAAGACGCGGTCCTGAACGCCGACGCGCCGCGCAGGATCGTCGCCCGCGTCCACCCAATCAAGCCCGAAATCACCAAGAAGGAAGTCGCCGCCGAGTACCCGTCCTACCTGACCCTCGACCGGGGCACCTTCACCCTGCGCCTCTTCCAGCACCTAAAGCTGACCAAGGAATACACGGTCGCGGTCGGCATGGAAGGGCTGGAAACGCCGGAAGGGCTGTACGAAATCCAGGAAAAGGAAGTCAACCCGCCCTGGCACGTGCCGAACTCCGCCTGGGCCGGCAGCCTCGCCGGGCAGACGATTCCGCCGGGGCCGGAGGACCCGATCAAGGCGCGCTGGCTGGGGATCTTCGAAGGCGCCGGCATCCACGGCACCGAAGAGACCGAATCGCTGGGCACCGCCGGTTCCCACGGCTGCGTCCGCATGTCGATCCCGGACGTGATCGAACTGTATCCCCTCGTCGAAGTCGGTACGCCCATCTTCATCGGTGGCTGATTCGCAGGACGCCGGCCGGCTGGCGCGAATCAACCTTCCGTGAACTGGCAGGAGGCCCTTTCCCTCTATGACCGTGACCTGCGGGCGCGGGGATCGGCCGAGCGGACGCGGCGGGCCTACGGGGTCGACCTCGGTGGCTTCGCCGAGTGGGCGGGGGAGTCCGGGCTCGCTCCGGCCGACGTCCGCCACCGCGACGTGCGCCGCTACGGCGCTGGCCTCTCCAGCGCCGGCGCGGCACCCGCCACCGTCGCCCGCAAGCTGGCGGCGATCCGCGGCCTCTACGGCTTCCTCGTCCGCACCGGTCGCGCCGGCTCCAACCCGGCCGAGCTGGTCTCCAGCCCCAAGCGCGCCGAGAAGCTTCCCCACGTCCTCACCACCGAGCAGATGCGCTCGCTGCTGGAGCGGATCCCGGCGCGGACGCCGCTCGAGCTGCGCGACCGGGCGATGCTCGAGCTCGCCTACTCCTGCGGGCTGCGCTGCGAGGAGATCGTCAACCTCGACCTCGGCGCGCTCGACTTCGAGACCGAGCAGCTGCGCGTGCTCGGCAAGGGGTCCAAGGAGCGGCTGCTGCCGGTGGGCGAGCCCGCGCAGAAGGCCCTGCGCCGCTATCTCGACAAAGGCCGCCACGCCCTCGCCGGCGATCCGCGCGAGCAGGCGCTGTTCCTTTCCAAGAGCGGGCGGCGCCTCTCCAACTCCGATGTGACGAGGCGTCTCGGTCTCTGGACCCGCGAGGCGGCACTGGCGGCCGGGGTCTCGCCCCACGCACTTAGGCATTCCTTTGCAACGCATCTCTTGGAGGGCGGCGCCGACCTGCGTACGATTCAGGAGTTACTGGGCCACGCCTCGATCTCAACCACCCAGATCTACACCCGAGTCGATGCGGCGCGACTGCGTGACAGCTACGCCGCCAGCCACCCCCGCGCATGAGACAAACCCCCGCAAACGAACGTAAGATCGCCTGAATGGAAACGGGCGTGAAAGAGGTAGAGCTCCGCGACCTGTGGCGCCGCTACAAGGGCGAGGGAGACGACGGCGCCCGCGAGCGGCTCGTCGTCGCCTACTCGCCGATGGTCAAGTTCGTCGCCGGCCGGCTCGGCGCCGGACTGCCCTCGCACGTCGAAGACGCCGACCTGATCTCCTATGGCCTTGTCGGCCTGATCGGCGCGATCGAGCGCTTCGAGCCGGAGCGGGGGATCAAATTCGAGACCTTCGCGATGACCCGCATCCGCGGCGCGATCATCGACGAACTGCGCTCGCTCGACTGGGTGCCGCGCTCGGTCCGCTCGCGCGCCCGCGAAATCGAAACCGCCCAGGCGAAGCTCGAGCACGAGCTGCAGCGGGCGCCGAGCGAGGCCGAGCTCGCCTCCAAGCTGAACATGACCGAGGAAGAACTGCAGTCGGCCCTGCTGGAGATCGCCAACTCGTCGGTTTACGCGCTCGACGAGCTCTGGACCGTCTCGGACTCCTCCGGCGACCAGGTATCGCTGCTCGACACGATCGCCGACGAGGGCGCCGCCGACCCGCAGGAGGCGCTCGCCACCACCGAGGTCAAGGACCGCCTCACCGAGGCGATCGGCTCACTGCCCGAGCGCGAGCAGCTGGTCGTCGCCCTCTACTACTACGAGAACCTCACCCTGCGCGAGATCGGCGAGGTCCTCGGCGTGACCGAGTCGCGCGTCTCCCAGCTACACACGAAGGCCGTAATGCGGCTGAAATCGCATCTGCAGCAGGGCTGAACCCGACCGGGGCGAGGCAGCGCCGCTGGTACCTTGGCGACAGCATGAGCGCCGAGGCCACCTGCGCGATCTGCGGCCGGACCATCCTGGCCGGCGAGCGTGTCCACGGCTTCGTCGCCGGGGGGGAGGAGCGCACTGTCTGCGAGCTCTGCGTTGCCCGCGCCGAGCGGCTCGGCTGGCGGCCGGCGGGGGAGCCCGAGCCGGAGCGGCCCGAGAATGGTCACGAGAGACGCTGGCGGCTGCGCAGCCTGCGGCGCCCGAGACCGGCGCCCGCGCTCGAGGTCGACTCCCTGAGCTCCTTCGAGCGGGCTGTCGCCCGTTTCAACTCCAGCGAGGCGGGGAGGACCGTCGCCGGCCTCACCCGCACGCTGGGCAGCCCCCACGTTTCGATTGGAGCCGCTGCCGGAGCGCCCGACGAGGTCCGGATCACCGTCGCCTGGGAGCTCTCCTGGTACCAGTGGGGCGTCGACGTCGGTGACGAGCTGCGGCCGGTCTTCCAGCTCGACAAGGGGCGCGAGATCGACCAGCTCGACGCGGCGGCGCGCCAGTGGAACGCCTCGGTCGGCGAGGGCGGCAGGCTCAGCCTCGCCGGAGAGCCGGCACCGCGGTGAGCAGGGTCACGGTCAACGTCGACGGCGGCGCCCGCGGCAACCCCGGCCCGGCGGCGATCGGCATCGTCCTCCGCGACGACGCAGGCGAGGTGCTGGAGAAGGTGGGGGAGAGGATCGGCGAGGCGACCAACAACGTCGCCGAGTACCGGGCGCTGTTGCGGGGGATCGAGTTGGCCGACGCGCACGGCGCCAGCGAGCTGGAGCTGATCGGCGACTCCGAGTTGGTCGTACGGCAGGTCGAAGGCCGCTACAAGGTCAAGAACGCTGGGATGAAGGAGCTCTGCGACGAGGTGATGCGGGCGCTGCGGGGGTTCGACTCCTGGTCGATCCGGCACGTCCGCCGGGCCGAGAACGCCGATGCCGACCGCCTCGTCAACGAAGCGCTCGACGGGGTCCTCGATGGCTGACGCGGGCCCCGGCGGCGAGGCGCGCACGGTGGAGCCGATCGATCCCGGCGTCGACATCGGCCACGTCCACCTCAAGGTCGCCGACGTCGACCGGGCGCTGGGCTTCTACTGCGGCATCCTCGGCTTCGAGCTGATGCAGCGCTTGGGAGCCGACGCCGCCTTCATCTCGGCCGGCGGCTACCACCACCACATCGGCCTCAACTCCTGGTCCTCGAAAGGCGGCTCGCCGCCGCCGCCGGGCACCACCGGCCTCTTCCACACGGCGATCCGCTATCCGACCCGGCGCGCCCTCGCCGACGCGCTGCGCCGGCTCAGCGAAGCGGGCTGGCCGCTGGAGGGCGCCTCCGACCACGGGGTCAGCGAGGCCATCTACCTCGCCGACCCCGACCGCAACGGCGTCGAGCTCTACTGGGACCGCCCGCGCGAGCAGTGGCCGACGGCGCCGGACGGCGAGGGGGTGGCGATGGGCACCTACCCCCTCGACCTCGACGACCTGCTCTCCGAGCTGCGGGACTAGGCGCCGAGGATTGCGCCGACCAGGCTCGGGTTGAAGGCCTCGGTTCCCGGCACCAGCAGCAGGTTCGGGTAGGGGCCGTGGGCCCGCTCGTAGGCGATCTCCTTGGCGATGTCGCCGACCTCGTTGGTGCCCGCGAGCGGCGCGATCTGCAGGGTGCTGAGGACGCCGATCGCCTGGCCGGCTTCGTTCATGAAGCCGCTGCCCGAGTCGCCGGGGATGCCGGGGGAGACGGTGACGACGATGTGGCTCCAGCCTTCGCCTTCGTTTTCGACCAGCGTGCCCTGCTTCGGGCTGAGCTTGGTGACGCCGCCGCGCAGCTCCGAGTTGCCGTAGGAGAAGACGGTCGAGCCCGGTTCGCCGGCGCTGCCGACTCCGGTCGGGCCGCCGTATCCCGGCACCGAGGGGTTGACGCTGCCGACGTCGGCGGGGTCGAGCCTGACCAGGGCGAGGTCGTTGTAGGCGCAGGTGTCGGCATTGCGCTCGCCGTCGGCCTGCATCGTCAGCCAGGAGTTGTACGCGAGGGTGCCGTTCTTGCTCGCGCCGGTCACTTCGACCGGGGTGCCGATCGGCAGCGAGCCGCTGGTGCAGCCGTCGGTTTCGGTCTGCCCGCCGGTGCCCGAGCAGTGCGCCGCCTGGCCGATGAAGACGGTCGAGCCTTCCTCGAAGACGAAGTTGGAGGTGCACTGGGCGCCTGCGGTGAACGTCTGGACGCCGGGGTGGACGCCGGCGCTCCCGGCCGGCGCCCAAGCAGATGCCGCTCCGGGCAGGAGCAAAATCGCGACCGCGGCGGTGGCCAGGGCGATGAGAAGTTTGAGTCGCAGCAAGTGGAGCCTCCTCGTGGCGCGAAAAGACGCGACGCGGAGGAGGAGCGTTGGGCATCCGTGGCCAGGGAAAACGACGGTGCCGAAACGGGGAAAGGGCTCTTCCTCTGCGCCGCGTCGGGATGGATCAATGTGGGAACGACAAGCTACTACCCATTAGTGGGTATGGCAAACGCCGACTCCGGAAAAATTTCCTTAAGGAAGTTGAGATGGAGTTGCGATCATCGGTGGAACATGGCCAGATCGGCTTGCCGCTGGGGAGAAATGCTGGTCGGGCAGGAAGATGCCCGGACCGGCGCCTTCCTGCCCGCCCACAACGCGATCCGGGTGATCTCAAGAGGGAGGTAGAGCGCCCACGATGTCGCTCGCCCATTTCCGTTCCCTGACGATGCTGAACGGGGCGAACAGGGTTTCACCGCGGAATCGCGCCGTGATGATGAAGGTGCGTTCGTTCCCTCCTTGACCTTCTTCCGGGCCGGTCGGGATTTCTACGACAGTGTTCCCACTTGCCGGAATCGGCACCTGAGCGGCGCTGAAGAAATGCGCATGAGGCCCGAAGCCGCTCGTTCGGTAAGCCACAAGTTCGACCGAGCGGCTTCCCTTGAAGCCGGTGATGAAAAGCCTTGCGTGCGAGTTGGGGGGGACACTGTTATGCCCGGGGTCGGTGCTAGGCCCAAGGACTCGTAGCCCGGGTCCTTTGGGAGGTACCACGATCAGGGAATGACTGCGACGGATCGATCCGCTGCGCGCAGTGATGAGGTAGCGACCCTGAGGCCATGAGGGTTCGATCGCCGGGACCCAGTCGAAGCCGCTCCATTCGTTGTTGTAATGGTAGTCGTGCGTTGCCGGCAAACGTGGCAGGACCCCCGTCATCGCAAACCCTTTCGGTCCCTTCACGCTCACGGAGATCGGACCCCTCCCGAGGCCGTCGAAGCAGACGTCCAGAGGCTGGCCGTAGGTCGCGATGCCTCTTTCGTTGAATTCGTCTCTGCCGGGGAAGGACTCGACAAGGACCCGAACTCCAGGAGGGTTCCCCATCTCGAAGCAGGCACCTGGTCCAGCGCCTCCGACGAATTCAAACTGTGCATTGACGTCCGGCGGGCGAGGCGTTGGACGAGTCAGAAGGTCTTGGGCAGGAAGACTTGATGCTCCGGCGCCCGCGCCGGCGGTCGGATGCGAAGTCTGCCTTGCGGTCTGGGTGTTTTCGGTGGCGGTAGATACGGTTTCGTCCACGGCGCTCCTGCCGCAGCCGCAGATCAGGAGGATTCCCGCACAGCACAGGGCAGGGCTGAGCAACTTCACCGTTCGACCCTCGCCCGAGGTGCGAGCTGTTTCGCCCTGCCAGCAAGCGCTCGCCCGAGAGCAGTGGACCTCGCCAGTCTTGCGCCCCGCTCATACATCACGATCGCGGAACTGTACCTGTGAAGATGCCTGTCGGCGAATCCGACTGCTCCGAGGAAATAGGCGCGTCGCCTGTCGATGGTTGCGAGGTGAGATGCAGCGCGATATTCGACCCTTGCATCTTCGTAAGCAACAGGTGGTTTCTCCACGGCGAGGTCATACAGACCGAGCCCGGCGTGGGCCTCGGCTGCGTCATCGCGTAATTCAGGGACTCTCGGCCGATACGCTGCGATGACCGCTTCGAACTCCTTCCGAGCGGCAGGCCAGCGTCGCCCGCGTCCTGCTGCGCTGAGGCAAAGGTCCACCTGCCCGACGCCGAACGCCGCTTTGGCGGCTAGCGGGAAGCCTTCTTGCGCGGCTGCTATTCCCCCGCGGCCACGAAGTACTCTGGCGAAGGTTCGCCGCGCTGAGATCAACCGCGAGGACGAGATTTCTCCAGCACGGCAGTGTTTATGCCCGACTTGGTAGTCAACATCTGCCAGTCCAAGCTCAGCACGCGTCCGCGTGGCGGTGTCGTGGATCGCTTGCGAATAGTCATGCAAGGCGGCAGCAACACGCCCTTGCTGATTTGCGACGTTGCCGAGCAAGAGGTGCAACAGTGCAGCTACAGACGGAGTCGGCGCCTGCGCAAGCGCATGCCGCAAATGCGATTCTGCCCGAAGGGAAGTGTGCATCAAGTAGTCACCGACTCCGAGAAAGGCTTGGGCGTAGGCTTCAGTGCGGTGGATCAGCGCAGCTCGTATTCGGGCCCGAGCGGCGGGGCTGACCGCAAGCGCGTAGGGCATCGTGATCGGCGCTCCGTAGGTGTATTCCCCACTTAACGTTCGGGCCCAGGGCAACTCCGCAGTGTTGAGATAGAAGGCGGGTTGTAAGCGGGTGCTGTCGGGCCCTGCCTCCAAGTCCCCGTAAACGACGATATCGGCGCCGATACGGCGAGCGAGCGTTTGGGCGTCCTCGGTCCCGTTGATCGTTCCTACATCCTCCGGGCCGCGCACTTCCACCCGGGGAGAGCGACCAGGCCGTGAGAGATCCGAAGCAAGTACTCGTGCGGCATCGCCAGCCAGAGTGATGCCCTCTTCGGTCGCATGTCCATCGGTCGTGAACGCCGCAACGGCCACGTTGAGCTCACCCGACATTCGCCCGGGGTCAGGAGGTGCATCAGGGCTGAGGGCAAGGAAGACGGTGAACAGCGTTGCCACGGAGGCGGCAAGCGTTATTGCAGCACCTAGTGGGCTGAGCAGCTTGGCCCGGAGTAGGGCCCAGGCTCTCTGCGCGTGCTGACGAATCCCCGATACAGGCTCCTCGTCAGGCAGCACTTCCAACCGAACTCGCTGTGGTGCGCGTCGATCATGCAGGGGTGGATAAACGTCGATGCGTTGGGCCGCGAGCGCGGCGGCGATTCGGTGCCTGCGGGATCGAGACAGTCTCCTGCCGCCGAACCAGGTGCGCAGCTCTCCTAGCTCAACCCATTCGGTCCCTCCAGACCGCATGAGTCTCGCGCGCAGCTCGCCCGCGTTTTGAAGATCGCCGCGACGCATCCCGAGTAGACGATCCTATTCGTCCGACTCACCGCAATTTCGCCGGCTGCCCGATTGGCCCGGCTTCTCCGCTCGTGGCTGGAGCGGACGCCGCCGCCTCGCTGACCGGTGCCGCGCCCCTCAGCCGACGGTTCCGACCTCGCCGGTCCGCTCCACGTGCTGCCACCGCAGCCGCGCCCCGCGCGTGGCGCTGATCACCGACTGGATCACCACCAGGTACATCAGCTGGCGGTAGGCGAACTGCTGAAGGGGCATCGACCAGAGCGGTCGCAACGGCTCGTGGTCGAGCCGGAAGGCATAAAGCGCCAAGCCCAGCAGCAGGACGTTGAAGCCGAGCCAGTAGGCGAGAGTCGCGACGGGATCGAGGAAGACCACGCCGTAGAGGGTGAAGATGTCGATCAGCGGCGCGAGCAGCGGCAGCAGCACCTGGAAGAGCAGCAGGTAGGGGATGCCGACCCTGCCGATCCGTCCCTCGCCACCCTCCAACACTGCTCGCCGGTGCTTCCAGACCGCCTGCATCGTGCCGTAGGACCAGCGGTAGCGCTGGCGCCACAGCGCCGAGAGCGTCGAGGGCGCCTCGGTGAAGGCGATCGCGTCTTCGGCGTAGAGGACGCGCCAGCCGGCGCGGCCGAGGGCGATCGTGATGTCGGTGTCCTCGGCCAGCGTCGCCCCCGAGAAGCCCCCGACCCCGTCGAGGGCGCTGCGACGGAAGGCGCCGATCGCCCCGGGCACGGTCGGCATGCACCGGAGGACGTCGTAGAGGCGGCGGTCCAGGTTGAACCCCATCACGTAGTCGATGTGCTGCCAGCGCCCCAGCAGCCGCCCGCGGTTGCCCACCTTGGTGTTGCCGGCGACGGCCCCCACCTGCCCGTCCTGGAAGGGCTTGACGAGGCGGCGCAACGTGCGCGGCTCGAACACCGTGTCGGCGTCGACGGTGACGATCAGGTCGTGGCGGGCGGCCGCGATCCCGGTGTTGAGCGCAGCCGCCTTGCCCCGATTGTCCTCGGTCAGCACCCTCACCTGCTCGAGGCCGAGGCCCGCGACGATCTCCCCGGTGCGATCGGCGGAGCCGTCGTCGACCACGATCACCTCCAGCTCCGAGTATTCGCTGCCGGCCAGCGAGCGCACCGCCTGCTCGATCACCTCCGCCTCATTGAAGGCGGGCACGACGATCGAGACGGGCGGTTCGAAGTCCGCATCGCGACTGGCGCGGCGGTAGCCGCCGGCGTGGCGCCGCGCGAAGGCCACCAGGACGAGCGCTCGCAGCACGGCCAGGACGGCGATCGGGATCAGCAGGAAAGCGAGCACCTCGGTTATCAGGCGAGCGGCGGTGAGGGCGCCGATCAATAGTTCGCCGCGCACGCGCTCATAGCCGCCGACGGGCGGATCGGCCTCGGCGGGGGAGAGCCCGGCGAGGGTCGAGAGGGGGACGAAGCGGAAGCCGCGACGGCGAAGTTCGGGGACGAGCCGGGCCAGGGCCGCGAGGGTCTGCGAGCGATCGCCACCGCCGTCGTGGAGGAGGATCACGCCTCCCCTCGCCCCGGGAGGAGTCGCGCCGGCGACGATCCTCCGCACCCCGGGACGGCGCCAGTCCTCGCCGTCGAAGTTCGAGAGAGCGATCAGGTACCCGTCGCGGGCGACTGCCGCGTAGGCGCGCTCGGCGGTCGCACCCACGGCCTTGGGCGTGGCCGAGTAGGGAGGCCGCACCAGGCGCGGCCGCACTCCCGCCGCGCCGGCGATCGCGCTGTCGGTCAGCGAGAGCTGCAGGTCGCGCTGCCAGCCGGCGAGCCCGATCAGGTCGCTGTGCGTGAAGGTGTGACTGCCGATCTCGAAGCCCTTGCGGGCGAGATCGGCGACGATGCCCGGGTAGCGGACGACGCGGTCGCCGACCACGAAGAACGTGGCGGGCACGTGCAGACGCAAGAGCAGCGCTGCGATCCGCGGCGTCCAGGTCGGGTCGGGCCCGTCGTCGAAGGTGAGCGCGAGCCGCCGGCCCGGCGCCACCTCATCGGGAACGAGATGATCGCCTCGCGCGGCGAAGAGCGCCTCGCGGCTGGGCAGCACGGCGTCTCCCTGCGGCGGTGGGGTGCCGCTGCTGCCGGTGAGATGTTCGGCGAAGCCCTCGGCCATGAGGAGCAGGAGCAGGAAAGCGAGCAGGAGGACGAGGGCGCCCCAGTGTGCCGGCGGCCGCTCGATCCGCCGCCGGGACTCGCGCCTCCCACTCAGTGCTCGGACGGCGACCGGCAACCTGGAGCCCTCGCCGCGGTCTCAACCCGGCGTCGGGGCCGTTTCCGGTTCGGCGTTGCCGGCGCCGCCCCGGGGGGAGGGCGAGCCGCCGGCGCCCCCGCTCGGTATTTCGTGGCCGCTGGGCGTGACGGTGGGCTGATGGGCGACGGCCGACGGGGTGGTCGAGGCGCTGCTCCTGCCTGCGCCTTCCGTGGGAGCGGTTTCGCCACTGCCGGCGGTCGGAGCGGGGCTCTTCCCTTCGCGACCGCGCCGCGCGGGCGAGGACGAGGTCCCCGGGATCGTCGCGGACGCGCCGATGCCGCCGGATCGGTGCGTCCCGCCATCCGCGACCGGCGAAGGCGACCGCTGGGCGCCCGCTGCGGTCGACTGTGCCCGATCGCCGGACCGTCGCTCGCGCATCGGCACGGCGGTTCGGGGTGGGATTGCCCTGATCGATCCGACTCCGGCACCGAGTCGCCGCTGGGCCTCCGTTGCCGAAGAGCTGCCGGCTGGGGGAGGATTGGGCTTTGCCACGCCGGGCAGCGGCAGAGAGCCCAGGTGGCCGAGTCCAAGCGCCCCGGCGACGATTGCCGCCAGCCAGACGAGAAGAAGGGCGCCGGCAGCCGCCGTCGCCGTCGCCACGGCGCGCCGTCGCCAGGGGCCGTCGGCGGCGAAGACCTGCCGCTCGGCGACATCCGTTGCCAGCTCTGCCTTGTACGGGCTGTGCGATGCGCTCATAACGTATGCCAGATCGCCGTGAGAATTGGGCGCCTCAGCTTGAGAACGCGCGCCCCGGCGCGGTTGTCAGGCCCGATGTTGCCGATCGCGCATAGGAAATAAATGTGCCCAGCCGAGGAACCCGCCTATTGGCCAGGCACAGCGTGACCGCCGAGCTGCGGCGGGATAAGCTCGGGGCAGGCCATCGAGCACCAAGGAGGAGCGAGCATGCACGCAGTCGTAGTCAGGGTCACGATCGAGGACCAAGAGGCATCGGAGGCCACCTTGCGCGAGCAGGTCGTGCCGGGGGTATCGCAGGCCCCCGGGTTCGTGGCCGGGTATTGGACGCGCAAGGACAACAACGGACTGTCGATGGTGATCTTCGAGTCCGAGGAAGCCGCCAACGGCATGAGCGAGCGGGTTCCGGGTCTGGTTCCGGACACGGTGACGCTCGAGGAGGTCGAAGTGCGCGAGGTCGTCGCCCACGCCTGATCCGCTCTCGGGCGCGTGGCGGTCCGCTACGCGGGTGCGGCGGCCTCGTCGGATTTCAGCGGGTCGCCGCCGAACCCCGTCCCAGCTCGGATACCCTTGTTCGACGCTCGAATTGCCCCCTTTGCCTAGCTAGACCAACCGGAAGCACCTCGAGTCACAGCGACCCGACCTTGAAGTTGGTCAAGCGCGTGATGTTGCCCGAACCCTCTAGGCCCGCGTTGCCGCTGCTGAACATGGAGTCGCTGGCGCTGAGAAGCTGGCTGAACCCAGAGCCGGTATTGGTCCACGCTGACACCGTGCCTCCCTGATCGACCAAAGCGAAGGAATTGCCGTTCACGAACGTGTAGCTCGACCGAGTAGCGAGGACGGTCTGGCTGCCCCCCGACCACTTGGAGAGCGTCACCGTGTAGACATTCGTGGAGACATCGGTAAACCGCAGCTCATAGCCGGCCTTGGTCCCGGTCGGGGTGGGCATGTCCAGCCAGACCGAGAAGTAGCGGCTTGCATTGGCAGGATTCACGGCCATGGTCGCGACCGAGGCTATCCCCGACCCGGCGTCACTGACCGTCGAGTTGTAGGAGGTGCCGTTGACGGTTGGATAGCCGTCGACGGGGCGCCAGCCCGTGGTCGTGTCTGAGCCCTTTGGCGTGCCGCCACCGGCCCAACCCAGCGTCGACCATTTGGAACCGAAGTTGGCAAGCGATTCCGTGCTGCCGTTGAATGGCTCCGTGACGGCCATGCCGCTCAGCCGCGCCGCGACCGAGTCCGTGGTGAAGGTTCTGTCTTCACCGTTGGTGGTTCCGGCTTCATTCGTAGCGACAACGCGGTAGTGGTAGGTGACTCCGGGTTCGAGACCGCTGACCGCTGCACTGACGGGCAGCGGGCTCGTGCCCGCGCTGGCGAACGCGGGCGAAACGGGAGCTTTGCTTCCATACGACGTGGTTTTCCCGTATTCGAACTGGTAGGTGGTCGTCGATCCCTTGGGGTTGACTTTGGCACTGAGGGTTGCGGAGTCTGATTGGGCGGTAGCCGATTCTGTGGTAGCGGCTGGCGCTATCGCTCCAGCCACCGACGCGGACTGCGTTGCCGTGAACGAGCCGGTGCCGGGCACGTACCAGTAGTGGCCCAGCTGGTTTGAGGGGGTGCGCCAGAAGACGTCGACGACCCCGCTGGATTGCGCGACGGCGTGAGGCGGGGAGGCGAGTTCAGCCGAGATCGTCGCCGAGGACCCATTTCCGCCGGGCGTGTACCAGTAGTGGCCAAGGTTGCCGGACGGGGTGCGCCAGAAGACGTCATACGTGCCGTTGGGCTGGACGACCGGATACGGGTCGGAGGCCATTTCCTCCGGGACGGTTGCCATGAACGAGCCTGCGCCGGGCACGTGCCAGTAGTGGCCAAGGTAGCCGGACGTGGTACGCCAGAAGACGTCGACCACACCGGTGTTCTGGGCGATCACATGCGGATCCGAGGCGAGTTCGGCCGAGACCGTCGCCGAGGACCATTCCGTCGCTCCGGCGCCGCGCCACGCGTGGCCGAGCTGGTTTGAGGGCGTCCGCCAATACGCATCGATCGTGCCGTTGGCCTGCTCGGTGCCGTGAGGAACCGAGGCCAGTTCTCCAGGGATAGTCCCCGAGGTCGAACCGCCGGTCGCCGACCATCCGTAACGTTCCAAACCTCCCGAGGGCGTCCGCCAAAGCGTGTCGACCGTCCCATCGGAGCCGGCCACCACGTGCGGACCCGGGAAATCATTCTCTTCACCCAAAATCGGGGGGCCTTCCCACTGCGGCGCCCCCGTCTCTTTTTGGTAGGCCGCCCAGGCGGGGTGGAATTCACCGTTTTCTTTGAGCAGGCCGCAGTGACCGTCCCAGTGGGTGCCGCTATTGAAGTCCTGGATGTTGTACCAGGTGACGAGCTGGATGTTGTCCCCCGCTGCCGCTCCCTTCACCCAGTTGAAGCTCTGCGTGAGCAGACTCGCCTGTTCGGCTTCGCTGACCGAGTGACCGCCCGGAGGGAAGCCTTCGCTGCCGGCCACCGGCCAGCCCAGCTCGGTGATCCACAGAGACTTGCTGGAACCACCAACGAGGCTGTTGAGCTTCGCGCGAACGCTGTTGATTTGCGCTTCCATTTCGCTGACCCCGTTGACGAACGAGTAAGGGTGGATCGAGAGGCCGGTGTAGGAGCTGTAGAGGCCAGAGACTTCGTAGGCCTGTTCGAGGAACGTGTTGTAGTTCATACCACTGGGCATGTAGAGGCCGCCGAAGAGGACCTGGGTGTTTGTCCCTGTCCTCGCCTGTGAGCCCGACTGGATCGCCGCCGCCGTGTAGACGAGGAAGTTACCGTAGTTACGAGGCTGGACTTCTTCGTAGGTTTCCCATCCCTTCCCGTTCCATCTCGACAGCAGCGGGTTGTTTTCCTTGAGGTTGGGCTCGTTCCAGACCTCCCAGGCGGTTATCGGGGTGGGGTTGGGCTTGCCCGCCCAAAAAGTGCCGTTGACGCCGTATCGTTCGACCGCTTCCTTGGCCCACAGCGACCAGTTGTTCCAGTCGGGGTCTTCCTGCAGCAGGAAGCGGTTGCCGGAGGGACCAGTGCGAACCAACATGGGCAGGATGGTGATCCCCCGTTTCCAGCCAGCTTCGACGATTTTGTCGTATTCAGACCACCTGCCGCCGCTCGTCATGCTGTAGTCGAGCGCCAGGCGGTAGACGGTCGCGCCCGAGCGCTGGACGAGGCTGAGCGTTTCCGGGTTGTAATTCTGCCACATCATGCCATAGCTCAGCGCCGAGGCCGAGGAGGCGACCCCCAGGAGGAGGGCGATGCCAGCCAGGAGCGCGGCGGCGAGCAGAGACGCTCGGCCCCTCGCGTTGTAAATGCTGGCTTTATCTTCTTGCACCTTCACCTGTCGCCTCCCCTTGATCTGAATTGCTCGTGCGTCGCTCTTACGGATTGCAGCTGTTGAAGCTGTCGGAGGCGTCGAGCGTGCAGGTGTCGGTGCCCGCCCCGCCACCGCCGACCTCGGCGACGCCGTCCTTGGCTTCGATGTTGTCGTTGCCGGCCCGGCCCCAGATTTCGTCTTTGCCAGGGCGGCCGAGCAGGTTGTTTTCGAACTTGTCGCCGAAGAGGATGTCGTTGCCGTTGGTGGCCTCGAGGTCGTCGATGTTGCGCAGTTTGTCCAGCGACCCCGAGGTGCAGGAGGGCCCGCCCGAGTAGGAGTTCCCGGCGGTGCCTTTAAATTCGCCTTCGCTTTCGAGGTCCGCCACCACCCCCGGAGCGCCTTCCGGGACCTGGGCGAAGGAGGCGCTGTTCTGGGCGGTGCCGTCGCCTTCCCCGGCTGCCGCGCCTTGGAGCGTGTCCCCGTCGCAGGTTCCGGAGGAGACGAGCAGGTCGTTGCCGTTGCCCCCTTCCAGGGTGTCGGCGCCTTCGTTGTTCATCAGCGCGTCGTCGTAGGAGAAGGCCTTGAGGGTGTCTTCGCCGCTTCCGTTGCCGTCCACCAGGAGGTCCTCGGTGTGGGGGCTGCCGAGAACTTCGTCGTTGCCTTCGCCGCCGAGCATGATCGGCGTCGTGGTCTCCCAGAGCTGTTCTGAGACGTTGAGGCTGAGCTTGTCGTTGCCGGCCATCCCCTCCATTACGATCGCGTCGAGCGGCTTGGGGAGGGAGCATTTGACTTTCGTGGCTTCGTAGGCGCAGGCGGCGGAGGCGGCGTCCGTACTGGTGTCGAATTCGGCCGATTCCCCTTCGGTGGCGAAGCTGACGTATCCCGTGGGGCCTTCGAAGCCGAAAGTGGCCGAGACGCGATCGTTCCCGCTGCTGCCGGTCATGTAGAGCTCGTCCCAACCCAAGGTTTCGGGCAGGTTGGTGGCCATGAAGCCGACGCTAATCTTGCCGGTGTTGCGCCCGACCACGCTTTCGCTTGAGCCGGCGCATTCTTTTTGGGTCTCGACGCTGGCCGCGCAGTGGTTGGTCCCGCCCTGCCCATAGGCGGTGTCTATGCCTTCGCCGCCGTCGATGTAGTCGCCGTCGGCGCCGCCGTAGATTTCGTCGTTGCCGCCCTGGCCGTAGATGACGTCGGTGCCGCCGCCGCCGTCGATCCTGTTCGCTCCGTTGGAGCCGACGATGTAGTCGGCAAAAGGCGAGCCGATCACGTTCTCGAAGCCGCTGACGACGATTTCGTCGTTGCCGCCGCCGTAGCGGGCCGAGTTGTCGCAGGCCTGGTAGGTGCTGCAGGCGGCGGTGCCGTCAAGGCGCACGCTGACGCCGCGTTCTTCGCTGCCGCCTTCCCCGGGAAAGCCCGTGATGCCGATCGCCCCCTGAAAGCCCGGGGTGACCGCGGTAGCGAAGCTCAGGGTATCGGCTCCGGTGCTGCCGGTGTCTTCGATGTGGTCGATCGTGCCGTCGCCGCGGAGCAGGTCGCTGCCTTCGTTGCCGTTGAGCGTGTCGGTCCCCAGCCCCCCCGAGAGCAGATCGTTGCCCGCTCCGCCGGAGATGATCGGCTCGTCGCCGATCCCGCCGAAGAGTTCGTCGTTGCCAGCATTGCCGTAGATTTCATCGTTGCCGCGCTGGCCGAAGATTTTGTCGTTGCCGGAGCTGCCGATCAGCTTTTGGCTGCCGATGCCGCCATAGCAAGAGACCCCCGCTTCGCAATGCTTTTCTTCGATGCTGGCGGTTGCCAGGGCTGGCCGCGCAGACTCCCGTAGGCGGCTGGCTGAAACCGCCTGCCCGCTCTCGATTTCGGGCAGTTCGCCGTAGATGGCGTCATCGCCCGGGCCGCCGTCCACCACTTCGACGTCGGGGTTGGCGTAGATGACGTCGTCTCCTTCGCCTCCGGTCACTTCGCGGACCTGCGGCGAGGTCACGACGATGAGGTCCGCGCAAGCGCTGCCGTAAACCACGGTGCCATCGGCGCTGGTGGTGGTGTGCGCGTTAGGGGTGGCTGAGCTGCCCGTGCAAGGCAAGGCGGCGCTGGCGGCACCAATCAGGATGGCTCCGAGCACCGCACATGGCGCGAAAAGCACAACGAGCGCTCCACGCCGTCGATGCCGCATTCCCCATCCTCCCTGCCAACGTGCCCAAAGCCGGGCAACGATTCAACAATTGCGAGGATCCGTACCACACAAAGTCAACTCGCACCGCCCTGATTCATCGAAATGACAACACAGAGCTACTCAATTTTCAGCTTTTATCTTTAAAAACGGTTGGTACACACGAGAATTAATTCAGGTATTTGTAGGTTGACATATATACACAATGGTGTGCTGCGGGAGACCGATGTGGCGTTCGGGGCCAGGATCGCGGGGCGGCTCATAGAGAGCGGCGTTAGCCGGCGATCAGCCCGAGCCGCTTGGCGCGGTGTTGAGGCCGCGGCGGCGCAGCACCTTCCAGACTCTAGGGGGAGACAACGATCCGGCCCCACTTGGGACGGGTGAGTTCTGAGGACACCCGCTTGGGCCCCAGGCCTGGATGCCCGCGCGAGAAGGCGACGATTCGCTCCTCCACCATCTCCGAGAGCTGGTCTGGCATCCAGGGCGCTCGCCACTCTCGTGGCCGCAGCATCTCCAGGCCGTGGCGGCCGACCGCCCGCTTCCAGGCGTAGCAGGTCGAGCGGTGCACCCCGAAGCGACGACAGGCGGCGGCGACATTAGTCCGGGCGGCCTCGGCGAAGAAGGCTTGGCGGTAGCCGAACAGCACGTCATCCTTGGTCATGCGACTCCCTTTCTGAACTTCATTGGTGTGAAGCCAGGAGCCTGAGTCGTAGCGCGGACAGCCACGCACCCATACCCCAACCGGGTCGGGGGCTATCTCGCTTGAAGGGCTATCGATCTCCCGGGAAGTGTCGGGAGAACTTGGAGTCAGTTCAAACCCCTACCACCCCAGACCTGCGGCAAGGTCGAGCGCTTGGACGCTGAAGCGCCACCTGGCGAAGCAGACCGCGGCGAAGACGCTCTCAGAGCTGCAGGCCCAGCTCGATGCCTTCGCCCACTACTACAATGCGATCAGGCCCAGCCGCTGGCGCGGCCTGCGTAATAGCGAGCCTCTGGCCGGTTCGCGACGACACGACCGCCCTTCTGATGGCGCGGCTGTACACGGAGATGATCGAGAGAGGTCTACGGCCACCCGAGGCGCTGCGGCAGGCGCAGCTTTGGCTGCGCGACCTCACCGATCCCGAGCTGGATGCATACCTCGCCGATCACCCGTCGCTTGCCGCCGAGTTCGCTCGCCGGGCAGCGCCGATCTGGCGGGTCGGTAGAGAAGCCATTCGCCGGACCCGACTACTGGGCGCCCTCATCGCTATCGGCGCATAGCAGCCCAAGCCCGCAATATTTACTCTCCTCGGTGCTCTTCGGCGATGGGTAGCTCGCGAACCCGTAGACGATCCCTCGTAAGACTCACGATCGCACCCTTCTTTAGGTCTTCGGCGATCCGTGGCAGATTGGCCGCAAGCAGTTCCGCCTGCTCGACAGGGCGCAGGTGGTCGGCGGAGCGCAAGAGCAGCACCGACGGTGACGCCAGCGAGCTCAACGCCAACAACGCCCCGAAGTCCGCATCCGCGGTGAGCAGGATGCGCTCCTCTTTCGCGGCGGCCTGAAGGATTTCGTGATCGGGCGCGCTCAGCAGCCCAATGTCCCTGACATGGATCGCCTCATGCCCTGCCTCTTTAAGATGGCGTCCGACCTCGGGCGAGAGGTTTGCGTCAAGGAGCAGCTTCACGCTGCCGGCGCTGTCACTGTCAGCTCGCGCTCCTGCGCAGCAGCTGCTGCGTATTCGAGCGCGGCGAGAACATCCTCGCGTTCCAGGTAGGGGTAGTCGGCCAGCAGCTCGTCGATGCTGGCGCCAGCGGCGAGCTGGCCAAGCACCGCGCTGACGGTGACGCGGGTGTCGCGGATGCAGGGAAGGCCGCGCATCCGGTTCGGGTCGACGGTGATTCGCTCCTGGGTCATATGGCTAGGGTACCTCGCCGTCCGCCCGTTACCGCTGCCACGGGATCAATGCAAGGCGGCATCGGCGCCAATCGCCACGCATCCGGGCCATTTCAGGCACTAATTCGCATTAGGTGCCCAAAATGACGGTGATATACGGGGATGGTTTGATTTGGTTTCGGGCTTCAGCGCCGATCCCAACCCTCCCACGTGCAGGGGGCTCGCGTTGAAGCGGCTGAAGGGATTCGAACCCTCGACCTTCTGCATGGCAAGCAGACGCTCTAGCCAGCTGAGCTACAGCCGCACTGAGCGGCAGTTTACCGGGGCGGAGTCGAGGGGGAGGTGGTCGGGATCGCGGTGGGCGCCGCCCGGGTCCAGGCGCCACTCGAGGACGTTGCGGGCGACGACGGTCGTCCCGGGAACGAGGCCGTCGCGCCGGCGCTGCTCGAGGGGGCGGATGTCGATCAGGAGGTCGCCCTGCCGGGCGGCGGCGTGGGCTTCGGTGGGAGTGAGGCGGTCGAGTTCCGCCTGCGCCTCGGCGAGCAGCCCTTCCACCGTCGTCAGCGTCGCCTCCCGGTTCACGAAAATTCCCCTACCCGGTCGCGCGCGGGGCGCTAGCCTGAGCCGGAGTGCTCTTCCGTCAGATCATCCACGAGGACCTCGGCTGCGCCTCCTATCTGGTCGCCGACCGGGAATCGGGCGTCGCGGTCGTCGTCGACCCGCAGTGGGACGTCGACCCCTACCGCCGCCTCGCGCGGCTGCACGGCGTCCGCATCGGCCACATCCTCGAGACCCACAACCACGCCGACCACGTCTCCGGCCACGGGCGCCTCTGCCGCAGCACCGGCGCCACCGTCCACGTCCATGAGCTGGCCGAGGCCGAGTACCCGCACGAGCCCTTCGCCGACGGCTGGAAGCTGGAGCTCGGCGACCTCACCGTCGAGGCGATCCACACGCCCGGCCACCGGCCCGAGCACACCTGCTTCCTGCTCAGCGACGCCGGCCGCGACGGGGCGCCGTGGGCGCTCCTGACCGGCGACTCGCTCTTCATCGGCGACGTCGCCCGTCCCGACCTCGCGGTCGAGCCGCGCGAGGGCGCCGCCGGCATGTTCCGCTCGCTGCACGAGCGGCTGCTGACCCTGCCCGACGAGGTCGAGGTCTGGCCGGGGCACCTCGGTGGCTCGCTCTGCGGCGGCTCCGGCCTCGACCTCAAGACGTCCTCGACGATCGGCTTCGAGCGCCGCCACAACCGGGCGCTGCAGATCGCCGACGAGGCCGAGTTCATCGAGGACCAGGTCGGCTCGCTCGGCGACAAACCGCCGAACGTCGAGCGCATCGTCGGCCTCAACAAAGGCCCGCTGGTCGAGGACTTCGGCACGCCGGCGCCGCTCAGCCCGCACGAGGTCGATGAGCTGGTCGACGCCGGGGCGGTGGTGATCGACGGCCGCACCAACGAGCAGTTCGACGAGGCCCACATCGAGGGCGCCCTCAGCGCCTCCTCCTACGACACCGGCTTCGCGACGAAGGTGTCAAAAGTGGCCCCCGAGGGGACCGACATCATCGTCGTCGCCGCCGCCGACAGCGACGAGCGCGCCGCGGCGCAGCTGCTGGCCTCGGTCGGCCTCCCGGTCCGCGGCTTCCTCGAGGGCGGGATGACCGCCTGGCGCACGGAGGAACGGCCGGTTCACCGGATCGAGCTGATCGACCCCGACGAGCTCGCCCGCCGGGTCGACGGCGGCTCCGGCCCGATGATCCTCGACGTCCGCAGCAAGGACGAGTACGCGGGCGAGCACATCCCCGGCTCCCTCCACATCCCCTACGGCGACCTCGCCGACCGCTTCGACGAGCTGCCCCGCGACCGCCAGATCGCGACCATCTGCCGCGGCGGCAAACGCAGCGGCCTCGCCGCCTCGATCCTGCAGCGCGCCGGCTTCGACGTCGTCCACGTCGGCCGCGGCGTCGGCGTCTGGCGCGAGGGCGGCCATCCGGTCGAGAGCGAGGGGACTTTGACTTCCGCCTGACATTTGTCAAAGGCCAGCGTTGAACTCATGCAGTGCAACGGGCGTCGTGGTCGCTGACTGGTCGTCTGCGGCGCCCGTTCCAATTGCGCCCCTGGCACTGCCGATCGCTGCCGATCCTGAGAGCTTGCCGACTCTGAGAGGATGACTAGGTGGACGCGACGCGCCAGTACGACCTCGTCCTCTGCGGCTCGACCGGATTCACCGGCGGCCTGACCGCCGACTACCTCGCCGCGCACGCTCCAGCCGAGATGCGCTGGGCTCTGGTGGGGCGCAACCGCACCAAGCTCGACGCCGTCGCCGCTCGGCTCGCCGCTGCGGCGCCCGAGGGGCCGAAGCCTGACGTGATCGTCGCCGACGCCGCCGACCGGGAGGCGCTGCGCGAGGTCGCCGAGAAGACGCGGGTGGTCATCACCACCGTCGGTCCCTACGCGCTCCACGGCGAGCCGCTGGTCGCGGCCTGCGCCGCCGCCGGCACCGACTACTGCGACCTCACCGGCGAGCCGGAGTTCGTCGACAGGGTCTGGATCGAACACCACGCGGAGGCGGAGCGGACCGGCGCCCGCCTTGTCCACTGCTGCGGCTTCGACTCGATCCCCCACGACCTCGGCGCTTACTTCACGGTGCAGCAGCTGCCCGAGGGGGTGCCGCTGACCGTCAACGGCTACGTGAGGAGCAACGCGCGCTTCTCCGGCGGCACCTACCACTCGGCCGTCAACGGCTTCGCCCGCGCTCGCCAGACGCTGAGCGCGGCGAAGGAGCGACGGCGCCTCGAGCCACGGGTCGAGGGGCGCGAGATCCACACCGCCCCGGCGCGGATCCACCGCGACGAGAGCCTCGGCGGCTGGACGGTGCCGCTGCCGACGATCGACGGCGCCGTCATCCGCCGCTCCGCCGCCGCGCTCGAGCGTTACGGGCCAGACTTCACCTACGGCCACAACATGGTCGCCAAGCACCTGGCGACCGTGGGCGCGATCGGCGCCGGGGTCGGGACCGCCGGCCTCTTGGCGCAGCTGCCGCCGACGCGGAAGCTGCTGCTGAAGCTGAAAGCGCCGGGGGAGGGGCCGAGCGAGGCCGAGCGCGAGCGCAGCTGGTTCAAGGTTACGTTCGTCGGCGAGGGCGGCGGCAAGCGCGTCGTCACCGAGGTCAGCGGCGGCGACCCCGGGTACAGCGAGACCTCGAAGATGCTGGCCGAGTCCGGCCTCTGCCTCGCCTTCGACGAGCTGCCCGAGCGGGCGGGCCAGCTGACCACCGCGGCGGCGATGGGCGACGCGCTCCTCGAGCGGCTGCAGAAAGCCGGCATCCGGTTCCGCGTGGTGGAGAGCGGGTAGGCGCAACTCATGGACGACCAGCAGGTAATCGACCGCATCGACCAGCTCGTACAGGAAGAGGAGGCCCTGCTCCACCGCCACGAGGGCGAGGGACTGGACGACGACGAGCACGCCCGCCTCGAAGAGCTGCAGGTCCAGCTCGACAAGGCCTACGACTACCTCCGCCAGCGCCGCGCCCTCCGCCGCGCCGGCGACGACCCCGACGACGCCAGCATGCGCGACGGCGGCACGGTCGAGAGCTACGAGCAGTAACCGCCGAACGAAACCGCCTGAGCGCCGCTACCCTTCAACCTCGCCTGTCGCTTTTGTTCGGCTATGCCTTACAAAGTCGACACCCGGCGCCTTGGCGGAGTGGCTACGCAGCGGCCTGCAAAGCCGTTTACACCGGTTCGATTCCGGTAGGCGCCTCTGCTTGAGGGGAAACGAGCGCGCCGCCGCAAATTACGGCCGCGTGCCTCATAAGAACCCGAACTTTTGTCGATAGAAGGCTCGTGGAAACGGGGAGCTCGCACGACGACTTCGAGACCAGGTACTGGCTGCGCACGGCGGAAGCCGGGGGCTGGGTGACGATCCTGATGTCGACCTCCGGCTTTGTGTACCTCTTGTTCTTTTGCGCCCCGGCCCATCGCCTGGGTCTGGGGTTGATGCTGGGGGTGACGAGTGCCTCCGGGGTCTTGGCGCTGTTCGTCATCCCCTGGCGGCGGGTCGTCGCCTCTTCCTGGCGGGAGCGGGCCTTCCTCTGCTGGAGCCTGCTGACGGTGGTGATGATCTCGATCTCGGCGCTGGTCGACGGCGGCGCCTCCAGCCCGCTGGGGCTGGCGCTCTTCCTGCCGGTCGTCTTCGCCTCGCTCTCCTTTCCGGTTCGTGGCGTAGTTGCCACTGGAGCGCTCGCTGAGATCGCCTTTCTCGCTCTCGCCTTCGGGGGCGGCCTCGCCGGTGGCTACACGCTCGTCTTCAGCGCCGCTCTTGCCGGCACCTCGACGATGGCGCTCTGGCAGGCCATCAACCACAGCGGCTGGCGGCGCGAGCTCGTCCGCAGCTCGACCACCGACCCGCTGACCCACCTGCTCAACCGGCGCGGCTTCGCGATGGCCTCCGAGCGCGCCTTCGCCCAGCTCGCCCGCCACGGCCGGCCAGTGACCCTCGCCGTGCTCGACCTCGACTACCTCAAGGCCTACAACGACCGCAACGGCCACCAGGCCGGGGACGAGCTGCTGTGCTGGGTGGGGGAGCGGCTGTCCTCGAGCGTGCGCGCCGGCGACGCGGTGGCTCGCCTCGGCGGCGACGAGTTCGCGGTGCTGCTCCCGGACACCGGCGCCGCCGCGGCCGAGCCGGTGGTGGGGAGGCTGTCGGCCGAACTGGCCGAGCGGGCGCCGCATTGCCTCGGGCTGGCCACGGCGCCCGCCCAAGGTTTGAGCTTCGACGACCTCTACCGCAGCGCCGACGCCGTGCTCTACCAGCGCAAGCTCATGCGCCCCCGGCAGGTCGAGGGGCATTTGCCGGTTGAGGCGAATTCACCGTCTGCATAGTCTCTGAGCAGTGCCAAAGCGCTCGACTGGGAACTCAGCCAGGGGAGGGAGGGGACGCCGACCCTCCCAGCTCGCCCGCGGGTACCTGGAAGCGCTGCGGGCAGCCGACACGGCCGGCGCCTACCGGATCGCCACCGAGGCTCTCGACGGCGGCATGCCCCTCGCGGGGCTCTACCAGGAGGTCGTCACCCCGGCGATGCACGAGCTGGGCAGGCTCTGGGAGCGGGGCGCGATCACGATCGCCGACGAGCACCTGGCGACTGCGCTGACGCACCGGGTGCTGGCGGCGCTGCGGCCGGACCCTCGCGAGCGCGGCGACGGGCAGAGGCCGCGGGCGATGCTCTCGACGGTGGAGGGCGAGCAGCACGCGCTGGGCCTGCGGATGGCGGGCGACCTGCTCGAAGACACCGGCTACGAGGTCATCTACCTCGGCGCGGACACGCCGACCGCGGCGTTGCTGCACGCGGTCGACTCGCTCTCGCCCGAACTGCTGGGCCTTGCCGCGACGATGCCCGATCGGGGTCCGGTGCTGGAGCAGACGGTCCTCGAAGCCCACCGCGCAAATCCCCGCTTGAGGCTGCTGGTCGGCGGCCAGGCGAGCGGTGCCCTGCGGACCAGGGAGGCGCTGCGAGTCGAGGACCTGAGCTCGCTGCCGGAGAAAGTGCGACCGCTTGAGACTTGAGAAGCGGCTAGGTACCGTCCCGGCGCTGCCAGTTCGGCCGCAGGTACGCCTCTTCGAACCCGGCGCGGAGGATGTTGCGGTAGCTGGCCGAGGGGCGGTCGGGCACGCGCTCGCCGGTCTCGACGAAGAGGGTGCGGCAGCCGGCCTCGGCGGCGTCGCGGATCCGCCGGTGCAGGAGGGCCGTCTGGCAGCCGCGCCCGCGCGCCCCGTCGAGCGTGGCGGCGATGCCGAACTCGGCGACCCCGCCGTCGATCAGCATCGCCGCGCAGGCCTGGGCCTCGCCGTCGATCTTGGCGACGTAGCAGCGCCAGCCCTCTCGCCCCGGCAGGTAGGCGAAGAAGTCCGCGGCCCACGGGTACATGCTGAAGCCGGTCGCGGCGATCATCCCGAACGGCTCCTGGTCTGGCGCGGTCAGCTCGACCACCTCGACGCCGTCGGGGAGGGGAAAGCGAGGGGGGTGCGGGTCGCGGACGAACTTCATCCACGCGTAGCCGCGCTCGAAGCCGTTCTCCTCCAGCCACGCCTCCGTCTCGGCGGCGCCGGGGACGCCGGGGGTCACCGGCACGTATGGGGAGACGCGCCGCTCCGCCGTCCAGGCGAGGGCCGCTCGCAGGCCGTCGCCGCCGATTGCGGCGTCCTCGGCGGCACCCAGCACCAGGTTCAGCATCCGTGCTTCGCCGAGGTCGGTTGCGATCGTCGCCTGGATCTCGCCGAAGCTCCTCCGCTCGATCCCGCGCTCCGCCGCCACTTCGGGCGGCACCGACTCCCAGATCTCGCGCCAGAACCGGCGCTCGACGCGGTCGAGTGCGGCGGGCTCGAAGGAGACGCCGCCCTTGGTCTCGGGGCTCATCTCCAAGCAGCATAGGCTGAGGGTGATGACGACCCGCCGGCAAGACTCGGTGCCGCAGCCGTCGGACCAGGTGATCGTCCTCTTCGGCGCCACCGGCGACCTCGCCAAGCGCAAGCTGCTGCCGGGGATGTTCCATCTGCAGCAGGTCGGGCTGATGCCGGAGCGCTTCCGGATCATCGGCGCGGCTCGCCGCGACATCGGTGACGAGGGGTTTCGCGAGCTGGCGCGCCAGGCGGTCAGCGAATCGAGCCGCGAATCCGGCGACCCGCAGGCCTGGAAGCGCTTCGAAGAGTCGCTCAGCTTCGCCGGCGTCGGCGACGGCTTCGAGGTGCTCGAGCGGGAGGTGCGGCGGGCGCGCGAGGGTCTCGGCAAGGAGGCGCAGCTGCTCTTCTACCTCTCGCTGCCCCCGCAGGCGGCCGAAGGCACGGTCGAACAGCTCGCCGCGCACCGGCTCGGCGACGGCGCCCGCGTCATCACCGAGAAGCCGTTCGGCGTCGACCTGGAGTCGGCGCGGACGCTGAACCGGCGCCTCCACTCGGTCTTCGACGAGCACTGCATCTTCCGCATCGACCACTACCTCGGCCGCGAGGCGGTCCAGAACCTGCTGGCGCTGCGCTTCGCCAACGGCATGTTCGAGCCGGTCTGGAACCGCAACCACATCGACCACGTCCAGATCGACGTCCCGGAGACGCTCTCGATCGAGATGCGTGGCTCCTTCTACGAGGAGACGGGCGCCTTCCGCGACATGATCGTCACCCATCTGTTCCAGGTGCTCGGCTTCGTTGCGATGGAGCCGCCGACCTCGCTCGGCCCGAAGGCGCTCGGGGCCGAGCGCGAGAAGGTGTTCGAATCGATGCCGCCGCTGCAGCCCGAGGACGTCGTCCGCGGCCAGTACGAGGGCTATCGCGAGGAGGACGGCGTCGCCGCCGACTCGGACACCGAGACCTTCGTCGCGGTCAAGTGCTTCGTCGACAACTGGCGCTGGGAGGGGGTGCCGTTCTTCCTGCGCTCCGGCAAGCGGCTGGCGGAGAGCCGGCACCTGCTGACGATCGCCTTCAAGCAGCCGCCACGGCGGATGTTCCCGCTCGACTGCGACCAGATCGCCGAGTCCTTCGGGCATGACCACCTCACCTTCGAGCTCGGCGATCCCGGCAGCATCTCCGCCTCGTTCCTGGCCAAGGTGCCGGGGCCGCGGATCGAGCTCGGCGAGGCCCACATGCGCTTCAGCTACGCCGACACCTTCGGCGGCACCGACCAGGCGCTCGATCCCTACGAGCGGCTGATCCACGACGTGATGGTCGGCGACCGCACCCTGTTCAGCAGCTCCGAGGCGATCGAGCGGCTCTGGGAGGTTTCGGAGCCGCTGCTAGCGGACCCGCCGCGGGCGATTCCCTACGAGGCGGAGTCGTGGGGGCCGGAGGAGATCGACCAGCTGATCGCCCCGCGCCGCTGGCACCTTCCCAGCGATCACGTCTGAGCGCGCCGGCGCGGCAGGTGCCATTCGAAGAACTCGGCCGGTTCGTGCCGGCGCCAGCAGCGGACGCCTTCATCACCCAGCCTCCTGCAGACGAAGCCGCGGGGGGCGCGGCCGGTGCGATACCTCAACCGTCCCAGGTTGGTTGCCCTGTGGCAGCCCATCTGGCCGAAGGCGAAAGCGTAGCGGCCCGATTCGAGCTGTACAGCCCGGCAATCGGGGCTGGGTGCAAACGTCTTCGGCCTGAAGTTCGGTTCGAACGGCGACAACGTGTAGCTGGAGTCGTATTCGGTCGGGATCGCTCGATCGGGTTCGACGAACGGGTGGGAGCCGAATGCCAGGAGCGCTCCCCCGAACGCACCGCCGGTGATGCGCATGACCGGGGGTTCCGGCCCTTCTTCGAAGCTCTTTTCCCATTCGACCCGGAAATACAGGCTCTGGCCCGGGCAGCCTTCCAGCGGAAAGCTCGTCGGGCCGCCTTCCACCGTCCCGTTGCCGCTCTCCGGGCCGCTGCTCCAGACGGTCTGGTCTTCCGGCGTGGTGGGATCGCAGCGGCGTTCGGGGTCCGAGTGCAGGGCGATGGTTGCGCTCCAGGTGCAGGAGACCTCTTCCGGCGAGGTGCCGCATTTATCGAAGCTGATCGCGACGCTTTCGATCGTCCCTTCAGTAAAGCCCCCGTCCGCCGTGGCGATGATGTGGCCCCCGTTCCAGGAAACGTCGTAGGTGTCCGCCGCCGCTGCGGCCGCCGGCAGGGCGAGCAGCAGGGCCAATGGCAGGAGCGTGAGCAGGGTTCGGGTGGGCAGTCGGATCGTCAAGGCGCAGAAGAGCATAGGGCCGATCCCCGAACGGAAAAGGGCCCCGTCCGGGGCCCTTTGTTTCCGAAGGACGTACCACCAGAGAGTGCTAAGTCGCTGGCTCGTCGGTCCTCAAACTTTGCGAAGCTCGCCCCATAAACACCGGGGGACCGTAAAAGTTGCACCGATTGCATCGACCGTTGCAACCATTCCTTTAGCCCTCGAACAGACGGCTGCCCCGCGAGCACCCAGCCACTAACCGACCGCTGCTAGATTCAGGCGTCCCGGGCGTATAGCTCAGTTGGGAGAGCGCCGCCTCGACAAGGCGGAGGTCACTGGTTCGAGCCCAGTTACGCCCATCGATTCCTCTTCTGTCTGGCTCGTGTGTGCTGACCTCGGGCGGAGGCCACCTAGCGGAGGTGGCCGACTACGGATGAATCGCGCCATTGACGCTCCTAGGCTGCCCTCAACGACAGAGGGAGAGCCGCGATGGACAAATGGGAATACAAGGTCGCGCCGCTGGCGGGAGCCGGGAAGCTGAAGAAGAAGTCGACCGGCCTCAGCCCAGACCTGCTCAACGAACTGGGTCAGGAAGGCTGGGAGGCGGTGGGGGTCACCCTCAAACGCGGTGACCTCGTCGCCTGGCCGGTCGTCCTTCTGAAGCGTCCCGCCAGCTAAGCGCCTACGCGGTCGCGGGCAGCTTCACCTCGGTGAGGCGGATGCTGTTGCCGGAGGGGTCGCGGAAGCCGGAGTCGATGCCGTAGGGCCGCTCTTCCGGCGCTTCGGTGAACTCGACTCCGCGCGCCTTCAGCCGCTCGTACTCGCCGCGGCAGTCGTCGGTGGTGAGGAAGACGGTGCCGGCGAAGCCCTTCGCCATCAGCTCCTCGACCTGGCGGGTCGTCTCCTCGTCCATCATCGGCGGGCCGGGGATCGCCATCAGCACGATCGTCACGTCCTCCTGGCCGGGAGGGCTGACGGTGAGCCAGCGGAAGTCGCCCATCTCGGGCAGCGTCACGTCGGCGCGGACCTCCATCCCCAGCTTCTCGGTGTAGAAGGCGAGCGCCTCCTCCTGGTCGTGTACCCACACCTGTGCGTTTGAGATTTTCATCGTGTCCTCCTGGTTGAGATCGACTGGGGCGATGCTAGGTCTGCGATGGCGGGCTGTCTTCTCGAAACGTGCGGTGTTGAGGGCGGGCGTAGGCGCGGACGATGCAGCCGGGCACGCGGGCGTTGGCCGAGGCCGGGGGATAGGCGGCGCGGTAGGCGGTCGGCGTCATCCCGTACGTGCGCTTGAAGCTGGTCGTGAACGAGCCGACCCCCTGCAACCCGACCTCGAGGCAGATCTCTGCCACCGAGTGGTCGGTGCTGCGCAGCAGCGCCGCTGCCCGCTCGAGCCGCCTCGTCAGCAGGTAGACGTACGGGGACTCGCCGAACGTGCGGCGGAACTCGCGGCTGAAGTGGGCCTTGGAGAGGCCGGCGGCGCGGGCGAGGTCGTCGACCTCGAGCCGCTCCGCGTAGCGGGCGTCGGCGAGGTCCTTGGCCCGGAGCAGGTGACGGGCGGGAGGTACGAACGCCATCGCCCGCAGTTTAGGCTCGCGGTCTCGTGATCGGGACCTATGCAGCGGTGGCGGCGGTTTGCCTCTCGTCACTGGCGATCGGACAGGCGGCGGTGCTGCTTTGCGGCGGGCGCCGCTGGTCGTGGCTGGCGCCGGCGGTGGGGCTGGCGCTGGTGTGCGCCGTGTGCTGGGGGACGGTGCGGCTGCCGGGGGACGGGACGGTCTCGGCGGTGGCGGTTTTGGTGCTGACGGTCGCGGCTGTCGTTTACCTGTGGGGACGAGTCGAGGGGGCGGGGGAGGCGTTTGCGGTCGGCTCGCCGGTGGCTCTGGCGGCGCTGCTGGCGGCCTCGCTGCCGTTCGCGGTCGAAGGTCACTTCGGGATCCTCGGGACCAGCTTCAACCCGGACATGTCGCAGCACCTGCTGACCGCCGACCGGCTGGCCGAAGGGCACTCGTCGCAGCTGCTGAACCAGGGGTATCCGCTCGGTCCGCACTCGATCGTCGTCGCCTTGAACAAGGGTCTGGGGATCGGGCTGGTGCAGGGGTTCAGCGGCCTCACGGTCGCGGTCGCGATCCTCGCCTGCCTGACGGCGCTCGCCGCCTTCGCCGAGCTGCCGTTCCTTCCGCGCGCCGCCGGCGCCCTGCTGGTCGGGCTCGCCTACGTCGTCGCCTCCTACTTCGCCCAGGGCGCCTTCAAGGAGACGATGCAGGCCCTCTTCTTCCTCGCCTTCGTCCTCGCGCTGAGGGAGGCGGGGCGATCCTGGGCGGACCTTCCCCTCCGTTTCGTCCCCGCCGCCCTGATCGCGGTCGGCTCGGTCTACACCTACAGCTTCCCCGGGCTGATCTGGCTCGGCGGCGTGGCCGTCCTCTGGGCGATCTTCACCCGGCCCGCGATCAAGCCGCTCGCCCTCGGGCTCCTCCCCTTCGTCGTCCTCGTCGCCCCAGAGCTGGGGCGGATGATCGAATTCCACTCGTTCGAGACCTTCAGCCCCAACGGACCGGGCCTCGGCAATCTCTTCGGCCAGATCTCGCCCTTCGAGGCCCTCGGCATCTGGCCCTCGGGCGACTTCCGGCTGGCGCCGGGGGACGGCGCCATGCCCGCGGTCGCCTACTACCTCGGCATCGCCTTCGCGCTTGTCCTTCTCGCCTACGGCGTCGTCCAGCTCTGGCGCCGCCGCGAGGCGGCGATCCTCAGCGGCTTCGGCGCTGCGATCGCCGCCTACGCCGCCGCCCGCATCGGCGGCACCCCCTACACCGCCGCTAAGGCGATCGAGATCGGCGCGCCGATCGTCGCTTTGGCGATCCTCCTGCCGCTGATGGGGGTGGTCGCTAGGCGCTTTTGCAAACCAATGGTTGACAAAGGCGCCTCGCGAGGGCTGGCATGGGGCGGAGCGGCCGCGTTGTTCGTCGCCGCGGCGGGCATCTGCTCCCTCCTCGCCCTCGCCAACGCTCCCGTCGGGCCGACCTCCTTTTCTTCGAAGCTGAGCGAGTACCGCAAGCAGGTCGGCGAAGGGCCGACGCTCGTCGTCGCTTCCTCCCGGTTGCTCAGCGAAGAACATGGCGCGCCGTTCCTCTCCTGGGAACTACGCGGCGGGCGCGTCTGCATCCAGTCGACCGAAGAAGCGACGGGGAAGCCGCCGGCAGGCGTCCGCTTCGTGATCAGGGAAGACGACGATTGGACGCTGACCAAGGTGCGGCATCCCCTCCCTGGCAAGACCCCCTGCCCCCTGATCGCCGAACGGCAGGCGCGTCAGGGACCCGCTCGCTGATCTCCCCGTACCATCCCTCACGCATGGAGGCCGCGACGGAGAAGACCACCTACACCCTGCCCGACGGCAAACCGCTGGAGATGCCCGCGGGCGCGAGCGGCGCCGACGCGGCGGCGGCGATCGGCCCCGGCCTCGCCAAGGCCGCGCTCGCGATCAAGGTCGACGGCGAGCTGCGCGACCTCGCCGCGCCGCTGCCGGAGGGTGGGGGAGAGGTGGCGATCCTCACCGACCGCGACCCCGAGGCGCTGGAGCTGATCCGCCACGACGCCGCCCACGTGATGGCCGAGGCGGTGATGGACCTCTACCCCGGCACCAAGGTGACGATCGGGCCGCCGATCGAGACCGGCTTCTACTACGACTTCGAGTTCCCGGCCGGCACCCGCATAACCGACGAGGACCTGCCGAAGATCGAGGAGGCGATGCACCGCCACATCAAGGCCGACGAGGAGTTCAGCCGCCGCGACGTGCCGGTCGCCGAGGCGATCGAGATCTTCAAGTCTCAGGACCAGGGGTTCAAGGTCGAGCTGATCGAGGACCTGGTCCGCGAGGGCGTCGAGACCGTCTCGCTCTACCGCAACGGTCCCTTCGAGGACCTCTGCCGCGGCCCCCACGGCCCCTCGACCGCCCGGATCAAGGCGATCAAGCTGAGCTCGGTCGCCGGCGCCTACTGGCGCGGCGACGAGAAACGCGAGAGCCTGACCCGCATCTACGGCACCGCCTTCTTCTCCAAGCAGGACCTGGAGGAGCACCTGGAGCGCCTCGAGCAGGCCAAGGAACGCGACCACCGCCGCCTCGGCCCCCAGCTCGGCCTCTTCATGCTCCGCAAGGAGGCGCCGGGAATGCCGTTCTGGCTCCCCAACGGGACGACGTTGCTGCGGACGGTCGAGACAGAGGTCCGCGACCAGCTGCGCAAGCGCGGCTACCAGGAGATCGCCACCCCGCAGGTGATGGACGTCGAGCTCTGGCACCGCTCCGGCCACTGGGACAACTACAAGGACGACATGTACTTCATGGAGGACGACGACCGCGGCTACGCGCTGCGGCCGATGAACTGCCCCGGCGCCTGCCTCGTCTACTCCGCCGACCGCCACTCCTACCGCGAGCTGCCGCTGCGCCTGGCCGAGTTCGGCCGCGTCTCCCGCAACGAGCGCGAGGGGGTCCTCCACGGCCTGCTCCGCGTCCGCGCCTTCACCCAGGACGACGCCCACGTCTACTGCACCGAGGAGCAGATCGGCGAGGAGGTGGCCTCGATCTGCAAGGCGATCGACGAGCTCTACGCCCGCTTCGGCTTCGAAGACGTCCACGTCGAGCTCTCGACCCGGCCGGAGAAGTCGATGGGGACCGAGGAGCAGTGGAACAAGGCCGAGGCGGCGCTGGCCGAAGCGCTCGAGAGCCAGGGCCGCAAGTACACGCTCAACCCCGGCGACGGCGCCTTCTACGGGCCGAAGATCGACTTCCACATCACCGACGCCCTCGGCCGCTCCTGGCAGTGCGGCACCTGCCAGCTCGACTTCCAGATGCCCGAGCGCTTCGACCTCTACTACACGGGCGCCGACGACGCCGCCCACCGCCCGGTGATGATCCACCGCGCCCTGCTCGGCTCGATGGAGCGCTTCGCCGGGATCCTGATCGAGCACTACGCCGGTCGCTTCCCGACCTGGCTGGCGCCGGTGCAGGCGATCGTCCTGCCGATCTCCGACCGTCACAACCCCTACGGCCGCCGCGCCTACGAGCAGCTGCGCGAACTCGGGGTGCGGGTCGCCGTCGACGACCGCTCCGAGTCGATCGGCAAGAAGATTCGCGACGCCGCGACGGTCGGCTTCTACCCCTACATGCTGGTGGTCGGCGACCGCGAGGAGGAGACCGGCGGGGTCGCAGTCCGCTCCCGCGCCGACGGCGATCTCGGCGCGATGTCCCTGGACGAGTTCGCCGCCCGCGTGCGGGCCGAGACGGAGGCCCGCTGAGGCCGGCGTTTACGCGCGGCCGCTCGGTCTCTATACTGCGCCGAACTTGATCGCAGGCACGAACAACCAAGTCCGCCGCTGAGCGCCCCGTGCCCGACCCCAGTTTCGTCCTCTTGAAGTCTTCCCGCTCCTCTCGATAGTGCCGGTTCCCCGCAGGTTCGACCGGCGCCCTCCAGAGCGCGACACGACTCGGATCAACGAGCGGATCCGCGTGCCCCAGGTGCGCCTGATCGGCGCCGACGGCGAGCAGCTCGGGATCCTCGACACCAACGAAGCGCTGAAGAAGGCGCAGGACGCGAACCTCGACCTGGTCGAGGTGGCGCCGAACTCGAAACCGCCGGTCACCCGCCTGCTCGACTACTCGAAGTACAAATACGAACAGGAGCAGAAGCAGAAGGCGGCGCGCAAGCACCAGCAGCAGGTGAACGTGCGCGAAATCAAGCTGCGGCCGAAGATCGCCGACCACGACTACAACACCAAGAAGGGCCACGTCGAACGCTTCCTCAAGCACCGCGACAAGGTCAAGGTGACGATCATGTTCCGCGGTCGCGAGCAGGCCCACCCCGAGCGCGGCCGCGACCTGCTGCAGAAGCTCTTCGAGGACCTCGACGGCCTGGCGACGATCGAGCAGGCGCCGCTGCAGGAAGGCCGCAACATGAGCATGCTGCTCGGCCCCAGCAAAGAGGTCGACAAGCTCGCCGAGCGCGATCAGGCCGACGGCGGCGAGCCCGACGCGGCCGCCGAGGCCTCTTAAGCTTCTCCGAGGATCACGTCGGCGATCCGCTGTGACGCCCGGCCGTCCCAGAGGGGCGGGGGCGGCGAGGGGGTGTCGCTGGGCTCGCCGAGGAGGGCGGGGATGCGGGCGATCGCGGCCGGATCGAGGCCGAGCAGGGTGTTGGTGCCTGAGGTGAGCGTGACCGGCCTCTCGGTGTTGTCGCGGAGGGTGAAGCAGGGGACGCCGAGGTAGGTCGTCTCCTCCTGGATGCCGCCGGAGTCGGTGAGGACGGCGCCGGCGTCGGCCAGCAGCGAGAGGAAGTCGAGGTAGCCGAGCGGCTCGATCAGGTGCAGGCCGGGGTGGTCGGGCTCGAGGCCCTCCATCATCTTCCGCGTCCGCGGGTGGACCGGGAAGACGACGGGCATGTGCTGCGCCAGCGCCGCCAGCTGGGCGACCGTCTCGCCGAGCAGCGGTCCGTCGACGAGGGCGGGGCGGTGGAGGGTGACGAGCGCGTAGCTGCCGGGCTCGACGCCGAGCTGCGCGGCCGCGCCCGCCGCCCGGAAGCGCGCTTCCAGCGCCACCAGCGTGTCGATCATCGTGTTGCCGACCATGTGCATGCGCTCGTCGGGGATGCCTTCGGCCTCGAGGTTCGTCACCGCCTCGGGGCTGTGGAGGAAGAGCCACTGGGAGAAGCGGTCGGCGACGATCCGGTTCACCTCCTCGGGCATCGTCAGGTCGAAGCTGCGCAGGCCCGACTCGATGTGGGCGACCGGAATCCCCATCTTCACCGCGGTCAGCGCCCCGGCCAGGGTCGAGTTGACGTCGCCGGGGACCATCACCAGGTCCGGCTGCTCGTCGGCCAGCACCGGCTCGAGCCGCTCCATCGTCCGCGCCGTCTGCGAGGCGTGGCTGCCGGAGCCGACTTCGAGCATGTAGTCGGGCGCCGGCACCCCTAGCTCCTCGAGGAAGACCGCCGACATCAGCCGGTCGTAGTGCTGGCCGGTGTGGACGATCGCGTGGCGGCCCTCGGGGTGGCGCTCGCGCAGCGCCCCGATCACCGGGGCCGTCTTGACGAAATTCGGCCGCGTGCCGACGACGTAGAGGATGCGCATCGCGGCGCCAGCGTACTCATGAGCGAGGCGTCTGCTTCAATAGCGGACCCGATGCCGAAGATGAAAACCCATTCCGGCGCCAAGAAGCGCTTCAAGAAGACCGCCAAGGGCAAGCTCCGCGGCCGGCGCGCGTTCTCCAGCCACATCCTGGAGAAAAAGTCGCCGAAGCGGAAGCGACGGATGGCGAAGCCGGTCGACATCGCCCCCAGCGACGTGAAAAAAGTGCGGACTCTGCTTGGAGGTAAGAAGTGAGCCGGGTCAAGCGCTCCGTCCACGCGCGCAAGAAGCGCCGCAAGGTGCTGAAGGAAGCCAAGGGCTACTTCGGCCGCAAGCACTCCTCCTACCGCTTCGCCAAAGAGCAGGTGCAGCGGTCGGGGATGTACGCCTACCGCGACCGGCGCAACAAAAAGCGCACCTTCCGCCGCCTCTGGATCACCCGGATCAACGCCGCCGCGCGGCTCGAGGGCATGAGCTACTCGGAACTGATCAACGGCCTGAACAAGGCCGAAGTCGAGGTGAACCGGAAGATGCTGGCCGAGATCGCCGTCTCGGATCGCGACGCCTTCCGCCGATTTGTGGAGATAGCCCGGGAGGGTGCGGCCGCCTGAGGGCGCACTGACATCAATCTCTCCCGGGCGGGCCGTTTATCGGCCCGCTTTTTCGTTCTGATGATCAAAAGCAACCAAAACGAGAAGCTGAAATTGGTCCGCAAGCTGCGCGACCGCAAGCACCGCGAGCGCGAGGGACTGTTCGCGACCGAGGGCGAGGACCTGCTCGAGGCGGGGCTGGGCGCAGGTGCGGAACCGCGGTTCGTGCTCGTCACCGCGGGATCGGGCCTCGCAGGCGAGGAGGTCGCGCCGGAGCTGCTGGCCGGTGTCTCGTCCCTCGGCTCGGGCACGCGCGCGATCGCCGTCTGGCCGATCCCGGAATCGAAAACGCCTTTATCTCCGCATAGCGGCAACAAAGGCGTTTTCGGCGCCGGGATCCACATCTACCTGTACGGCGTCGCCGATCCCGGCAACGTCGGGACGATCGTGCGGACCGCCGATGCGCTGATCGACGGCGCGGTCGTGCTCGGCCCGGACTGTGCCGATCCCTACTCGCCGAAGGCGGTCCGCGCCAGCATGGGGTCGATCTTCGCTCACCCGCCCGTGCGGGCGGGAGTTGAGGCGACGCCGGAGCCGCGTGTGGCGCTGGTCGCCCACGGCGGCGAGGGGCTCGACGCCCTCAACGGCGCCGCCACGATCTGCCTGGGGGCCGAGCGCGAGGGGCTGCCCGAGGAGGTGCTCGCCGAGTGCGAGACGCAGGTGACGATCCCGCTCCGCCCCGGCGCCGCCGAGTCCCTCAACGTCGCCGCGGCGGCTGCGATCGCCGCTCAGCGGATATCTTCGCTCGCCATGCGGGAGGCTCAGAGCGATGCTTGAGCGGATCGAGGCGATCAGGGCCGAGGCGACCTCGGCGATCGGGGGCGCCGGCAGCAGTGCCGAGCTGGAGGAGTTGCGGGTCCGCTATCTCGGCCGCAAAGCCGAGCTGACCTCGATCCTGCGGGGGATCGCCGAGCTGCCGCCCGAGGAACGCGGCGCCGTCGGCGGCGCCGCCAACCGCGCCCGCAAGGAGCTGGAAGCGCTGCTCGAGCAGAGCGCCGAGCGGCTTGACGCCTTCGAGCTGGAGGCGAAGCTGGTCGAGGACCGGATCGACGTCACCCTGCCCGGGGCGCCGCCGCGGCCGGTCGGCCACACCCACCTGATCGCCCGCACCACGCGGCTGATCGAGGACACGATGATCGGGCTCGGCTACCACATCGCCGAAGGCCCGGAGATCGAGCACGACTACTACAACTTCACCGCGCTCAACCACCCGCCCGGCCACCCGGCGCGGATGCTCCAGGACACCTTCTACGTCCAGTCCCACCCGGACGTGCTGCTGCGCACCCACACCTCGCCGATGCAGGTGCGCTCGATGGAGACGCAGCCGCCGCCGATCTTCGTCGTCGTCCCCGGCAAGGTCTACCGGCGCGACTCCGACGCCACCCACAGCCCGATGTTCCACCAGATGGAGGGGCTGGCGATCGCCGAGGGGATCACCCTCGCCGACCTGCAGGGGACGCTGCTGGCGATGTGCCGGGCGATCTTCGGCCCCGACCGGGAGGTGCGCCTGCGCCCGCACTTCTTCCCCTTCACCGAGCCGAGCGTCGAGGTTGACGTCTCCTGCTTCCAGTGCGGGGGGACCGGCGAGCTGGCCGGGGGCGAGCGCTGCAACCTCTGCAAGGGCCAGGGCTGGATCGAGATCCTCGGCGCCGGCATGGTCGACCCCAACGTGCTCGGCTTCGTCGAGTCCTACGGCTACGACGCCGAGCGGGTGCAGGGCTTCGCCTTCGGGATCGGGGTCGAGCGGGTGGCGATGCTGCGCCACGGCGTGCCCGACCTGCGGCGCTTCTTCGACAACGACGTGCGGATGCTGGAGCAGTTCGGATGAGGTGCCGGGTATGAGAGTCCCGCTCAGCTGGCTGCGCGAATACTGCGACCCCGGCATCGAGCCGGCGGCGCTGGCCGATCGCCTGGTGATGACCGGGACCGAGGTCGAGCGGCTCGACCGGGTCGGGCCGGCATCGGCCGCCGGCTTCGTCGTCGGCAAGGTGCTCGAGCGCGAGCAGCACCCCAACGCCGACCGCCTCAGCGTCTGCCGGGTCGACACCGGCGACGGCGAGCGGACGATCGTCTGCGGTGCCCCCAACGTCGACGCCGGCCAGACCGTCGCCGTCGTCCTGCCCGGGGCGACGATGCCGGGCGGGATGAAGATCCGCAAGGCGAAGCTGCGGGGCGTCCCCTCCGAAGGGATGATCCTCTCCGCCGCCGAGCTCGAAATCGCCGAGGAGGCCGACGGGATCATCGTCCTCGACGACGGTCCCGCGCCGGGCACGCCGCTGGGCGAGGTGCTGCCGCTGGGCGAGTCGGTGCTGGAGATCGAGGTGACGCCGAACCGGACCGACTGCTTCGGCGTCTACGGGGTCGCGCGCGAGGTCCACGCGATCAGCGGCGCGGAGCTGGCGACCGAGCCCTGGGCCGACGACGCGCCGGCGGAGGGCGAGGGCGAGGCTTCCGACTACGCCTCGGTCGAGGTCGAGGTGCCCGACCTCTGCCCGCGCTTCACCGCCCGCGTCTTCACCGATGTCGAGATCGGTCCCTCGCCGCCGTGGCTCCAGGCGCGGCTCGCGGCCGCCGGGCAGCGGCCGATCAACAACGTCGTCGACATCACCAACTACGTGATGCTGCTGACCGCGCAGCCGCTGCACGCCTTCGACCTCGACAGGGTGCCGAACGGGCGGCTGAGCGTCCGCACCGCGGCCGCGGGGGAGAAGATGACCACCCTCGACGAAGTCGAGCGGACCTTCGACGCGGAGACGGTGCTGGTCTGCGACGAGAACGGCCCCTCGGGCGTCGCCGGGATCATGGGCGGCCAGACCTCCGAGGTCTCCGAGGCGACGACGCGGGTGCTGCTCGAGGTGGCGAACTGGAACGGGACCAACATCCTCCGCACCTCGCGGGTGCTGGGGCTGCGCTCGGAGGCCTCCGCGCGCTTCGAGAAGCAGCTGCACCCGGAGCTGACGATGCGGGCGCAGCGGATCGCCTCCCGGCTGATGGTCGAGCTCTGCGGCGCCAGGCTGGTGCCGGGGACGATCGACGTCGCCGCCGACGTGCCGCCAGCCCGGCGGCTGATCCTGCGGGCCGAGCGGGTCGAGGGCCTGCTCGGGATGTTCATCTCGCAAGGCGACCAACACGCCTACCTGGAGCGGCTCGGCTTCGAGGTGCGGGCGGCCGGCGACGACCTCGAGGTCGTCGTCCCGCCCGACCGCTACTACGACGTCACCCGCGAGGTCGACCTGATCGAGGAGGTGGCGCGGGTCCACGGCATCGACGAGCACCTGCCGACGACGCTGCCCGCGGTGGGCGGCGCGGTCGGCGGTCTCAGCCGCGAGCAGCGGCTGCGGCGGCGGGCCGAGGACACGCTGCGCGACCTCGGCTTCGACCAGGCCGTGGGCTGGAGCTTCACCGACCCGGGCGAGGCCGGCCGCCTGCGGATTCCCGAGGACGACCCGCGCGCGAAGCCGGTGATGCTCGCCAACCCCCTCTCCGAGGACCAGTCGGCGATGCGGACGATCCTGCTCGGCTCGCTGCTCGACATCGCCGCCAGGAACGTCTCCCGCGGCGTCGACAGCCTGGCGCTGTTCGAATCCGCCCGCGTCTACCTCACCCAGCAACCGCCGACGGGACGAAA
>DASUWV010000014.1:0-12897 GCA_036378275.1 Solirubrobacterales bacterium | reverse complement strand
CGGGAGATCGTCGCCGACGCCGGCCTCGCCGAGGATGCCCTCGACCAGGCCGCCGAGGCGCTGGTCAAGCTCGAGGAGGTGGCGCGCGAGGAGGACGCGACGCTGATCGAGGTCAACCCGCTGATCGTCACCGCCGGCCGCGAGGTCGTCGCCCTGGACTCGAAGGTGACGATCGACGGCAACTCGCTCTTCCGCCACCAGGACCTGGCCGAGATCGCCGACACCGTTGACGACCCGCAGGAGCAGATGGCGAAGGAGAAGGGCCTCACCTACGTCAAGCTCGACGGCAACGTCGGCATCCTCGCCAACGGCGCCGGGCTCTGCATGTCGACGCTTGACGTCGTCGCCCAGGCCGGCGGCGCCCCCGCCAACTTCCTCGACGCCGGCGGCGGCTCCAAAGCCGAGGCGATCGTCAACGCGCTGGAAGTGATCAAGAGCGACGAGAAGGTCTCCGCGATCCTCTTCAACATCTTCGGCGGCATCACCCGCTGCGACGAGATCGCCAACGGGATCGTCACCGCCTCGGGCCAGATCGACCTCGGTGTGCCGCTGGTCGTGCGCCTCGACGGGACGAACTCGGAGGAGGGGCTGAAGATCCTCGCCGAAGCCGACCTGCCGAACCTGCATCAGGAGAAGACGATGCTCGACGCCGCCCGCCGCGTGGTCGAGCTCGCCGGGAGCGCCTCGTGAGCATCATCGTCGGCGAGGGGACCAAGCTCGCCGTCTCCGGGCTGACCGGGCGCGAGGGCTCCTTCCACGGGCTGCGCAACAAGGCCTACGGGACCGACCTCGTCGCCGGGGTGACCCCCGGCAAGGGCGGCCAGGACGTCGAGGGCGTGCCGGTCTTCGACACGATCAAGGAGGCCGTCGAGGAGGTGGGTGCCAACACCTCGATGATCTTCGTCCCGGCGCGCTTCGCCGCGGCGGCGATCGACGAGGCGATCGACTCCGGCGTCGAGACGGTGATCGCGATCACCGAGGGCATCCCCGTCCTCGACATGCTGAACACGTACTGGAAGGCGAAGGAGGCCGGGGTGCGGCTGATCGGGCCGAACTGCCCCGGCGTGCTCTCGCCCGGCAAGGCCAACGTCGGCATCATCCCCGCCCAGTTCTTCGACCCGGGCCCGATCGGCGTCGTCTCCAAGAGCGGCACCCTGACCTACCAGATCGGCAACGAGCTGAAGCAGGCCGGGACCGGCAACTCCTCGATCGTCGGCATCGGCGGCGACCCGATCGTCGGCTCCGACTTCATCGACATCCTCGAGCTCTACGAGGCCGACCCCGACACCGAGCTGATCGTGATGGTCGGCGAGATCGGCGGCGACGCCGAGGAGCGGGCGGCCGAGTTCATCGCCGCCGAGGTCTCGAAGCCGGTCGTCGCCTACATCGCCGGCTTCACCGCCCCTCCCGGCAAGCAGATGGGCCACGCCGGCGCGATCATCTCCGGCTCCTCGGGCACCGCCCAGGCGAAGAAAGACGCGCTCGAAGCAAAGGGCGTGCGGGTCGGCGAAAGCCCGACCGAGACGGCGCAGATCGCCGTCGAGACGCTGCGCTCGCTGTAGGCACCGGGTCAGCCCGAGGTCGGTGGGAGCGCCAACAGCTGGCGGATCTCGGCGGCGAGTTGTGCGGCTTCGCGGTCGAGGCGCCGGTGGGTGACCCTGATCGTGCGGTAGCCGGCGAGCAGCAGCTTCGGGTCGCGGGCACGGTCCCGCTCGAAGGCGGCGCGGTGGCCGTGGTGTTCCCAGCTGTCGAGCTCGACCACGAGCTTCGCGGCGGGCCAGAGCGCATCGACCTCGTGGTCGAGCACGTGGACGTTCTGCACAGGCGGAGAAATCTCATGCTCGCGGAGGAATTCGGCGAAGCGGATCTCGAGCGGCGAGCGGCCGTCGGCCGGCGCGCCGAGCTCAGCGAGAAGGCGCCGCACCGGTTGCAGCGCCCGTCGCCCATACCCTCGCTCGCATACCGCCTCCAGCTCCCGCAGGCGCAGGATTTTCAGCCGGTCCGCCTCTTCCGCCGCCTTCTTCAGCTCGTCATAAGGAGCGACTTCGGCGAAGTCGAACAGCGTGCGCGCAAGCGTCGTCACCGGAATCCCATCCCGCACCGTCCGCTCCTCCGGCGCCAGCTTGCAACGGTGGATCCAGATTCCCTCCCGTCGACGAATCCCCTGGCGCCCGCAGGAAGCCGTCACGTGAATCGGCCCTCTGCGACGACGCCTCAACCCCCAGAGCGCAGCCGCGGAATGGTGGCTCAGAACGGCGTTGGGTCCGTAGGCCAAGACCGCCGCCCACCAGTGGCCCCGGTATGAGATCCGCAGGTGGCCCACCGCGTAGACCTCCTCATGCAGGGGAGCAAGCCGTCCCTCGCCTTGCGCTACCTCAATGGCTTTCCTCCCAAAACCGAGCGAGTGCAATTGATCGCGTGACGCCACTCCATGCTGTCGCGTCGCCAACTGCGCCAATGCCCTCTCCCGATCCCGTCTCGGCCGGCGTTTCTGATTTCCCCCTCCCATGTAGGGGGTTCAAGTCAGACACGCCCTGTGGTTCGCCCCCCCGCGGGGGTTGATTTGGCGGAGGCGGGGGGATTGGCGGCGCTCGTTGGGGAGAAAATCGCGGCCGCGGCGGCGTTGCTAGTGTCGGCGGGCGATGGCGGGCGACACGATCTCATTCGCGCGCGGGGCTCCCAGCGCCGACATCCTTCCCCACGAGCAGGTGCGGGATGCGGCGGCGCGGGCGCTTGTCTCCGACTGGGAAACGGCGCTCTCTTACGGGGTCGGGATCGGCCATCCCGGGCTCTGCCGGTGGGTGGCGGAGCGGCATGGGGACCTCGACCCCTCGCAGGTGATGATCACCAACGGGTCGCTCGAGGCGGGGGCGATGCTGTTCCAGCACCTGCTCGGACCCGGCGACCGGGTCGCCGTCGAGCAGCCGAGCTACGACCGCACCCTGCTCCTCCTGCAGCAGCTCGGGGTCGAGCTGGTGCCGATCTCGCTCGAGGCCGACGGGCTCGACGTCGGCGAGCTGGAAGCGGCGCTCGACGAGGGGCCGTTGAAGTTCGCCCACGTCATCCCCAACGCCCACAACCCGGCCGGCTGCACGCTCTCGTCTGAGAAGCGCCGGCGCCTGGTCGAGCTCGCCGCCGAGTACGACTTCTGGATCTTCGAGGACGACCCCTACCGCGAGCTGCCCTTCGAGGGGGAGCCGCTGGAGACGATGCTCTCGCTCGACCGGGCGGGCAAGGTCGTCCACGCCTCCTCCTTCTCGAAGACGGTCAGTCCCGGCGTCCGCGTCGGCTACCTCGCCGGTCCCGGCGAGGAGATCAGGAAGCTGGCGAAAAAGGCGAACGAGACCTACATCTCGCCGAACATGCTGGCCGAGGCGATCGTGCTCGAGCTCTGCCGCAGCGGCGAGCTCGACCGCAACATCGAGTTCGTCAAAGGCGAGCTGAAGGCGCGCTGCGACGCCCTGGTCTCGGCGCTCGAAGAGCAGATCCCCGAGGCCGAGTTCGTCGTCCCCGGCGGCGGCTACTTCCTCTGGCTCGACCTCGCCGAAGGCACCGACAGCACCGGTCTCCTGGCCGAGGCGAAGAGCCACGGCGTCAGCTTCGTCGCCGGCCCCGACTTCATGCTCGAGGACGGGGCGCGCAGCCTGCGCCTCTCGTTTGCGCCGGTCCCGGCCGACCAGGCCGGGGAGGGCGTGCGGCGGATCGCGGCCGCGCTGGAGCAGGTTCGCGCCGGCTCGCCTACCTAAAACCTGAAGTTCCTGAATAAAAATCCTGCTGAATCTTCCCTCTGCGGCTAGGATTTCTGCCGCACTTCGAGGGAGAGGAACTGAGGATGGGCACGTTGCGGTTTAAGTTGATCTCGGTGGCGGCTGCTGTCGTCGCGATCTCGGCGATTGCCGCCGCAGCTGCGAGCGCGGCGCCACAGCGGCCGGTCTGCCCCGGCCCGTCGGCCTCGGGCCAGGCGCTCTGCGACGCCCACGTCGTCACCGACAGCAGAGGCACGCCGCAGGTGACCGCGGCGCCCAGCGGCTACGGCCCCGCCCAGTTCCACGGCGCCTACGGGCTCCCGAGCAGCGCTCCCGCCGGGCAGACGATCGCGATCGTCGACGCCTACGACGACCCGAACGTCGCCGCCGACCTCAACGCCTACAGCAGCCAGTTCGGCCTGCCGCTCTGCAACAGCTCCAACCCCTGCTTCCAGAAGGTGAACCAGAGCGGCAGCGCCGCCGGCCCCTTCCCGCGCACCGACAGCGGCTGGTCGCTGGAGATCGCCCTCGACGTCGAGACCGCGCACGCGATCTGCCCCAATTGCAAGGTCCTTTTGGTCGAGGCCAACTCGAACAGCCTCAGCAACCTTGCGGCGGCGGTCAGGACCGCGGCCAAACTCGGCGCCAAGGAGATCTCCAACAGCTACGGCGGCTCCGAGTTCTCCAGCGAGCTGAGCGAAACCTACGCCGCCCCCTACAACCAGCCCGGCATCGCCGTCACCGTCTCCTCCGGCGACAACGGCTACGGGTCCTTCGGCTTCCCCGCCGCGCTCTCGTCGGTGATCACCGTCGGCGGCACCACGCTCAACCTCGGGACCGGTAACACCTACGGCAGCGAGACCGTGTGGAGCGGCGCCGGCAGCGGCTGCAGCCTCTACGTCGGCGCGCCCGCCTGGCAGAGCTTCCTCGACGCCTGCGCCGGCAAGCGCGGGACCGCCGACGTCGCCGCCGACGCCAACCCCAGCACCGGCGCCGCGGTCTACGACACCGTCAGGTACCAGGGCCGCTCCGGCTGGTTCCAGGTCGGCGGCACCAGCCTCTCCTCGCCGCTGGTCGCCGGGGTCTACGCGCTGGCCGGCGGACTGCCGGCGGGAAGCACCGGCGCCTCCGCCCTCTACGGGCACCTCGGCGACGGCACCGTCCTCCACGACGTCACCAGCGGCAGCAACGGCAGCTGCACGACGATCATGTGCAAGGGCGCGGCCGGCTACGACGGGCCGACCGGGGTCGGGACGCCGATAGGGATCGGCGCCTTCTAGTCGTGCGGCGCGGGCGTCGCTGCTGAGTGCAGCGCGCCCGCCGAGGCGATCACTACCAGCCCGATCGCCACGAGTTCCAGCGCCGCCAGGTCCTGCGACAGGGCGATGAAGCCGATCGCCGCCGCCACCGCCGGCTCGAGGCTCATCAGCACCCCGAACACCGCCTGCGGCAGTCGGCGCAGCGCCTCCATCTCGAAGGCGTAGGGGATCGCGGTGCTGAGGACGCCGACCGCCGCTCCGGTCGCCAGGGTCGATCCTGCCAGCAGGTCGGCGCCGCCTTGGGCGATGCCGAGCGGCGCCACGATCGCTGCCGAGATCACCGCCGCCATCGTCGCCCCACCTGGGCCGGGCGTGAGCGCGCCGACCCTCGCGCTCATCAGGATGTAGGCGCCCCAGAAGAAGCCGGCGGTCAGCGCCAGGGCGACGCCGAGCGTGTCCACTCCCTGGCCGCCGGTGCCGTGGGAGAGGAGGACGATGCCGACGGCGGCCAGCAGCGCCCAGACGATGTCGCGCCGCCGCCGTGAGCCGAACAGGGCCACGCCCAAGGGGCCGACGAACTCCAGCGTGACCGTGATCCCCAGCGGCAGCCGGTCCAGCGCGGCGTAGAAGAAGAGGTTGACGGCGGCGACCGAGAAGCCGAGCAGCCAGACGTCGCGGTGCGGCCACTGGCGCGTCCGCAGCGCCGCCCCGCGCGTGAACAGGATCAGGGCGAGCGCCCCGAATCCGGCCCGCAGGAACACCGCGCCGGCCGGTCCCACCGAGTCGAACAGCCCGGTCGCCAGCGCGGCGCCGCTCTGCACCGAGACGATCGACGCCAGCACCAGCAGGGCCGCGCCCCGGGTCCCCTCAGCCGTCCGAAACATCCGGGGATTCTGATCCACCGTCCGCCTTGGCTCCGTAAGGTCGATTGAAGTGACGGTACGGCGAGAGAAGGCGGAGCGGCTGGCCGACGAGGAGCTGATGCCGCTCGTCGGCCGCAAGGACCCGGAGGCGTTCGCGGTCCTCTACGACCGCCACGGCGGCGTCGCCTACTCGCTCGCCTACCGCATCGTCGGCGACCGCGCCGCCGCCGAGGAAGTGACCCAGGAGGCGTTCATCTCGGTCTGGCGCAGCGGCGCCCGCTTCGACGCCGCCCGCGGCAGCGTCCGCTCGTGGCTGCTCAGCGTCGTCCGCAACCGCGCGATCGACTTCCTCCGCAGCAAGGCCGGCAAGGCGCCGAAGCTCGACTTCGACGACGACTCGGCGCTGGAGCAGCGCCCGGCGGCGGAGCGGACCGAGGAGGAGGCGCTGCGGCGCGAGACCGCGAGCGAGGTGCGCGGGGCGCTCGGCAAGCTGCCCGGCGAGCAGTCGAAGGTGATCGAGCTCGCCTACTTCGGCGGCTTCAGCCACTCGGAGATCGCCGAGATCCTCGGCCTGCCGATGGGCACGGTGAAGGGGCGGATGCGGCTGGGGCTGGAGAAGATCAGGGGAGAGCTCGCGGAGGGGCTGGCATGAACGCTTCCGGTCATGCCCGCTGGAGCGAGGACGTCGCCGCCTACATGCTCGGCGCGCTGGAGCCGGGCGAGGCGGCCGAGTTCGAGCGCCACCTCGGGGGCTGCGAGCGCTGCCGGGCGGAGGGGCGCTGGCTCGAGCCGGCGCTGCAGACGCTGCCGGAGTCGGTCGAGCGGCTGGAGCCGCCGCCGCGGCTGCGGGAGAGCCTGATGGCCGAGGTGCGGGCGGACGCCCGTCCCGCGAAGGAGCCGCGGCGGGGGTGGAGCTGGGGCTGGAAACCGGCGCTCGCCTTCGCCCTCGTCATCCTCGCCGTCGCCGGGGTCGCCGGCTACGAGATCGGCAAGGGGGGCGAAGAAGGAGGGGGCGGCGCGAGCACGATCGTCTCCCGCCAGGCCGACGGCATCACCCTGAAGATGGTCCGCGAAGGCAACGGCGGCACCCTGCAGCTCGTGAACGTCCACCAGCTGCCACCGAAGAAGGTCCTGGAGGCGTGGGTGCGGCGCGAAGGCAAAGTCGAACCAGTGCCGGCGCTGTTCGTCCCCGACCGCGATGGGCGCGCCGAGACGACGATCGCCGACATGAGCGGCGTCGACACGGTGATGGTCACCGAAGAGCCGCAGGGCGGGAGCAAACAGCCGACCGGCGAACCGATCGCGACGATGAGCGTTCCGGGCTAACGCCCGTAGCGATCGGAGCTGAGCACCAGCTGCTCGGGGATCGCCGCCCGCGGCGGCGGCGCCGGGTCGGCGCGGACCGAGACGGTCTCGGCGACGCTGCGGCTGACTTCGTGGCTGCCCTCGGCGGAGGCGATCACGACCCGCTCGTCGTCCGAGGCCTCGACCTCGCCCTCCAGGCCGGGGTGGAGCCCCGCGTCCTTGAGGTAGTGCAGCAGATCCTCGGCCTCGTTCTCGAAGCGCAGGACGACGACGTCGGCGCCGACCTCGACGTCGGCCAGGAGCGCCCCCTGCTCGCGCACCCCCTCGACGATCGGGTGGCCGTGCGGGCAGGTCGTCGCGTCGCCGATCGCCGCCCGCATCCGCTCCTCCAGCACCGGGCTCATCGCGTGCTCGATCCGCTCGGCCTCCTCGTGCACCTCGTCCCAGGGGATCCCCAGCACGTCGGTGAGGAAGCGCTCGATCATCCGGTGGCGGCGGACGATGTAGCTGGCGTGCTCGCGTCCCGACTCGGTGAAGCTGAGCGATTTGTTCGGGTTGCGCTCGACGTAGCCGTCCTCGACCAGGCGGCCGATCATCTCGTGCACGGTCGGGGGGGAGAGCTGCATCGCGCGGGCGATGTTGGCGCCGGTCATCGGGAGCCCCGCCTCCTCGAGCCAGAACATGATCTCCAGGTACTCCTGCTCGGCGACGGTCGCGTGCGCGTTCTCCATGGCGCCGATACTAGAGGAGCCTCAGCGGCGTTCCATCAGGCTGGAGACGACCGCCTCGTAGAAGCCGTCGCCCATCGCGCCCTCGGTGACGGTGACGTTGTCCCAGGCCAGCAGGGCGGCCCGCAGGCCCGCGTCGTTCGCCGGACCGTTGGCGACGACGAAGAAGCGGCCGACCGCCGCCGCGACCTCGAGGTCCTCGACCGAGTCGCCGACGGCGATGCAGTCGGCGGGGTCGTAGCCGCGGGCGCGGGCGTGGCCGGCGACCGCCGCCGCCTTGCTGACCAGCTTCGGCACCAGGTGGTAGGCGTGGGTGCGGCCCTCGACCGTCGGCATCGGCCGACCGATGGCGCCGTTGTCGAGCAGGCGCAGGTCCTCGCTGCCGCTCTCCTGCAGGAGCGCGTTCGCCTCCTCGACGTCGACCTTGCCGCGGAAGAGGTGGGAGAGGACGCGGCCGTGGTGCCAGGGCGAGTGGTACTCGAGCCGGCCCTCGAAGTGCTCGAACAGCAGCTTCGGGATGCCGCGCTCCTCGATCTGCTCGTAGATCGTGCCGTCCTCGTTCGGCGCCATCTCGCCGGTCATCAGCGTCGTCTCGCCGTCGATCGCGAAGGCGCAGCCGGCCTCGTATATGTAGGAGGTCTGGCCCATCAGGCGCGCCGCCTCGTGGACCTGCGGCTCGCGCCGGCCGGACATGATCACCACCTCGGCGCCGGCCCGGTGGCAGGCCTCGAGCGCCCGCGCCTGTGCCAGGCTGAAGCCGCCCTCGGCGTCGCGGAAGAGCGAGCTGCCCCGCCCGAGCAGGGTCCCGTCGAGGTCGGTGTAGACGCAACTAAGCCCCAAGAGGGGGGTTACGGTAGCGACCATGCCGGGGAGACTGATGCGACTCATGGCAGGGGCGGCCGCGGCGCTGGCGCTGGCGGCGCCCGCCGCGGCCGAGGGCTCCGTCGGCAACTTCGGGATGGCGGTCCAGCCGGACGGGAAGATCGTCGTCGCGGGCGGGGGCGGGCTCGCTCCCGAAGGCGGCAAGGAATTCGGCGCCGTCGTCCGCTACCTGCCGAGCGGCAGGCTCGATCGCAGCTTCGGCGGCGGCGACGGGGTGGCGCTGTTCCACCAGCAGCGGCCGTTCACCGCGGTCGCCCTGCAGCAGAACGGGAAGATCCTCGTCACCTCGCCGATCGGGGGACGGGCGGGCCTGACCCGCCTGCTGCCGAACGGCGCCCTCGACAAGAGCTTCGGCGAAGGCGGCTACCTCTACGGGGGCGCCGGCACGTCGTGGTACCCGACCAGCGTCGCCGTCGGCAAGAGCGGCGGGATCTTCACCGGCGGCATGACCGGCTACCTGATGGACACCGCCGAACACTGGTACGGGTGGCTCTACCGGATCGACCCTGACGGGCGCAGCGGCGGCTACTCCGCCGGCATGACCAGCGGCGCCGGCGACCAGCCGAAGACCAAGATCAACGACTTCGTCTTCGGGCCGGGCGGAGCGGTGATCGCCGCGGGGACGATCGCGGAACGGCGGGCGGACGCGAGGGAGCACGCGGTGCTCGCGCGGCTCGTTCCCGGGTCGGTCGAACCGGCGGGCCCGCCGACGGGCGCGGATCCCGGCTTTGGTGGCGGCGCCGGCCTCGTGCAGTCGAACTTCTTCCCGGCGAGCACGCTGCCGGAAGCCGCGAACGCGCTTAGCCGGCAGCGGGGCAAACTGCTGATCGCGGGGGAAGCGAACGGCGACATGGCGGTCGCGCGCTACTCGAAGGAAGGGTTGCTCGACCTCAGCTTCGGCCGGCGCGGCTTCTGGACCGTTCCGATGGGCCGCGGCTCGGCCGACGTAGCAAACGCGCTGGCGGTCGACTCGCAGGGTGGGATCTTCGCCGCCGGCAGCAGCACCCACCGCTGTGGCGGCGCCGAATGCACCAGCCTGCTGATCGCCCATCAGGGCAAAGACGGCCACCCCGTGAAGAAGTGGGGGCGGCAGGGAGTCGTGACGCCGTCGATCGGCTCCGGCGCCTCCGGCCATCCCGCCTTCGAAATCGCCTACGACGTGGCGTTGCGCGGCAAGGGGAAGCTCCTCGTCGGCGGCCTGGTCGGCGGCCCCAGCTCGAGCCGCTTCTTCCTCCGTCGCTACCTCGCCGACGGCAAGCCGGACAGCTCGTTCGGCGATCGCGGGCGGGTGACGACGCTGCCGGTCGGAGTGGCCGGCGTTCGCGGCGCGCGGTAGGCGCTTTTCCAAACCACCGGTTCGCAAACGCGCCTTGCGTAAGCTCGACGGGTGAGCAGCTGGAAACTTCGCGGGGGCGAGCTCGACCTGGCGCGCCCGATCGGGGCCGGAATCGTCAACGTCACCGTCGACTCGATGTTCGAGGGCGCCCGCAGCGGCACCCCCGAGCAGGCGGTAAAGGACGGCCTGGCCTTGGCCGGGGCGGGCTTCGAGATGCTCGACATCGGCGCCGTCGCGGCGAAAGCCGGTCCGCCGGTGCCGGCCGAGGAGGAGGCCGCGGCGCTGGTCCCAGCGATCGAAGGCCTAACCACCGAACTGCCGCGTCGTTTCCACCATTCGGACCCTTATAGGGGCCAAAAGGGTGGAAACGATGGCGCTGTTCCCGTCTCGGCGGACACGTTCTCGCCCGAGGTGGCGCGGCGGGCGCTGGCGGCGGGGGCACATGTCGTCAACGACATCTCCGGCGGTTGCGAGGAGATGTTCGAGCTCGTGGCCGAGACGGGGGCCGGCTACGTCCTCATGCACATCGAGGGGCCGCCGCGGGTGGATCGCCCATTTCGCGAATACGACGACGTCGTCGACCACCTGCGCGCCTGGTTCGAGGGGAGAGTCGAGGCGGCCCGGGACCTTGGGGTCTCGGAGGAGCAGATCGCCATCGACCCCGGACTCGACTTCGACCTCAGCTCCGAGCAGGACCTGGAGATTCTGCGGCGCCTCGGCGAGCTGCGCGCGCTCGGGCTGCCGCTCTACGTCTCCCTCTCGCGCAAGGACTTCATCGGGGCCGTGCTGGCCGGTTCATGGGAGGAGCGCCTGCCCGCTGGCGAGCGCGAGTGGGGGACGGTCGCTGCGGTGACGATGGCGGTCCGCGAGGGCGCCGACATCCTCCGCATCCACGACCGCACCTCGCTCCAGGCGATGCACGTCGCCGCCCAGATCTGCCGACCGGTCGGGAGCGTCGCCTGAGGGCACGCGGCGGCTCCCTCCTCGCTTCCGACTGGGCTGTCGCGATCGACCCCGCCCGCCGCGACGGGCGGATCGTCGCCGAGGCCGCCGAAGAGGAGCGCCGCTCACGGCCGGCGCCGCTGCCGGCCGAGCTGCACCCCGGGCTTGCCGAAGCGCTCCACCGCGTCGGCATCGACTCCCTCTACACCCACCAGCTCCGCGCCTTCGAGCTGGCCGAGGACTCAGACCTGGTGATCACCAGCGGCACCGCCTCGGGCAAGAGCCTCGCCTTCAACCTGCCGGTGCTGAACGCGATCGCGGCGCGCCCCAAAGACCGCGCGCTCTACCTCTACCCGACCAAGGCGCTGGCCCAGGACCAGGCGCGCAAGCTCGCCCAGCTGCGCCCGCCCGGCCTGCGCGAGGCGATCTACGACGGCGACACGCCGCGGGAGGAGCGCCCGGCGATCCGCCGCCGCTCCAACCTCGTTCTCACCAACCCCGACATGCTCCACGTCGCCCTCCTGCCCAACCACAAGAGCTGGGGCGATTTCCTCGCCAACCTCGAGTGGGTGGTGGTCGACGAGGCCCACACCTACCGCGGCGTCTTCGGCTCGCACGTCGCGAACGTGCTGCGAAGGCTGCGCCGGGTGACTCGCCTGTACGGTGCGGAGCCCCGCTTCGTAATGGCCTCGGCGACGATCGCCAACCCGAAGGAGCTGGCCGAGCGGCTCACCGGGCTCCCCTTCGAGCTGCTCGACGACGACGGCGCTCCCCGCGCCGGGCGTGAGATCGCGATGTGGAACCCACCGGTGATCGAGCAGCGAACGATGACTCGGCGCTCCCCGGTCTCCGAGGCGGCCGACCTGTTGGTCGAGCTGGTCACGCGCGGCGTGCGGACCATCTGCTTCATGCGCAGCCGCCGGGGCATCGAGCTGATCAACCGCTTCGCCTCCGATGAGCTCGCGCGACGGGGTCAGCGCGGCCTCGCCGAGCGGATCGCCCCCTACCGCGCGGGCTACACGCCGCAACAACGCCGGGAGATCGAGGCACAGCTCGCCTCGGGCGAGCTGCTCGCGGTGGCAGCCACCGACGCGCTCGAGCTCGGCATCGACGTCGGCGAGCTCGACGCGGCGATCTGCGTCAACTTCCCCGGCACCGTCGCGAGCCTGCGGCAGATGTGGGGCCGTGCCGGCAGACGCCGTCGGGGTCTCGCCGTCTACGTCGCGGGCGAGGACGCCCTGGACCAGTTCTTCTGCCGCCATCCGGACGAGTTCCTCGAGCGGCCGGTGGAGGCGGCGATCCTCGACCACCGCTCCCAGCAGATTCAGATGCAGCATCTGCTTGCCGCCGCCTATGAGGCTCCGCTCGGGCCCGGCGACGACGAGATCCTCGGCGAGGGCTGGCAGGAGCGGGCCGAGCGGATGGTCACTGCCGGCGAGCTGCGACGCGGGCGCGGCGAGCGCTACCTGACCCGCTCGGGCGACTTCGTCGCGGGCCGGATCGCCCTGCGTTCTTCGTCGGCCGACAGCGTCGCCGTCATCGACGCGACCTCCGGCGAGATGCTCGGCAACGTCGAGGCTGAGCGGGCTTTCTCCACCGTCCACCCGGGCGCGGTCTATCTCCACCTGGGGCGCTCCTACCAGGTGGCCGAGCTGGACATCGGCCAGCGGCGGGTGCTTGGGGTGGAGCTCAGCTTCGGCGCCGTCTCGGTCTCCGAGCAGGTGATCGCGTACCAGCGAAAGCGGCTCGGGGACAACAAGGTGATCGACATCATCTCCCTCGACCTCCCCGAGCAGGACTTCGTCACCCAGGCGCTCTGGTACGTGATCGGCGACC
>DASUWV010000013.1:0-5811 GCA_036378275.1 Solirubrobacterales bacterium | reverse complement strand
TCCACGGCACCGAGCTGCTGATGCTGGAGCAGATCGAAGCCGGCCCGCCGCGGGGATGGGCGCACGCCGAGGAGTGGGAGGAGCGGATGCGCGGCTGGGCGGCCGCCTGCGAGCGGATCGTCGTCAACGACCCGAACGGCCTCGCCCGCGCGGCCGCGCTGCTGGGCCTTGACGAGGACCGCTTCACCTGCGTCCCCAACGGCTTCGACGAGAACTTCTCGCCGGGGACCATCGACCGCCGCGCCCACTGGCGCCGCCACCTGGTCGAGCGGCCGCGGGGCTGGCTGCCGGGCGGCCCGCCCGGCGGCGTCTCTTATGAAGAGCGCGACCTCGATGCGCTCGGGGGCGTAGTCCTGCTCGCGGTCGGCCGTTTCACCGAGGTCAAGCGCCTGCCGCTGCTGATCGACGCGTTCGCGGAGGCGCAGACGCAGCTCGCCGAACAGATGGCGCTGTTGCTGATCGGCGGCCATCCGGGGGAGTGGGAGGGAGAGCATCCCTACGAGGCGATCGAGCGCACCGGCGCCCGCAACGTCTTCCTCGCCGGCTGGCACGGCCACAGCGAGCTGCCCTCGTTCCTCCGCGCCGGCGACCTCCTCGTCCACGCCGCGGTGCGCGAGCAGTTCGGCGCGGTCGTGATCGAGGCGATGGCATGCGGGCTGCCGGTGATCGCCGTCGACCGCGGCGGCCCGGCGACGATCGTCGACGACTCCGGTGCCGGCTGGCTGGTCGAGCCGGACGACCGCGCCGCCCTCGCCGCCGCGATCGTCGAGGCGGTCGGCGACGCCGAAGAGCGCCGTCGTCGCGGCCACCGCGCCCGCGACCACGCCCTCGCCAACTACTCGTGGTCCCAAATTGGGAACAAGTTGGCGCAGTTGGTGCGTGCCGTAGGGGGGAGAGTTTCCGCCCGCTGACCCTTATAGAGGCATGAATGCAACTGCTGTATTACCGCCTGCTGAACATGCTACATTCATGTACATGAGCGAAACCGTCGGAATCGCGGAGCTGCGGCAGAACCTGAGCAAGTACCTGCGCAAGGTCGCTGAAGGTGAGCGGCTGGTCGTCACCGACCGTAATCGGCCCGTGGCCGAGCTGGCACCCCCACCGAAGACTGGGAGCCGGCTGGACCAGCTGATCGCGGAAGGAAAAGTGAAGCCGCCGAAACGGCGTGGGCCTTTGCCTGAGCCCCTGAAGATCGATCTCGGAGACGATCCGGAACCGCTGAGTCGAGCGCTCGAAGAAGTTCGCGGCTACCGCTGACGATGCCGTTCTTCTACGCCGACGCGTCCGCGCTCGTCAAGGTCATCCTCGAGGAGGAGGGCTCGATGGCCGTGCGCGCCTATCTCGAAGATGCAGAGCTCGTCAGCAGCGAGCTGGTGCTCACCGAAGTCCCGCGTGCGATTCGACACGCGGCCGATCGCAGACCCGACATCTCCCTCGAATCCTCTTTGCGGCGCGCCGCAGAGCTGCTCGATTCGATGGCTCTGCGTCCCGTTGACGAAGCTCTGCTCATCGGAGCGGGATTGCTGGCCGAGCCGGCCCTGCGCAGCCTCGACGCGATCCACGTCGTCACCGCGCTACACGTATATCCGATCGACGCCTTCGTCACTTACGACAAGCGGCAGGCTTCTGTGGCCAGGCTCGCCGGGCTGAAGACGGTCGCGCCCGGCGTTGAATAGCCAGGCGTCGCTGTAGCGTGCCGCTCGTGGACATCGTCTGGACCGTCCTCGGGATGCTCCTGATCGCGCTGGCTCTGCGCGACATCTTTGACGTCCTCTTCCACCCGCTCGGGCGGGGGATGATCGCGCGGCGGGTGGTGCGCGGGATCGCGGCGGTGGCGCGGCGGGCGCCGCGGCGGGCCGGCACCCTGGGGCTGCTCGCCGGCCCGCTCAGCTACATCGCGGTCGTCGGCACCTGGGCCGGTCTCCTGGTGGTGGGGTGGGCGCTCGTCTTCATGCCGCAGATGCCGGAGGGCTTCCACTTCAGCGTCGGCCTCGACCCGGCGCAGCACTCCGGCTTCCTCGACGCCCTCTACGTCTCGCTCGTCAACCTCACCAGCCTCGGCTACGGGGACATCTCGCCCAACTCCGACGCGATGCGCATCCTCTGCCCGATGGAGACGATGTTCGGGCTCGGCCTCCTCACCGCCAGCATCTCCTGGCTGATCTCGATCTACGGCGCGATCTCCCGGCGGGACTCGCTGGCCCACGAGGTCGCCCTGGCGAAGGAGTCGGAGGAGCGGCTGGGGGAGAAGCTCGCCGACGCGGACCCGCAGCTGCTCGAAGCGCTGCTTGCGAGCTTCGCCGAGCAGCTGATCCGCACCCGCCGCGACCTGATCCACTTCCCGATCGTCCATTACTTTCGCACCGAGGACGAGGAGCGGGCGCTGGCCGGGCTGCTTCCCTTCCTCGGCTCGCTGGCCGACGAGGCGGCGCAAGAGGGCGCCCCCCCATCTTTGCGCGTGCGGGCGGAGGTCCTGCGGATGGCGATCGACGACTTCGCGGAAACCCTGCGCCGGCGCCTGCTGATGCCGGGTGACAGCACCGACGAGATCCTCCGGCATTACCAGTCCGACCACGGGCCCGTCGACGCCTGAGCAGACTTTCCCTGTAGACGTAGCGATACATTCACACCCGCCCTCGTCGGAAGGGAGAGCGCTGTGAGGAAGTTGCGGTCGTCTGCAGGCCGCTTGGTGGTCAGCTCGATCTTGCTACTGGTCTTCGCGGCCCTCGCGGGCTCCGGATCCGGCGATGGCTCGAGTGCCGGATCATCCGAAGGCGGGACGCTGACCGGCACCTACACGGCCTTCCCGGAATCGCTCGACCCCGGGCTCTCCTTCACGCTGGAAGGCGCGACGGCGCTGCAGAACGTCTACATCCCGCTGCTCACCTACGCGCACGCAAGCGGCGCCGCCGGAACCAAGCTCGTCCCCGGCCTGGCGAAGGGGCTGCCGAAGGTCGACCAGGACGGCCGCCGCTACACGCTCTTCCTGCGGCCCGGGCTGAAGTACTCCGACGGCACGCCGGTCCGCGCCTCCGACTTCCGCTTCGCGGTCGAACGGCTCTTCCGGATCAACTCCGTCGGCTCCACCTTCTTCACCGGCATCGTCGGCGCCGAACAGTTCGCGAAGACGAAGCAGGGCGGGATTCCCGGGATCGAAACCGACGACAAAAGCGGCAGGATCGTCATCCACCTGACCGAACCGAGCGGCGTCTTCGAATACCTGCTCGGCCTCACCTACGTGGCGCTGCTGCCGCCTGGCACGCCGGCCGAAGACCAGACCGCGCACCCGCCGCCGGCGACCGGGCCGTACATGATCACCGACGTCCGGCCCGGCCGCGGCTGGGAATACGAACGCAACCCGGAGTGGGCGAAGGCGAACGGCGAGGCGCTGCCGCAGCTGCCGGGCGGCCACGTCGACAAGATCGTCTTCAAGGTCCAGACCAACCCGGCGACCCAGGTGCGGGAAGTCGAACGCGGCGAAGTCGACTGGATGAAATACCCGCCGCCTCCGGACCTCTACCAGGAAATCAAGCGCCGCTTCGAAGGCACCCAGTTCCGCGAGGAACCGACGATCAGCGTCTTCTACTTCTGGCTCAACACCCAGCGGCCGCCGTTCGACGACGTGCGGGTCCGCCAGGCGGTCAACTACGCGACCGACCCGGCGGCGCTGGAACGGATCTACTCCGGCACGATCAGGCGCACCCAGCAGATCCTGCCGCCGCAGATGCCCGGCTACCGCAGGTTCGTCCTCTACCCGCACAATCTCGCCAAGGCGAAGGAGCTGGTCGCCGAAGCGCACCCGAGCGACCGCCACGTCACCGTCTGGACCGACAACATCCCGCCCGCCAACGAAGCCGCCGAGTACTTCCAGCAGGTGCTCGAAGGGCTCGGCTTCAGCGTCAAGCTGAAAGAGGTCAGTGGCTCCACCTACTTCACCCTGATCAGCAACCGCGCAACGCCCGACCTCGATGCCGGCTGGAGCAACTGGCTGCTCGACTACCCGCACCCGAACGACTACTTCCAGCCGCAGCTCTCGGGCGAAAGCATCCTGCCGACCGGCAACACCAACTGGGCCGACTTCGACGACCCCGCCGTCACCCGCAAGATCAACGAGCTGGCGGCCGAGCCGCTGGGGCCGAAGCAGGAAGCCGAATACGCGGCACTCGATCGCGAAGTGATGGAACAGGCGCCGTGGGTCCCGTTCGGGACGCTCTCGCTCGGCACCTTCGTCTCCGACAAGATCGACGTCAACAAGGTGATCGTCAGCCCGATCTACGGCCAGGACCTGACCAGCTTCGAGCTCAAGTAGGGGCGAGCTGGCGGCGTGTCCACCGGTGAATTCGCCGAGGTAAGAGAGTCGGCCGCCGAATTCCGCTTCGCCTCTTGGGCCGCGATCCGGCCCTACGCGCTGGCGGTCTACTTCCTGGCGCTGGTTTTGTGGAGCGCCCACTACGGGATCCCGGTCCAGCGCGAGCTGGTGATCCTCTGGACCTGCGGCGCCCTCGCATGCGTCTCGATCGGGCGGCCGCTGCGGGAAATCCTCCAGCTTGCGCTCGACTGGCTGCCGATCGTGGCGGTGTTCTGGGCCTACGACCTGACCCGGGGCGCGGCCGACTCGCTGGGGATCGGCGTCCACTTCCACCCGATGATCGACTTCGACCGCCTCTTCTTCGGCGAAGTGCCGACGGTCTGGCTCCAGGACCGGCTCTACGCACCGGGGGTCGTGCGCTGGTGGGAGGTCGCCTTCACCCTCGTCTACACCTCCTACTTCATCGTCCCCTTCGTCCTCGCCGGCTGGCTTTGGGCGCGCGACCGGCTCGGCTTCAAGCGCTTCACCCGGCGGCTGGTGACCCTCGCCCTGGCGGGCCTCACAACCTACGTGCTCTTCCCGGCGGCGCCGCCGTGGATGGCGGCCGAAGCGGGGCTGATCGGCGAAGTCCACCGCAATACCGGACGAGGCTGGGAAGTGCTCGGGATCGGCACCGCTGAGCTCTTCTCCAAGGGCCAGGCTGCGAGCAACATGGTCGCCGCCGTGCCCTCGCTGCACTCGGCCTTCACGATGCTGGTCGCGCTCTTCCTCTGGGGCCGGGTGCGGCAGAGGCTGCGGCCGTTGCTGCTGCTCTACCCGCTGGCGATGGGCCTGACCCTGATGGCGACCGGCGAGCACTACTTCTTCGACATCGTCCTCGGCTGGATCTACGCCGGCGCCGTGATGGCCGGCTGGGCCTGGTGGGAGCGGCGCCGCGAGCCGCGGCTGGGGGAGGCTCGGAACGTCAGCGCACCGGCAGCCGCAGTTGCAGGCTGGAGACGGTGATCGGCCCCTGCAGGTTCGAGGGGCGCGCGTAGGGTGGGTCGGCGGGCAGCAGCTCGAGCTTCACCAGGTCACCGCCGGCGAAGCGGTAGGCCTGCGGGTGCAGCTGGAAGACGGCGTGGCCGCCGCTGCCGGGGCGCAGGAGGCCGCGGGCGACCAGTCGCTCTTCGCCGCTCGGGAGGACGTCGAGCAGGCGCGCCGCCAGCTCGGAGTCTTCGCCGGTGGTCGCAAGGTCGGCTTCGATCGTCGGCGAGCCGAGCAGGGTGAAGCCGGGGGAAGGCACTGGCAGGCGGTAGTCGGCGGTGCCGGGCTGGTCGGCGCCGGGAGCGGTCGCGCAGGCGCCGCCGCCGGCGATCGGGTCGAAGGTCTGGCCGATCGCCGGGCTGCCGGCGTCGGGGAGGATCGTCTGCGGCGCCATGCCGCCGAGACGGACTTCGCCGCTTGCCAGCTTCTTCCAGCTGCTGGCTTTGAAGGGGCCTTCGGAGGGGCCGCCGCAGACG
>DASUWV010000012.1:0-10331 GCA_036378275.1 Solirubrobacterales bacterium | reverse complement strand
CTACGGCCGCGAGGAGCCGCGTTACGGCAGCGCCGTCCGGGGCGGCGAGCCCACGCCTCACGCCCCGGTGATCCGGGTCGTCGGCATCGGCGGCGCCGGCGTCAACGCGATCAACCGGATGGTCGAGGCGGGGATCCCCGGGGTCGAGTTCATGGCTGTCAACACCGACCTCCAATCGCTTCAGCAGTCGAACGCCGACGTCACCGTGCACCTCGGCAGCGGCATGTCGCGCGGCCTCGGCGCCGGGTCCGACCCGCAGCTCGGCTACCGGGCCGCGTTCCAGGAGCAGGACAAGATCAAGCGCCTGCTCAAGGGCTCCGACATGGTCTTCGTAGCCGCCGGCGCCGGCGGCGGCACCGGCTCCGGGGCGGCCCCGGTCGTCGCCCGCCTCGCGCGCGAGGTCGGCGCGCTGACCGTCGGCATTGTCACCAAGCCGTTCAGCTTCGAGGGCAGCCGCCGCGGCCAGCAGGCGCAGAAGGGCATCGAGGAGCTGGCCGCCGCGGTCGACACGCTGATCGTCGTGCCCAACGACAGGCTGCTCGAGGTGCTCGACCAGCAGACCTCGATGGTGGAGGCCTTCCAGGTCGCCGACGACGTGCTGCGCCAGGGCGTCCAGGGCATCTCCGAGCTGATCACGCTGCCCGGGCTGATCAACCTCGACTTCGCCTACGTGCGCACGATCATGTCGGACGCCGGCCGCGCGCTGCTCGGCATCGGCATGGGCAACGGCGAGGGCCGCGCGATCCTGGCGGCCGAAAAAGCGATCTCCTCGCCACTGCTAGAGACCTCTATGGAGGGGGCGCGCGCGATCCTGCTCTCAATCACGGGAGGGTCCGACCTCTCGCTGGTCGAGGTCTCCGAGGCCGCCAAGGTGGTCGGCGAGGCCGCGCATCCCGACGCCAACATCATCTTCGGCGCCAACATCGACGAGGAGCTGAGCGACCAGGTCTGGGTGACCGTCGTCGCCACCCGCTTCGACGGCCGGACCGCGCCGCCGCGCCGCGCGGACGAGCCGACGATCCGCCGCACCAAGGACGCCGGCGCCTCGCGCCGCGGCCGCGGCGGCGATCGCGAGCTGGGAATCGACGTTCCCGAGTTCCTGCCCAGCTGACCGGCCCCCATGCGAGGGGTCGTCGCAGCCGGCCATCCGCTGAGCGCCGAGGCCGGCGCCGAGGTCCTGCGCGAGGGCGGCAACGCCGTCGACGCCGCGGTCTGCGCGGTGCTGGCCTCCTTCGCGGTGGAGAGCCCGCTGACCGGGTTCGGCGCGGGCGGCCACATGATGGTCCACGAGGGCGGCGAGACGACGCTGATCGACTTCTTCGTCGCCGCGCCGGGGCAGGACGGGATCGGGCGCACGACCGAGCTGGTGCCGGTGCCGGTTCGCTTCGACGCCGAGACGATCCAGACGTTCTACGTCGGGCCGGCCTCGTGTGGGGTGCCGGGGACGGCGGCGGGGCTCGAGCACGCGCTCGAGCGCTTCGGCTCGATGCCGCTCTCGGAGCTGGTCGGCCCGGGGATCCGGCTCGCTCGCGAGGGGGCGCCGGTCAACCGCCAGCAGGCCTACATCCTCGAGATCCTCGCCCCGATCCACGAGCACATGACCGGGACCCGCGAGCTCTACGCGCCGCAGGGCCGGCGGCTGCGGGAGGGCGACGTATTCGCCTTCCCGGAGCTGGCCGAGGCGCTGGAACGCTACGCCGCCGAGGGCGCCGAGTCCTTCTACCAGGGCGAGCCGGCGAGGACGATCAGCGACTTCGTCGTCGCCCACGGCGGCTACATCGGCCCCGGCGACCTCGCCTCCTACGAGGCGGTCGAGCGCAAGCCGATCGACACGGTCTTCCGCGGCACCGAAGTCCTCACCAACCCGCCGCCGTCCTCCGGCGGGATCCTGATCTCCTACTGCCTCGGCCTGCTCGAGCGGCTCGGCCCCAAGAGCGGGCCCGAGCAGCTGGTGGCGGCGATGGAAGCCGCGAATTCCCAGCGCGACCTCGCCTTCGCCGAGTCCCTCTACGAAGAGGGGATGGAGGTGGGCTTTCTCGACCCGGTCAGGCTCGACCTCGCCGCCGCCGACCTGCTCGGCTCGACGACTCATATATCCGTCCTCGATGCCGACGGCAACTGCGCCAGCGTCACCTGCTCGAACGGCTCCGGCTCGGGGGTGCTGGTGCCGGGCACCGGGGTGATCCTCAACAACATGCTCGGCGAGGAGGACCTCAACCCCGCCGGGTTCCACCTGATCGCACCCGGGCGGCGCGTGCCCTCGATGATGGCGCCGACGGTGGCGCTGCGCGACGGGGAGATCGTCCTCGCGCTCGGCAGCGCCGGCTCAAACCGGATCCGCTCGGCGATCCTGCAGACGGTGGTGCGGGCAATCGAGCAGGGGTTCCCGGTCGACGCGGCGGTCGAGGCGCCGCGGCTGCATTTCGAGCAGGGGATCGTCCAAGCCGAGCCTGGAATCGACGAGGCGGCGCTGGAGCGGATCGAGAAGCGGGGGGTGCCGGTGCTGAGGCGGCCGGCGATCAACCTCTTCTTCGGCGGGGTGCAGGCGGTGGCGCGAGATCCCAAGACCGGCCGGCTCAGCGGCGGCGGCGACCCGCGCCGCGGCGGGGCCGTCGCTTACGCTGAGTGACGATGGCCGGGCCGCAGATCGACTTCGAGGCCGAGGGGCTGCTGGAAGGGGTCGACGGCGCGCCGCGCGAGGCGCGCCTCGAACTGCTCGAACAGCTCGCCGAGGAAGGCTGCAGCCTCGAGGAGCTGAAGGACGCGGTCGCCGCGGGCCGGCTGACGCTGCTGCCGGTCGAGCGAGCGCTCGCCGGCGAAGGCCCGCGCTACACCGCGCGGGAGATCGCCGCGAAAGTCGAGCTCGACCTCGAGGTGCTGCAGCGCTTCAGCTCAGCGCTGGGCGTGCCCTACGGCGACCCCGACGAGCGCCGCGGAACCGAAGCCGACCTCGAGGCGGCACGGATGGTCAAGGCCTTCATCGAGACCGGCCTGCCCGAAGACGGGCTGCTGGGCGTCGCCCGCACGATCGGGATGGGCACCGCCCGGATCGCCGAAGCCAACCGCGAGCTGATCGTCCGCACCCTGATCCGCCCCGGCGACACCGAACACGACGTCGCCCGCCGCTTCGTCGGCGCCGCCGAGTACATGATGCCGCTGGTCGGTCCGACCCTCGTCTACGCGCTGCAGGCGCACCTGATCGAACAGATCCGCCGCGACGTGATCGGCGCCACCGACCTCGCTTCCGGGGCGGTCGGGGGGACCGTCAACCTCACCGTCTGCTTCGCCGACCTGGTCGAGTTCACCCGTCTCGGCGAGGAAATCGACGCCGAGCAGCTGGGGATGGTCGCCGGGCGCCTGGAGGAGATGGCCACCGCGGTCGCCGAGCCCCCGGTGCGGCTGGTGAAGACGATCGGCGACGAGGTGATGCTGGTCTCGACCGAAGCCGAGCCGATGGTCGCCGCGGCGCTGGCCCTGATCAATGCCGCCGAGGCCGAAGGCCAGCAGTTCCCCTGGCTGCGCGCCGGGATCGCCACCGGCCCGACCCTGCCCCAGGCAGGCGACTACTACGGGCGGGCCGTCAACCTCGCCAGCCGCCTCACCAACGTCGCCCGCCCCGGCAGCGTCGTCCTCGACGAGGCGGCCAAAGAGGCGGCGGGGGAGAGCTTCGACTACTCCTACGTCGGCGAACGGCGCCTCAAGGGCCTCGACTACCGGGTCAAGATCTACCGCGCCCGCACACCCGGCGAACCCAAAGACCGCGGCCCGCGCCTGCGGGGGTAGAAGCGAATGCGCGATCGTTCATCACAGGCCCAGCGACAACCCGTTTTCGATCTGAATGCATGATCGCGCATAGAAGACCGACCTAGGCCCACAAATAGGCTAAAATGCACGATGGTGCATCACAAGTTGGATATCAGCGCGACTGAGGCCCGGTCCATAGGCGCACGCGTGCGCCGCGCCCGGGAGGAGCTCGGGATGCGCCAGGACGAGCTTGCTCTGGCCGCCGGGGTCAGCACCAGGGCAATCCATCAGATCGAGAACGGCAAGCCGACCAGTCGGCTGGACACGGTCTTTCCCGTGCTTGCGGCCCTGGGCCTGAAGTTCAGGATCGAATGAACCGCGACCCGGCTCTCTCGGTCTTCCTGCGGGGGAAGAAGGTTGGATCACTGGCTCCAACCGGCCCCTCCCGCTATCGCTTCGCGTATTCAGAGGAGGCGATCCAGGACGACTGGAGCGATCCGATGGCGAGGCTCTCGGCCTCCCTGCCGTTGCGCGAGGAGCGGTTCAAGCCGAGCGAGTCGGCCCCGTTCTTCGAGGGCCTGCTGCCCGAGGGGGCGGTGCGGGCCACCGTCGCCGGCAAGCTTGGGATCAGCGAGGCCAATGGCTTCGGCATGCTCGCGGCGCTCGGCGCCGATTGCGCCGGGGCGGTGACGGTTCTGCCCGGAGATCAGCCGCCTCGGTCGTCAGGAGCGGTGCATCCCCTCAGCGCAACCCAGGTCGGCGAACTGCTCCGGGACCTCCCGCGCGATCCACTTGGCATCGACGTCGACCCCGAGGGGGTGCGTCTGAGCCTCGGCGGTGTCCAGGACAAGCTCATACTCGTCCGCCTTCCCACCGGTGAGTTCGCTCAGCCGCTCGGAGGGGCGCCGAGCAACTGCCTGCTGAAGCCGGAGCACGAGCGTTTCGAGGGGCTGGCGGTCAACGAGGTGTTCTGCATGAGGGTTGCGGCGGCGTCCGGAAACGAGGTCGCCGCGACCGAGTTGCGTGAATTCGACGGCATCCGGTGCGTGTACAGCGAGCGGTTCGATCGCGCCGTCGACGCCGAGGGCACCATCGTTCGTCTCCACCAGGAGGACATGTGCCAGGCCCTCGGCCTGCTGCCGACCCAGAAGTACGAAGTCGAGGGCGGGCCGACGCTGGCGTCGGTGATCGCACTGCTGAGGAGGCAGCCGAGCCGGCGCGTCGCACTCGACGTCAACGCCTTCGTCCGCGCGGTGCTGACCAGCTTCCTGCTCGGCAACAGCGACGCCCACGGCAAGAATTTCTCGCTTCTTTACGACCCGGCGACCGGTGTTCGCCTCGCCCCTCTCTACGACGTCGTCTCAACTGCTGTCTACGACGCCCTGACTCCGCGACTGGCGATGGCCATCGGCGGCGAGGAGGACCCTTCTCAGGTCGACCTTGGTTGCTGGGAGCGCCTGGGCTCCGAAAGCGGCCTGGGGGGTGGGCTGCCCAGATTCATCCAACGCTGGTCGAGCGAGATCCTCGCCGCGACGGAAGCCTGCCTCCGCGATGCCGAGCGGGAGGGCTGGTCGCACACCGTATTGGAGGCGGTTGCCGACGTGGCTCGGGAACGAGCCCGCCGATTGATCGGCGGCCGCTAGGACGGCTTGCGGGCCGAGACCAGCAGGTTGTAGAAGAGCTCGGCCGGGAGGTAGGGCTCGAGCAGCCGGGTGTCGAGTTTCTGCAGGGCGATGTAGCTGTTGAAGGCGAAGCGGCGCCAGCCGAAGGGAATCGACTCGGGCTCGGCGCTCGACTCGACCGTGCGCAGGCCCCAGCCCCAGGCGTTGGAGAGCAGCTCCTCGCCGCCGACGCGGCGCTGCTCGAAGCCGGCGTCGCGGAGCAGGCGGCGCAGGTCGGCGGGGGCGAAGGCGTGGACGTCGACCTCGCCCTCCAGCGAGTGGTCGTGGGACTGCTCGCCCTCGGCGACGGCGCGTCGCCGGGCGCCGACCGCCCGCCGCCAGGCCGGCGCCAGCGCCAGGCCGGCGCGCTTCGGCAGCGCCGCCAGCGAGTCGCCGTAGCGGGAGGGCTCGCCGGCGAAGGCGATCATCCCGCCCGGCCGCAGCACGCGGCGGAATTCGGCGAATGCCTTTTCGAGGTCGGGGATGTGGTGGAGGACGGCGTGGCCGAAGACGAGGTCGAAGCTCTCATCCTCGAACGGCAGGATCTCGGCCTCCGTCGTCACCGTCTTCACGTCTTCGAGCCCGAGCGCCTCGGCGGTGGCGGCGAGGCGCTTCAGCATTCCGGGCGAGATGTCGGTGGCGGTCAGCCGCTCGATCACCCCGAGCTGGACCAGGTTGAGCGAGAAGTAGCCGGTACCCGAGCCGATCTCGAGCGCGTCGCCGAAGCTGCGTCCCTTCAGCCCGCCGAGCGCCTTGACCAGCTTCAGCCGCACCTGGCGCTGGCCGATCTCGCCGAAGTCGATGCCCCACTTGGCGTCGTACTCCTCGGCGGCCGCGTCGTGGTAGCGCGTGTTGACGTCCTTGATGTGGTCCGCGCTGGCGGAGGGGGAGGCTGGCATCGGGCGGGAACTCTACGCGGAATCTGCAATACGGTCCCGTCCCGTGAAGCGTCACTATCTCCAGGAGAACCAGCCGCCCGGGGTGCCGCCGCTGCCCCTGACCGGGGAGCGGACCCTGCCCGACGTGCCGGAGGAGAACTACTGGTTCCGCCGCCACTTGGTGGTCTACGAGTGGATTGCCGCGCGGGTCGACGGCAAGCGGGTCGTTGACATGGCCTGCGGCGAGGGCTACGGGTCCGACGTGCTCGCCCGCACCGCGGCGAGCGTCGTCGGCGTCGACGCCAACCCCGAGGCGCATGAGCACGCGCGGCTGCGCTACCGGCGGCCGAACCTGCGCTTCGAGCGCGACCTGGTCGAGAGCTTCGCCGAGCCCTGCGACGCCGTCGTATTCCTGCAGACGATCGAGCACGTCCAGGACCCCGGGGCGATCCTCGAGCACTTCAAGGCGATGCTGGAGCCGGGCGGGGTCGCCTACGTCTCGACCCCGAACCTGCTGACGCTGGCGCCTCCCGGCGCGGAGAAGTCGGACAACCCCTGGCACGTGAAGGAGTACCGCGCCGAGGAGTTCCGGGCCCTCTGCGAGGCGCACTTCGAGCGGGTCGAGCTGCTCGGCCTCTTCCACGCCCGCAAGCTGCGCGCCCACGAGCTGGCGATCAAGCTCGGCTGGGACTCGGTCCACGAGCGACTCGGCCTGACCAAGCCCTTCTATGGCCGCTTCACCCCGGCTATCGCCGCCTCGGATTTCGTGCTGCGCGAGGGCAACCTCGACCGCGCTCTCGACTTCATCGCGGTCTGCCACCCGTAGGTATGAGCCGCGCGGACAGCGCCGGCGACCTGGCGATCGTCCTCCACAGCCACATGCCCTACGTGGAGGGGTTCGGGACCTATCCGTTCGGCGAGGAGTGGTTGTTCGACGCGGTGATCCGCTCCTACCTGCCGGTGCTGGAGGTGGCGCGGGACCTGACGATGACGGTGACGCCGGTCTTGGCCGACCAGCTCGAGGACAGCGGTGCCGCCGAGCGGCTGCGCCGGTTCCTGGTCGAGTGGCGGGTGGGCGCCGCCGAGGCCGACCTGCCGCAGGTTCCGGAGGAGTGCCGGGCGGCCTGCGAAGCCGAGCGCGAGCGCTACCTGCACGCCCTCGAGCTGCTCGACGCGGCCGGCGGCGATCCGCTGGCGCCGTTCCAGCGGGCGGCGGCGGAGGGGCGGATCGCCCTCGCCGCCTCCTCGGCCACCCATGCGGTGCTGCCGCTGCTGGCGACCAGGCCCGGGCTGAGGCTGCAGCTGCGGACGGGCATCCGCTCGCACCGGCGCCGCTTCGGTTGGGACGGCGGCTTCTGGCTGCCGGAGTGCGCCTACGTGCCGGGCCTGGAGTGGGGGCTGGCCGAAGAGGGGGTGCGCTGGTTCTGCGTCGACCAGAGCGCACACAGCGAGCCGCTCGAGGCGCTGGCGCCGGTCGCGACCGAGGCGGGTCCGACGGCGCTGCCGATCGACTGGGAGGCGATCGCCTGGCTCTGGTCGCTCGACGGCTATCCCTCGGACCCAGCCCACGCCCAGTTCGCCGGCAAATCGCTGCGGGGGATCCGGATCTGGCGGGTCGGCGGGGGGGCCTACTACCCCGCCACCGGGGCGGCCGCGGCGCGCCGCCAAGCGGGCGAGTTCCTCGCCGCCGCCGCCCAGCGACTCCGCACCTACGCCGAGAGCCGCGGCCGCCGCGGCCTCCTCGTCTTCGCGATCGACACCGAGCTGCTCGGCCACTGGTGGTCGGAGGGGCCGATCTGGCTGCGGGGGGTGCTGGAGGGCGCCGAGGAGGCCGGGGTGCGCTTGGTGACGGTCCCCCAGGCGCTCGCCGAGCACGAGCCGGTCGAGCGCCCGCTCCGGGCCTCCACCTGGGGAGAGGGAAAGAACCTGCGCACCTGGGACTCGCCGGCCGTGGCCGACCTCGCCTGGGGCGCGCGCCGCCTCGAGCTGCGCCTGCTGCGGGCGGTCTCAGGCGGACTGCGGGGGCCGCGGCTCGAGCGCGCCGCGCGGGAGCTCCTCGCCGCCCAGTCGAGCGACTGGGCCTTCCTCGATCAGCGCAAGCAGGCGGGCGATTACGCCTACCAGCGGGCGACCGACCACTCACGGGCGATGTTGGAGGCCATAGACTGCGACCGCGCCACCGACCCCCGCATGCGTTCGCTCGCCCCGGACCTGAGCACCACCCCGCTCCTGGAGCCCTGAAGCAGCCACCCGGACCCAGCCACCGAACTTGACCCGCGTCCTCATCCTCTCCTGGGAGTACCCGCCGCTGATCGAGGGGGGCCTCGCCCGACACGTGCGCAAGCTCTCCGAGGCACTGGTCGAGCGCGACGTGGAGGTCCACGTGCTGACCCGTGGCGGCGAGGAGTCGCCGGCTGAGGAGCGCCGCGAGGGCGTCGTCATCCACCGCATCCGCGAGCCGAAGCGGCCGACCGATCTCGGCGAGTTCGTCGCCTGGGTCGAGCGGATGAACTCCGACATGCTCGCCGCCGGGGTCGAGCTCGGCGACCGCTTCAGCTACGACCTCGTCCACGGCCACGACTGGCTCGTCGCCAACGCCTGCGACCACCTCGCCAAGCGCTTTGACGCGCCCCTGATCACGACGATCCACGCGACCGAGTACGGCCGCCACCAGGGCTGGGTCGACAAGCACCCGCAGACCTACATCCACGGGGTCGAGCGCTGGATCACCAATCGCTCGCACCGGGTCATCACGTGCTCCCACTACATGCGCGAACAGGTTGCGGACATCTTCGGCGTCGAGGAGGCGCGGATCACGGTGATCCCGAACGGGATCGACCCCGAAGACCTGCCCGACCAGCCCGCCGAGGACCTGGCGCGGCTGCGCTCCGAGTTCGCCGCCCCGGAGGAGAAGCTGGTCCTGCTGATCGGCCGGCTCGTCTACGAGAAGGGGTTCCAGCTGGCGCTGGAGGCGATGCCGCGGGTGATCGAGGAGGCGCCGGGGACGCGTTTCCTCGTCGCCGGCTCGGGCACCCACGAGGCCGAACTGAAGCGCCAGGCCCAGGAGCTGGGGCTGATGGAGCACGGCACCTTCCTCGGCTGGATCGGCGACGACGTGCTGCACTCGCTCTACCGGATCGCCGACCTGACCGTGGTGCCGTCGATCTACGAGCCCTTCGGCCTGGTCGCGCTCGAGGCGATGGCCTCCGGTTGCCCCTGCATCGTCGCCGACACCGGCGGCCTGCGCGAGGTGGTCCCCCACGAGGAGGCGGGCCTGCGATTCCGCGCCCACGACCCCGAAGCGCTCGCCGAGGTCGCGATCCGCGTCCTCTCCGACGACGCGCTCGGCCGCCGCCTCGTCGCCGAAGCCTACGAGCACCTGCGTCGCTTCGACTGGGGCGACGTCGCCGAGCAGACCGCGGCGGTCTACGCCGAGCTGGCCGGCGCCAAGCTCCCGTAGAGCCCTAGCCGCAGTCGTCGCCGCGGCGGCCGCGGGGGAGGGTGCGCTCGCTGATCGCGAAGCCGCCCTCGGAGCTGGTGCCGGGCGTCCAGTGGATGCCCTCGAGCAGCTCCATCGGCGAGACCGAGAGCGCCCCCGCGAGCTTCATCAGCGTGTCGACGCGGGCGAGCCGCGTCCCGTGCTCGAGCATCCCGATCTCGGTCCTGTGCAGCCCGGCCCGGGCGCCGAGCTCTTCCTGGGACATAGAGGCGCGCCGGCGGCAGCGCCAGAGGTTGCGGCCGAACTTGGTTGCCACCTCCTCGGAGCGGATTCTCCCGTCGCTGGACATGCAGGCAGTGTTTCGACAGCGAGTCATTGTCGGTCGGACAATACACCTCAAAGCTGATAGACTTCTTGCAGACAACGTATTCCGGCTGGATCGGCGGTACCTTTACACCGATCCGCCATGGCCCTGAACATCAAGGACACGGAGACGGAGAAATTGGCCGCAGAAGTAGCCGAGATGACCGGCGAGACCAAGACCGGCGCAGTGCGCGAGGCACTGCGCGAGAAGAAAGAAAAGTTGGAAATGGCTCCGGACGGAGGGAA
>DASUWV010000011.1:0-23958 GCA_036378275.1 Solirubrobacterales bacterium | reverse complement strand
GCTCGGTCGGAAGGATCAAGGGGAAGGCGCGCGTGCCCGCCTTCGACGGCCCGTCGGGATCCGGAGCCTCGTAGGCGGCGATCACCTCGTCGCCCGGATCGTGCCTGCATCCGCCCTTAACTAAGAAGCCGACCGGCACGTCCTCGTTGTCGCGAACGAAGTCGCGGAAGGCAAGCCAGGCGTCGCTCATCCTCTGGTGGCCGGTGAAGGGGCCGGTCTCCATGATCACCAGCCGCGAGATGCGGTCCGGGTGCTCGACCGCCAGCCGCAGCCCGATCGGCCCGCCCCAGTCGTGGACGACCGCAGTCGCGTCGCGCAGGTCGAGTTCCTCGAGCAGCGCCGCCATCAGCTCGACGTGGCGGTCGTAGGTGTACCAGCCGACGTCGGTGGGCTTGTCGGAGCGGCCGAAGCCGGCGTAGTCGGGAGCGATGCAGCGGTAGCCGGCGTCGCGGACCGGCGGGATCACCTTGCGCCAGAGGAACGACCAGGTCGGCTCGCCATGGAAGAAGACGACCGGCTGCCCCTCCCCCTCGTCGAGATGCGCCAGCCGCAGCCCGTCGAGCTCGCGGTAGCGCGACTCCCAGGGGCAGTCCGGCAACCCCTCGAGCCGCTCCTCCGGCGTGCGCAGCGCCTCGACGCTCATAGGAAGACCCTAATCCAGATCAGCATTCCGGACTTTCCTGATCGACTTTGTGCTACGGTGCCCGCCACTGATTGAGCATTAAGTCGCTCAAGAAAGTAAGTCAGTCGAAAAAGGAAGGAACAATTTAGATGCGGAACGCTCGCACCACCCGGCGGCGCAGCGTGACGGCCGGCCTCTTTGCCGCCCTCACCCTGCTAGTCGCTCTCGTCGTCGCCGGTTGCGGAGGAAGCAGCGACAGCACCTCCTCTGGCTCAAGCTCCTCAGGAGGGGCCAAGTTGGACGTGGTCGGCTACTCCACCCCGGAATCCGTCTACGCGGAAACCCTCGAGCCCGCCTTCGAGAAGACGCAGCAGGGCCAGGGCGTCAGCTTCAGCAACTCCTTCGGCGCTTCCGGCGATCAAAGCCGGGCCGTCGCCGCGGGCCAGCCCGCATCCGTCGTTCACTTCTCCCAGGCCGGCGACATGGAACGCCTGGTCGAAGAAGGCGAAATCGTCGCCAAGAACTGGGAAGCAAACAAGTACAAGGGCATCGCCACCGACTCGGTCGTCGTGATCCTCGTCCGCAAGGGCAACCCCGAAGGGATCAAGTCCTTCAAGGACATCGAGGACAAGGACGTCGGCGTCGTCACCCCGAACCCGTTCAGCTCCGGCTCGGCCCGCTGGAACATCATGGCCGTCTACGGGTCGGCGATCGAAGAAGGCGACTCGCCCGACCAGGCGCTGGCAGCGGTCAAGACGGTGCTGGAAAAGACCGTCGCCCAGCCGGGCAGCGGCCGCGACGCCTTCTCGGCCTTCTCCCAGGGCGAGGGCGACGTGCTCCTCACCTACGAGAACGAAGCGATCAAGGCTGAAAAGGAAGGCGAAGACGTCGAATACGTGATCCCGCCTTCGACGATCCAGATCGAAACCCCGATCGCAGTGACCACGGACGCGCCCGAGCCGGCCGCCGAAGACTTCGTCAACTGGCTCTGGTCCGACGAAGGCCAGGAACTGTGGGCTCAAAACGGCTACCGCCCGGTCAACCCGAAGCTCGTCGACCCGAAGCAGTTCCCAACCCCGAAGACGCTGTTCAAGATCAGCCAGTTCGGCGGCTGGGGCAAGGTCAACGACGAATTCTTCGACGAAGAAACCGGCTCGGTGGCCAAGATCGAGGGCGAACTCGGAGTCTCGACCTCCGGCTGACCGATGGAGGCCGGCGCCCTCACCCACCGCAGCGCCCCCCGGGCGGGCATCCGCCTGCCCGGGGTCGGCGCCGGCCTCGGCCGCGGCATGGTCGTGCTCTACCTGAGCCTGATCGTGCTGATCCCGCTGGCGGCGCTGACCAGTCAGGCGTTCAGCGAGGGGCTCGGCCACTTCTGGCAGCAGGTCACCCAGCCGCAGGCGGTCCGGTCGCTGAAGCTGACCCTGGTTGCCTCCCTGATCGTGGTCCTGATCAACGCCTTCTTCGGGACGATCCTCGCCTGGCTGCTGGTCCGCGACGAGTTCCCCGGCAAGGCGGCGGTGAATGCGGTCGTCGACCTCCCCTTCGCGCTGCCGACGATCGTCGCCAGCCTGATCCTGATCGAGCTCTGGGGACCGAAAAGCCCATTCGGCGTCGACATCGCGGGAACCCCGGCCGCAGTCGTCGTGGCACTGATGTTCGTCACCCTCCCCTTCGTCGTCCGCGCGGTGCAGCCGCTGCTGATGGAGATGGACCGCGAGATGGAGGAGGCGGCCGCCTCGCTCGGCGCCGGCGGCTTCACCGTCTTCCGCCGCATCATCTTCCCCAACCTGCTGCCCGGCCTCGGCGCCGGCGTCGCCCTCGCCTACGCCCGAGCCCTCGGCGAGTACGGCTCGGTGCTGCTCTTCGCCGGCGGCCTGGCGAACACGACCGTCTCCTCGGTTTTCATCAAGCAGCAGATCGAGTCCGGCAACGAGACCGGGGCCGCCGCCGTCTCGGTGGTGCTGCTCTTCTGCTCGCTCCTCTGCCTGGCGATCGTCAGCCTGATCCAGCGCTGGGCGGTCCGCCACGACCGCTCGGCCACCGACATCGATACGACGATCATGCCCTTCGCCGGCGGAGGAGGCACCTGATGACCGCCAGCGCAACCAGCCGCTGGGGCCTGCGCGTACTCGGCCTCGGCTACATCCTCTTGCTGCTGCTGATCCCGCTCGGCTTCGTCTTCTACAAGACCTTCGAACACGGGATCGCGCCGCCGCTCGACGCGATCACCTCACCCGACGGCCTCCACGCCCTGAAGCTGACCCTGCTCACGGTGGCGATCGCGGTGCCGCTGAACACGATCTTCGGGATCGCCTGCGCGATCCTCCTCGTCCGCCACAAGTTCAAGGCCAACTTCCTGATCGACGCGGCGATCAACCTCCCCTTCGCGATCTCGCCGGTGGTGATCGGCCTCTCGCTCTTCCTCCTCTACGGGACCACGGGATGGTTCGAACCGGGCCTCGCCGAAGCCGGGATCAAGGTTCTGTTCTCGGTCCCCGGGATGGTCCTCGCCTGCATGTTCGTCTCGCTGCCCTTCGTGGTCCGGGAGACGGTGCCGGTGCTGCAGGAGATCGGGACCGAGCAGGAGCAGGCCGCCTCCACCCTCGGGGCCAACGCCTGGCAGACCTTCTGGCGGGTCACCCTGCCGGCGATTCGCTGGGGCGTCGCCTACGGCGTCGTCCTCACCACCGCCCGCGTGCTCGGCGAGTTCGGCGCCGTCTCGGTCGTCTCCGGCTCGATCTCCGGCCAGACCCAGACGCTGCCGCTGTTCGTCGAGAAGCAGTACGAGAACTTCAACCTCCCCGGCGCCTTCGGCGCCTCGATCGTGCTCGCCTTGCTTGCCCTGGCGACGCTGCTCGCAATGAACCTGCTGAAACGAAAGGAGGCCGCCTGATGGGAATCTCAGTCGAGGGAGCGAACAAGCGCTTCGGTGACTTTCAGGCGCTCAAGGACGTAACCATCGAGGTCCCGGAAGGGTCCCTGACCGCCCTGCTCGGCCCCAGCGGCTCGGGCAAGTCGACGCTGCTGCGGGCGATCGCCGGCCTGGAGACGCTGGACGGCGGACGGATCGTGATCGACGGCCAGGACGTCGGCAAGACGCCGACCCAGAAGCGCGAAGTCGGCTTCGTCTTCCAGCACTACGCCGCCTTCAAGCACATGACCGTCTACGAGAACGTCGCTTTCGGGCTGAAGATCCGCAAGTGGGACAAGAAGAGGATCTCGGCCCGCGTGCACGAGCTGCTCGACCTGGTGCAGCTTCCCGGCCTCGCCGACCGCTATCCCTCCCAGCTCTCCGGCGGCCAGCGGCAGCGGATGGCGCTGGCGCGGGCGCTGGCGGTGGAGCCGCAGGTGCTGCTGCTCGACGAGCCGTTCGGCGCGCTCGACGCGAAGGTGCGCAAGGACCTGCGGACCTGGCTGCGCAACCTCCATGACGAGATGCACGTGACGACGATCTTCGTCACCCACGACCAGGAGGAGGCGATGGACGTCGCCGGCCAGCTGGTGGTGATGAACGAAGGGCGGGTCGAGCAGTCGGGGTCGGCGGACGACCTCTACGACCACCCGGCCAACGAATTCGTCATGAGCTTCGTCGGCGAGGTCAACCGGCTCGGCGAGCACTTCGTGCGTCCGCACGACATGGAAGTCGTCCTCGACCCCGACGAGCGCACCCAGGAGGGCCTGGTGCAGCGGATCGTCACCCTCGGCTTCGAGGTCCGGGTCGAGCTCGTCCTCTCCGACGGGACCGACGTCTGGGCGCAGCTGACCCGGGCCGAACTGCAGCGGCTCGAGCTGCGCGAGGGCCAGATCGCCTACCTGCGCCCGGTCCAGGCCAAAAGCTTCAACGGTTCGTCGCCGTCATCCCCTGGGGCCTCGACTCCCCACGGGGCCGCCGACGGCGGCGACGCAGAGGTATCTGCAGCCGTTTGAAGAGGCGACGGGGTGGGGCGTCTTCTTGCCGGGTGACGCCCCGCCCCACTTCGCCCGTCTGCGCCCTAAGGCCGAGCAGAGCCTCCGCCTCCGCGGCGCGAAGACCGCCTCACCCAGCGAGGCGTCAGCAGTTCTATCGACCGCTTGAAGGTCAGTGGACGCTCCAGTCCCATCATTGGGCTGGGACCCCGGCTCGGTTGAGGGCCAGAAGTTCTTTTCGGCAAGCCCGTCATGTCGCAACCCTAGAACCTGAAGACAGTAGCGATCATCCAGAAGACGACCTCGAGCGTCAGCAAGCCGCTGGCAGCTTGAAGCAAAAGCGCGAACCCTTCTAGGTCGGTCTCGTTCTTCAGGTAGCTGTTGTGCATGTAGATGGAAAGATCACGATGCAACTCCTCAACAGGGGCAGCATTACCGGCCTCGATGTAGGTCTCCATAACCTCTCTGGGATTAACGGCCGTCTCCCAGGCTCGCGGCCAGAAGATGCCAAGCGAAGAGACCGCGACGCCTAGGAAACAGAGCATTGCCAGCCAAACGATGAGATTGCCGCTGCCGCTATGAGTCACTCGGGGACCTAGGAGGGAAGCCGTGACCGCGGCTGCCGAGAATATGAGTCCTGCTCTGGTCCGAAAGCTCTCGATGACCGCTTGCTGCGCCGACAGGGCACGCACCCCCTCGTCATAGACGACTTTGTAAAGCACGTCGATGCTCACGAGAGACCTAAGGTCCAGGAGGACGGGTCTCTCCCCCAGTCCCTCTATCTCTTGCCGCTATTTACGCGCTCCTGCTATTCTTGAGTTAGATGATCAACAAATGCAGAAAGGAGACAGGATGACCAGGAACGTCGAGCGGACCACCTTTCGCTCGAGGGGCCGGGTGACCGGGCTGGTGCGGGACGAGGATCCGGCCGGGACCGGGCAGAACCGGACCACCCAGACGAGCAATCGCGAGTCCGCCCTGCGAGGGGCCGACGAGGCGCTCTTCTACCGCGCCCGTCTCATCCTCGGCGACTCGCTCCCCCGCCCCCAGCGCTGAGCATGGAGAGCGAATGCGCCGAAGGCGCTCCCTGTAAGGAAACCTGAGCCCGGGCCCCGTCGAAGGCGACGAGGTCCGGGCTCTCAGGCTTCAAGCGGTGAAAACGCGTTTCTCTCCGCTATGCGGAAAGAAGTGCGTTCTCAGCCGGCAGGCACCTACTTCGACGACCCGCCTTTCGACGTTTCTTCCGTCTGCAGCGGTTCGTCGGGCTGCGGGTAGGCCTGGACGGCGAGGTTCCAGCCTTTGAGCGCGAAGGTCACGTTTTTCGCGCCGGCGTACTGGACGGCGACCGTGTGGCCGCCTTTGCCGAGCACCGTCGTCTGCACGATCGTGTGGACGAGCGGGACGGGGGCCGGGCTTTCGGCCGTGGCCGGGGCGAAGTTGACTTTCCCGGTCGACTGGCCGTCGACCAGGATCTGCACCGGGCAGGCCTGATCGGCGGTCGGTTTCGGCGCGACGCAGGTCGCCTGGCCCGAGAAGGCGAGGACGACCGAGCTGACTTCCGCCTTGGTCGCGAACGAGGTGAATGCAGTCGGGATGTACCCCGGCGTGGCCGAGGCGGCGTTGAACTGGGCCGTCCCCGCCGCGATCCCGACGACCGGCGGCTTCGGCGCCGTCGCCTTCGCCACGTATAGGTTCGCGGCCGCCTTCTTCTTCAGGTAGGTCTTCCCCGCCTTCTTGTTGCTCACGTAGACCTTGGCCGCCTTCTGGCTCGTCAGGAACGATTGGGCGACCGAGGGCACCACCGTCACCGAGACGGCGACGACCGCGGACAGCACGACGGCGGTCGCGGCTCGGGGGGTGGACAGTCTTCTCTTCAGCAATTGATCCTCCATATCCGCGGCCCCCGTACGGCTCGATCGCTGCCCTCGGCGGCCTTTCCTTACTAAGAAGGTCAATAAGCTACAGAATCTGTTACCTTTACGCGACCAAGTTGGTCAACAAAGTCTCTTACCCGGCAGGAAAGGACTCAACCCCGCAATGAGAATCAAGACCCTCGCCATAGCGGCGATCGCCCTGGCGGGGCTTGCCGCACCGGCGTCGGCCGGGGCCGTGACCCTGATCGGGTCGGGCTCCGTGGCCGCGCAGCCGGTGCTGCAGGCCCTCTTCGCGACCTACACGAAGAAGGTCAACCACAAAGTCCACTTCGTCTACACGGCGAACGGCGGCAACGCCGGCGTCAAAGACGTCCAGAACGGGACCAGCCAGTTCGCGGGCCAGTCCCGCACCCCCCTCCCCTCCGACGCGGGGACGACCTACGTCAAGTTCTACCTCGACGGCCTCTGCATGGACGTCAACCCGAAGAACAGCCTCAGCAACATCACGATCCAGCAGACCCACGACATCTACCGCGGCCTCCTCACCAACTGGAGCCAGGTGGGCGGGTCGAACCTGACCACGACGATCGACCCGGTCGGCCGCGACACCAACGGAGGGACCTACAACTTCTTCCTCCAGGCCGTGCTGAACAACGAACCGCCGGCCTCGAACGTCAACGCCCTGACCGCCGACGGCCTCGTCGTCAACGCGGTCAAGCAGGACCCGAACGCGATCGGCTACGCCGGGCTCGCCTGGCAGAGAAAAGGCCTGAAGACCCTCAAGGTCAACGGGGTCCGCTGCGTGCCGAGCAAGATCAGCGTCGAGCCGCTGAAGTACCCGCTCTCGCGCTACATCTTCCTGGTCCTGCCGGGCGACGGCAGCTCCAGCCCGAAGGCCCTGCTCAAGTTCGTCGACTGGGCGCGGCGCAGCCCCCTGGCCGGGGAAACGATCCTCAAGGCCGGCGGCGTCCCCGCGTTCAACAAGAAGCACTAGGGGCCGGGTGGACGAGGAGCTGACCCCCACGTACGGGCCGAAATGGTCCGACCAGCGCGTCGAGCGGATGCTCGGCGCGCTGGTCTGCGGCGTCGTCGCGCTGCTGCTGGCGCTGATCGTCACCGTCTTCGTCCACGCCTGGCCGTCGTTCTCGCACAACGGCCTCGCCTGGTTCGGCTCCTCGGGCTCGGTCGAAGACCAGCTCAACGAAATCTCGCTCTCGGCCCAGACCGGCGGCCACTACGTCTACACCTTCCACGCCTGGCCGCTGATCTGGAGCACGCTGTTGATCACCGGGGGGGCGGTCCTCATCGCCCTCGTCTCGGCGCTCTTCATCTCCGTCTTCATCGTCGAGTTCGCGCCGGAATGGATGAGCAACATCCTGCAGCCGGTGATCCGCTTCCTCGCCAGCGTCCCCTCGGTCATCTACGGCCTGCTCGGGGTGCTGGTCCTGGTGCCGTTCATCGGCAACCACCTGATCACCGAGGAACAGAAGGCCTCGGTCGCCGGCGTCATCTCGCTCACCGGCTACAGCCTGCTGGCGGCGGTGCTGGTGCTGACGGTGATGATCGCACCGCTGATGGTCTCGATCTTCAGCGACGGCCTGCGGGCGGTGAAACCGGGCTGGCTCGAAGGCTCGCTCGGCCTCGGCGTCAACCGCTGGCGCACGACCTGGAAGATCGGCGTCCGCAGCGCCCGGCCGGCGATCGTCGCCGGCACCGTCCTCGCGGTCGCCCGGGCGCTCGGCGAGGCGGTGATGCTGGCGATGGTCTCCGGCTCGGTCGCCTTCGCCCCCAACCCCGCCGACGGGCTGATCTTCATCTACGAGCCCTCGCGCCCGCTCGGCCCGACGATCGTCAAGAACATCGACCAGCTGAGCTCGCCGCCCTTCAACGCGACCCTGTTCTCGATCGCCGCCTTCCTCCTCTTCTCGGCAGCGATGTTCTCGCTCGCCGGCTGGATTGCGCGGCGGGCGATGCGGAAGTACGGAGCCCCCTGATGGAGTACAGCGCCCAGCAAGGCCCCTCGATAACGGTCCCTCCCGTCCCGCCGCCGGAAGGGCCGTCGCTGCCCGGCGCCCACGCGAGGAAGGGTGCGGTCGAGGGCAGCGCCACCTGGGCGCTCAGCGACCGCATCGGCCTGGCGATCTGCTGGACGCTCGGCCTGCTCTTCTGCGCGATCGCGGTAGCGATCGTCGTCTACCTGCTGGTCCAGGGGATCAAGTTTCTGCGCCCGGAAATGCTCTGGACGCCGGCCGCAAGCGGCTTCACCGAAACCCAGACCGGGGGCTTCTCCGACGCCTTCGTCGGCACCATGATCGTCGCCCTGCTCGGGATCGCGCTGGCGCTGCCCACCGGCGTCGCGATCGCGGTCTGGCTGGTCGAGTACGGCCGCCCGGCGGCGCTCGCCCGGATCACCGAATCGACGATCGAGGCGATCGCCGGCATTCCCTCGATCGTCCTCGCCCTGTTCGGGACGGTGATCTTCTCCTCGACCGCGCTCGGCTTCCTCAGCCGCAGCACCGAAGGGGTCGTCTTCGGCCGCTCCTTCTTCGCCGCGGGGGCGATGCTCTCGCTGGTGGCGCTGCCGCTGATCGTCGCCAGCGTCCGCGAGGGGCTGAACTCGATCCCGCGCCACGTGCGCGAGGCCTCCTACGCGGTCGGCAAGACCACGGCGGCGACGACGCGGCGGATTCTGCTGCCGACCTGCCGCCCGCAGGTCGCCACCGGCGCCATGCTCGGCCTCGGGCGGATCATCGGCGACACCGCGATCATCGTCGTCCTCCTCGGTGCAACCCAGAACTTCGCCCCGGTCGAAGGCGTCGGCTTCCCGCTCGACTACCTGCGCGGCGCCGGCACCACCCTGACCAACTTCGTCTACGAGGCCTCCCCCACCGGGAACCTCAACCAGCCGCAGAAAGCCTACGCGGCGGCTTTCGTCCTGCTGCTGATGGTCCTGGCCCTGAACGCGGCCGTCGACGTCGTCCATCGCCGTGCGAGAAAGGTTGGAACGTGGAGCCACTGACCCCAGACGTTTCTGACTTCAGCCCCCCTCATGGGGGCGGCAAGTCAGACACCCCCTTGGCACCGCCGCCGATCCGGCGGCTGCGCCTCGAGGATCCGGAGCCTGCGACCGAGGCGATCCCGGTCGAGCAGGGCACCTTCACCGCGGCGCGGCGGCGCTCGATCAAGGCGCCGCAGTTCTCGATCCGGCGCATGGAGCTCGATGGCGTCTCGGTCCACTATGGGGAGAAACAGGCGGTCAGGAACGTCTCGCTGCCGGTTCGCCAGGGCGAGGTGCTGGCGCTGATCGGCCCCTCGGGCTGCGGCAAGACGACGCTCTTGCGCTCGCTCAACCGGCTCACGGAGCTGACCTCGACCGCCCGCCTCAGCGGCCGCATCCTGCTCGACGACGTCGACATCACCCAGATCGAGCCGACGCTGCTGCGGCGGCGGGTGACGATGGTCTTCCAGCAGCCGAACCCGTTCCCGATGAGCGTCTTCGACAACATCGCCTACGTCCTGCGCGAGCAGGGCTCGCGGCGGGCGCGAAAGAAGACGCTGGAACCGGCGGTGCTGAGCGCGCTCGACCGCGCCGGCCTGCTCGAGGAGGTCAAGGACAACCTCGACCACCCGGCGCTGAAGCTCTCCGGCGGCCAGCAGCAGCGGCTCTGCATCGCCCGGGCGCTGGCGGCCGAGCCGGAGGTGCTGCTGCTCGACGAGCCCTGCTCGGCGCTCGACCCGAAATCGACCCAGGTGATCGAGGACCTGATCGTCAGGCTGCGCGACGACGTCGCCGTCGTCATCGTCACCCACAACCTGCAGCAGGCCTACCGGATCGCCGACCACGTCGCTTTCATCTACCTGGGCGACCTTGTCGAGTACAACAGCGCCACCGCGCTGTTCGGCTCGCCGCGCGAGCAACGGACGAGGGAGTACGTGAGCGGTGCCTTCGGCTAGGCGCGCGCCCCAGCTCGCGGTCCTCGCCCTCTGCGGCGCCCTCGGTGCCGGCAGTCTCGCTGGCTGCGAGACGACCCAGGAAAAGGCCGCCGCCCAGCGGGCGGAATCGGCGCGGATCCTGAAGGCCCGCGCCAAGCACCGCAACGACCGCAAACACCACGCCGACGGGACGAAAGTACCCCCATATGGAGGGAAATCGTCCCGTCGGCAGGAGGGGGAGGGATGACGACGCAGCTCGAAGACGTTCGCAGGCCGCACACGTATGAGCCGTGCGAGGAGTGCGGGGCGCCGATGGACCCGCAGCAGCGCTACTGCGTCAACTGCGCGGCGCGGCGCGGCAACGGCGCCAACCCCTCCTCCCGCTACTTCGCGGCGATGAGCAGGCGGGCGCGGCGGCCGCTGGTCCCGCCCCCGTCGGCGAAGCAGAACCCGACCGGTCGCGCCGCCGCGGTCGGCTTCTTCGCCCTGCTGCCGATCGCGGTCGCGCTCGGGGTCGTGGTCGGGCGCAGCGGCTCGGGCGAAAGCGGCAACGACGCCCTGCTGCAGGCGCTGCGCGAACGCCAGGCGACGGTGGCAAGCGCCGCCGGGCCCACGGCCGGGGCGACGGCGAGCGCGACCAAAACGGGCAAAAAAGCGGCGAGCGCGAAGAAGTCGAACGCGAAGCCGAAGGAAAAGGTGGTCGCCCACACCAAGAACGGCACCGTCCACGAAGTGACCGACTTCCACGCCTCCAAGCAGAAGGAAGAAGAAGACACGCGGGCCGTCGAAGAAGCGCCCGAACAGACGGGCGAAAACTACATAAAGGCCCAGCAGGGCCTGCCCGACGTGATCGTCGTCGGCGGCGCAGGCGGCGGCTCCGCCCCGGCGCAGGGAGGGTCGGAACCGTGATCGAGCGACTTCGCGAGCTGAAGCTGCCCCGCAGGACGACCCCCCAGCCCGAGCCTGCCAAGCCGCCCGAGAACAAAGACCTGCAGGCCCAGCGCGACCGGCTGCTGGAGAAGTTCACGGTGATGCAGGCCGACCTCGGCGGCGCCTTCTACGAGATGGCGATCCGCGACCACGTCCGCCTCGACGTGCTGACCCGCAAAGCGGCCGAGCTCCAACGGGTCGACGCCGAGCTGCTCGCGGTCGAGCGGCTGCTGGAGATCGAACGGACCGACGCCGCCGGCCACTGCCCCACCTGCAACTCGCCCTTCGGCGCCGCCGATCGCTTCTGCCCGCAGTGCGGCAGCTCGCTGGTGGCGACGGTGGGCGCGTGAAGGCCCGCTTACAGAAAGCGACCGAAGCCGCCGCCGGCCTGAGCGGCCGCAAGTTCGGCCTGCTCGTCGCTTCCTCGCTGCTGGCGACCTCCGGCATCGTCGCCTCGGCGATGGGCGGCAGCGGCGGCATCAGCCCCCTGGCCGCAGCCGCGGCCCGCTCGCTGCTGGAAGAACACCCGGCCGCGGTCGCCGCCGCGCCGGCGCCCGAACCGGCGCCCAGCGCGGCCGCCCCCTCCCCTTCCCCCGAACCCGCGCCGAACGCGGAAGCGCCCTCCTCCGGGGCGCTTCCCGCTCCGGCGCCCCCCGCCCCCGAAGCGCCGGCGCCCGAACCGGAAGCCCCGAGCGCGCCGCCGAGCGCACCGGAGCTGCCCGAAGCGGGCCCGGTCAAGCACGTCTTCCTCATCTCCCTCGCCAGCCCCGGCTACGAAGCCGCCTTCGGCGCCGCCTCGCAGATGCCCTACCTCTCTGGAACCCTGCGCCCGCAAGGGGTGCTGCTGACGAATTACTCGCTGCTGGATACCGCGCCGCTGCCGAACGGGATCGCCGCGATCAGCGGCCAGGCGCCCACCGCCGCTACCAAGAACGGCTGCCCCGAATACGAAAAGTGCCTGTTCCCGGTCGAAACGCTGACCCTCGCCGACCAGCTCGGCAGCGGCCGCTTCACCTGGCGCGCCTACCTGGAAGGCATGGCCGACCCCGAAGGCGAACCGGCCAACTGCGTCCACCCCGAACCCGGCGCGACCGAAGCGCCGGCGCCCGGCGGCTACGCGCCCGACTCCAACCCCTTCGTCTACTTCCACTCTCTGCTCGACCTCGGCGACTGCGCGGCCAACGACGTCCCGGCGACCGAGCTCGCCAAAGACCTGAGAAAAGCCGACGCGACCGCGAACCTCAGCTACGTCGCGCCGAACAGCTGCAACGCCGGCTTCCTCGAACAGTGCCCGGAAGGGGCGCCCAGCGGCGCCGCCGCAGCCGATGCCTACCTGGAAAAGCTGGTGCCGGAAATCCTCACCTCCCCTGCTTACAAGAAAGATGGCCTGGTGATCGTCAGCTTCGGGGCCTCCGACCCGGCCCCGAGCACGGACCCGGCCGCCGCCCCGGCCGATCCGCTCAAAGTCGGGGCGCTGCTCCTCTCCCCACTGCTGGCCCCGGGGGGAACCGACGGCGTCGCCTACAACCCCTACTCGCTGCTGCGCTCGATCGACGAACTGTTCGGCCTCCCCCCGCTGGGCGCCGCGGAAGGCAAAAAAATCCACTGCTTCGCCTCCGCCTTCGTGGCCGCCGAAACCGCCGCCGGCGACTGAATTCTGCGACGCTCCACCGATGGGCGTCCAGGATCAGAACGGCGAGCCGATCACCCAGGAGGGGCTGGAAGAGCTGAAAGCGGAGCTGGCCGAGCTGGAAGGGCCGGCGCGGAAGACGATGGCGGCGCGGATCAAGGCCGCCCGCGAGCTCGGCGACCTCAAGGAGAACGCCGACTACCACATCGCCAAAGAGGACCAGGCCCACCTGGAGACGCGGATCAAGCGTCTGCAGGAGCGGCTGCGCAACGCGGTCGTGGTCGAGGTCTCGGGGATCGACAGCGACGTCTTCTCCTTCGGCCGCAGCGCCGAGGTCCTCGACGAGTCCAAAGGCGAGACCAACGTCTGGACCCTGGTCGGCTCGACCGAGGCCGACCTCGCCGCGGGCCGGCTCTCGGCCGAGTCGCCGATCGGCCGGGCGCTGATGGACGCCCGGATCGGCTCGACGGTGACCGTCGAGACCCCCAAAGGCGACCGCGCCTTCAAGGTTCTGAAGCTGGTCTCCTGAAGCGCTCCAGCTCGGGGTGGCGATCCTCGTAGAGGACGTGGGTCTCGGCGAAGCGATCGGCCCAGTCACGGCGCTCGGTCCCGAAGACCACGCCGACGAAACCGAGGCCGAAGGCGACGACGGAGAGGCCCAGCCCGAACAAGCGCTTGATGCTCCGCCCCAGCGGCAAGCGCGGAACGTCGAGGCGGATGCCGACGAAACGCATCCCCGGCGTCTGCCCGGCCAGCGCCCAGAAGGCGACCAGGTAGACCGCGCCGAAGCCGAGCCAGGCGGCCGAGCCGACCGCGATCGCCAAGCCGGAGCCGCCCCGACCGCTGCCGCCGAAGGCGTTGCCGATCAGGGTGACCAGGGCGACGAAGGCCGTGAACGAGAGGTTGACGAAGACGCCGTCGATCACCATCGCCAGGGTGCGACTGACGGCGCCGGCGTATGGGCTCGGCTCGAGCCGCCGCCGGCGGAAGAAGAGCCTGCGGGCGACCGACTCGAAGCGGTCGTCGATCCGGCGCACGGTGCGGGCAATGGTCCGGCCGATGTCCTCGATCAGCCCCATGCCCTGGGCGCTGATCGCAGCGCGGATCTCCGGCGCCTCGGCGATCCGCTCGACCAGCAGCTGCGTCTCGTCGCTGTCCAGCAGCCGCCGCCAGACCTCGTCGACCAGCTCACTGTCCATCGCCTCCAGCAGCGCCCGCTTCACCGCCTCGCTCTCGAGCGCCTCGCTGACCGCGTCCTCGACCACCGGCCCCTGCAGCACCCGGGCGATCGCCCGCTCCACGGCCTCGCTTTCGACCGCGGCGACGATCGCCTCCTCGGCGGCGATTTCGAACGCGCGGTCGATGCCGGTCGCACGCGTGACCGTGCGCGCCCCGCGCGCTCCGACCCCGAGCAGCCTGGCGGAGAGCGGCAGGTTGCCGTTCCGTGCCGCCGCTTCGGCAGCGACCTCAGACCGCGGAGTGGAGCCGTCCTCCATCCCACGACGAGTATAGGCCGCGCTCAGTTGTCTGCCGAGCCCAGTTTCTCCAGCAGGCGGTCGAGGAGCTCCGCCTGCGCCGGCAGGATCTTCTCGCGGGCGGCGGCAAGGTCGAACCACTCGGCCCGGTCGACCTCGGGGAACTCCTGCTCGCGGCCGCTGCGCGGCGGCCACTCCATCGTGAAGGTGTTGCTGGCGAGGTTCGCCGGGTCGAACTCCCCCTCGGCCGCCCAGGCTTCGACGACTTTGCCGGCCCGCTGCTTGATCGCGCCGAGCTCGATCAGCTGCTCGGGGTCGAGCTCCGGGGCCGGCCCCAGCTCCTCTTCGAGCTCGCGGATCGCGCAGGCGCGCGGTTCCTCCTCGCATTCGATCTGGCCCTTCGGGATCGACCAGGCGCCGGCGTCTTTCTTCGCCCAGAACGGCCCGCCGGGGTGGACGAGCAGGAACTGTGGCTCCGCTCCGTCGCGGCGGAAGAGCAGAATCCCGGCGCTGCGAATAGCCGCCATTGCCCCGCACGCTACCGGCGCCTGCCTGCCTCCGCGTGCCGAAGCGCGGGGGCGGCGTCATCCGCCGCCCCCGCGCCGGCCGCTGAGTGAGAACTCCCTAGCCGCCGATCCGGTAGGCGATGAGGGAAGGCTGCTGCCCTTCCTGGGTGGCGAGGCCCGCCGGCACGATCAGGGTGTCGCCGCTGGCGGTGACGGCGCTGTTGGAGCCCGCCGGCAGCGCGGCCGACCAGACTTCGCCGCCGTTCTTCTGGTCGACGGCGTGGACGGTGCCGTCGAAGGTGGTGAAGAAGACGAGGTCGTTCATCACCACCGGCGAGCCGAAGGCCGCCGCCGTGTATTCCTGTTCCCAGAGGACCTTGCCGGTCTTGATGTCGACCGCGGCCATCCCGCCTTCGAGGCCGCCGGCTTCGCCGATTTCGGTGCCGCCCGCGGCGGTCAGCGCGTGGTTGACGATCGGCACAAAGACGGTCGTCTTGCTCGCCGCCGGGGGCGCGATCACGCCGCCGAGGGTGCCGGGGAAGACTTCCCCGCCCTTGATCTTCGAGATTTCGCCGCGCATCGCCAGCAGCCCGTCGTCGTCGTGGCCGTTGTGTTTGCCGACCGGGGTGCTCCAGACCGGCTTGCCGGTCTTGACGTCGACGGCGGTGACGATCCCGTCCTTGCCCGAGCCGATCGCGACTTCGCGGCCGCCGGCCTTGGCGAGGATCGGCGAGTTCTGGAAGTCCCAGTCGTAGACGTCGTGCGGCGTCTGCTGGTAGTACCAGTCCATCTTCCCGGTCTTCGCGTCCATCTTCACCATCGAGTCGGTGTAGAGGTTGGGCCCGGGCCGGCTCGAGCCCCACGGTTTGCCGGAGGCGCCGGGGTAGGGAACCGGGTTGCCGGTCCCGAAGTACATCGAGCCTTTGCCGTCGAACGAGGGCGGGTACCAGAGGCCGCCGCCGGAGTTGAGCTTCTTGTCGCCCCAGAGCGATTTCGGCACGGTGTCGAAGCTCCAGACCTTCTTCCCGGTCTTGGCGTCGAGCGCCCACAGCGTCCCCACACCGCCCGGGGGATATTCGGAGTTGACGGTGACCGGCACCGTCGAGACGTAGACGAGGCCGTTTTCGTAGCCGGGCGCCATGTCGATCGCCAACGGCGATTCCGCCACCGGCACCGACCACAGCTTCTTCCCGGTTTCCTGGTCGAGCGCGAAGACTTCGAAGCTGGTCGCGCCGAATACTTTGCCGTCGCCGACGACCACCCCGTTCGGTCCCTGCGTCGCCGATTCGGACCTGAAGGTCCAGAGCACGTCGCCGCTTTCGAGGTTGATCGCCTGCACGGTCGATTCGAGGTCCTGCATGTAGACGACGCCGTTGCTGATCACCGGGCTGGCGGCGTAGGCGCCGTAGGTGCTCTGCGCGTGCGAGGGCAGGCTCCAGCCTTCTTCGAGTTCGGAGACGTTGCTGCGGTTGATTTCGCCCTGGGCTTCCCGGGTGCTCGCCTGGTCGAGGCCCGGCCAGGCGTCCCCGGTCAGTTTCACGTTCCCGGAAGAGGATGACGAGGATCCGCACCCCGCGATCAGCGCTCCGATTACGAGCGCCACCGCAAGCAGCGGCAACCCCTTCAACTTGGTCAACATCGACATCCCGTCTCCTCTCCCTAATCGAGTAATAAGGACTTGTCTTCTATCGTTTCAGAAATTCCTGCAAACGAGGGGTTCAGTTCGTTCAGCAACGGCTGCAGGACGCGGTTGGCGAGGAGGCCGAGGCTGCCGAGGTTGGCGAAGCCGGGGCCCTGGCTGAGGCCGCCGAGGCCGGGGATGTGCAAGCGCGGGTGCACGTCCTTCAGCTCCAAGCCGCGGCCGATCGGGACTTCGGTCTGCGGCGGGCGGTCCCAGAGCGGGCCGCACTGTTCTTCGACCTCGTCGCGGACCGCGTCGGGGAAGAGGCCGCGCAGCTGCCGCAGCAGGTCGAAGCCGGTGCAGTTGACGACGAAGTCGTAGCGCTGGGAGCAGAGGCCCTCGGAGGGGCTTTCGAATTCGAGCAGGGCGCCTTCGCCGTCCCCGGCGAGGGCGACGTGGACGGCGCGGCCGGTGACGAACGAGCAGTGGTCGTCGTCGGCGATCCTCGCCAGCACCGTCTGGTCGAAGACGCCGCGGTCGGCGTGCTTGACGAAGTCGCGCCGGGTCTCGATGTCGAGGTGTTCCCAGCTGACGTTGTCGGGGTCGGCGAAGACCCGGTTCTCGAGGAAGCTCTCGCCGCGGCTGAGCGGCAGCGACGGGGTGTAGACGATCAGCCGCGCCTCGGGGCGCAGGGCGCGGAGGAAGACGAGGGCGCTGAGGGCGCTCTCCCCGCCGCCGATGATCGCGATCTCGACCGGCTCGGACTTCGGCACCCGGGCGAATTCCTCGCGGCGACTGTCGCAGTGGAAGACGCGCGACTCGACGTCGGGGTCGTGGGGGAAGTGGCGGTGAACGCCGGGGCCGGTGAGGACGAGGGCGCCGCCGGTGTGGCGCTCGGGGTCCTCGGGCCGGCCGCGCTCGGCGACCTCAACCTGCCAGCGGTCGCGGCCCTCGGCCAGCCCGACCTCGGTCACGCGGCCGTCGTAGATCGTCACCCCCTCGGTCGCCCGTTCCAGCACCCAGCCGAGGTACTCGCCGTAGTCCTTGTGCAGCACCGAGGGCGAGCCGGAGTTGACCCAGGCGGCGTATTCGTGGCGTTCCATCGCGAAGCGCTGCCAGCTCAACGGCAGGAGCGCCGCGTCGATCTCGTCGCCGACCTCGCCGAACTGGCGCGAGCTCTGGTACGGGAAGCCGACGTCCTTGATCGGCGGGATCGCCAGCGGCTCCTCGCCCGAGGTCATCCCGTTGCGGCCGAGCCAGGAAGCGGCGGGCTCGGTTTTCTCGATCACCGTCATCGAGATCTCGGCCAGGCCGAGCGTGTTGATCGTGTGGACCTTGGCGGCGATCGCCGCGGCCTTGGCGCCGGCGCCGACGATGAGGATGTCGCTTTCACCCTGCGCAGAGTTCATGCTTCCTCCTAGACGGGAGTCAGGGCCGGGGGCGCGGCCGGTTCGGTTTCTCTCGGTTCGGCGATCACCATCCCCTTCTGGTCGGGGCTGAAGGAGATCGCGCTTTTGCGCGCCCGCTCGCCGCTCGTCTCGACCGCGCGCAGCTCGGTCGTCTCCAGGACGATCCGCAGCACCCGCTTCATCTCCATTTCCGCGTAGCTTGCGGCGAGGCAGCGGCGGACGCCGCCGCCGAAGGGGATCCAGGTGTAGGTGCCCGGCTGCTTGCCGACGAAGCGCTCGGGGAGGAAGCGGTGCGGCTGCTCGTACCAGCGCTCGTCGCGGTGGATCAGGTGGATGCAGGGCGCCACCGTCGTCCCCGCCGGCAGCTCGTAGCCGCCGAGCGTCATCGGCTCCAGCAGGTTGCGGACGACGACCGGGACCGGCGGCCGCAGCCGCAGCGTCTCCTTCACCACCGCGTCGAGGTAGGTGCCGTCGCCGCCGAGGACGTCCTCGCGCAGCAGCTCGAGCTTGTCGGGGTTGCGCAGCAGCCGCTCGAAGGTCCAGGCGAGCGTGCTCGAGGTCGGCCCGTCGGAGAGCAGCGTCACCAGTTCGTCGCGCAGGTCCTGGTCGGAGAGCGGCGAGCCGTCCTCGTATTCGGCCCGGACCAGCATCGAGACGACCCCCATCTCTCCGCCTTCCGGTTCGCTCTTGCGTCGTCGCACCTCCTCCATCACCGCGTCCTCGACCGCGCCCATCGCCTCGCGGTAGCCCTTGCTGCGAATCACCCAGCCGGGGCCGAGGGCGGCGAGCATCGCCAGGTTGCGCGGTTCGTTCATCCAGGTGGTGAGGGTGCGCAGGCTTTCGCGCAGCGGCTGCAGGCGCGGCGTTTCCGAATCGGGGCCGAAGACCGCCCGCATCACCACGTCGAGGGTGATGTCCTGCATCCGCGGCCACAGCGCGAACGGCTCGCCGACCGGCCAACGGCCGATCTCCTGCCGCGCCACCTGGGCCATCATCTCCGAGTCGGCCTGCACCGCCTGGCCGTGGAAGGACGGCAGCATCAGCTTGCGGCGGGTCATGTGCTCCGGTTCTTCCAGCAGCATCACCGAGCGCGGGCCGAGCAGCGGCCCCAGCAGCGGGTTGGCGGTGTCGACGCCGACGGCGCGCCCGGCGGTGAAGACCTTTTTCACGTCGTCGGGGTCGGCGAGCAGCACCCAGTCGCCGTAGTGGCGGATGCGCAGGGTGAAGATGTCGCCGTAGCGGCGGTGGCAGCGCTCGAGGAACGGCATCGGCCGCTGGGTCCAGCCGACGGCCTGCAGGGCGCGCGGCATCCGCGGCCCGGGCGGCAGCTTGGTCATGCGGCATCCCTCCCGTTTTCAGCCGACAGCTCGTCCATCAGCTCGTCCTCGAGCCGGCAGGTGGTGGCGATCAGGAGCTCGAAGAGCTCGGAGCTGAACTCCTCCGGCAGGCCGACCTCGGCCCCCCGCGCGAGGTAGCGCTCGCGCACCAGCTTCACCCGGTCGGGCTGCATCATCGGGATCTCGTGCTCGTGCTTGTAGATCGCGACTTCGCGGCAGATGTCGAGGCGCTCGCCGAGCAGCCTGGCGATCTGCTCGTCGATCTCGTCGAGGCGGTCGCGGAAGGGCCCGAGCCCGTTGGCGCTCATCAGCCCTCCGCTCCCAGCAGGCCGTTGGCGAAGGCGTGGCTGCAGGCGGCGAGCTCGTCGAGCGCGTAGCCGCCCTCCTGGATCACGCAGACCGGCAGGCCGGTCTGGGCGAGGATGCGGCCGATTTCGGTGAAGATCTCGGGCCGGAAGCTCCAGTTGCCGTGCGGGTCGCCGGCGATGGTGTCGAAGCCGAGCGAGACGACCAGCGCGTGGGCGATCTCGGCCAGGTCGTGGACCGAGGCGGCGACCTCCCAGAGGTAGGTCTGTTCGTCGGGGCTGTCGGCGAAGGCGACGGCGCGTTCCCCGGCCACCCGCGGCAGCGGCGTCCCCGGCGGCAGGTTGGTCACCGGCGCCGCGTGCAGCGAGTGCAGGGCGGCTTCGGGGCCCATCCGCTCGACCAGGGCCGAGGTCCCGTTCGGGTAGTGGAGGTCCAGATCCACGATCCCGACCGGCTTGACGCCGCCGTCGCAGATGTGGCGCACCGCCGCGGCGGCGTTGTTGAGGTAGCAGTAGCCGGCGTGAAAGGCGGGGCCGGCGTGGTGCCCGGGCGGGCGGCAGACCGCATAGGTGAAGCGGGCGCCGTCGAGCAGCCGCTCGGCGGCCGTGATCGCGGTCCTGACCCCCTCGCGGGCGGCGGCGACGAGGTTGGCGTTGACGGGGATGTCGGGCTCGAGGCCGGGCGGGGCGAAGTCGGGCATCACCACCGGCTCGGCGCCGCGCAGTTCCTCCAGCGCCTGAAGGTAGGTGGCCTCGTGCAGCGCCGCCAGCGTCCGCTCGACCTCCTCGTCGGGGACGTCGGCGGCGACCGGCCGCACCCGCGAGTGGCGCACCAGCCCGGCCCGCAGCTCGACCAGGCGGCGGTTGCCGTCCCGGCCCGGGATCCGGCGGTCGCCTTCCCGCACCCAGAAGGCGTCGTCGTCGCGCCCCTGCCGCTGCTCGACCATGACCAGTTCCCGGCTAGTCATCGTCGAGCAGCCTCCGCATCCGCGGCCCGAGGTGCTCGAACCCGTTGCGGCGGTAGAAGGACTCGGTCGAAGCGATCGCCGCGAAGGTCTCTCGCGGCAGGCCGACCTCGAGCCGGCTGACGCCGCGACTCCGCGCCTGGGACGCGATCGCCTCGACCAGTTCCGCTCCGACGCCGCGACTGCGCCAGGCCTCGTCAACCCAGAGGTCCTGGATCGTCGCGTAGACGCCGGGAACGTGTATCGCTCGCTGCCAGCTGGCGCTCAGGACGCCGACGATCCGGCCGTCGGCCTCGGCGACAAGCACCGACCCCCCCGCGGGATCGGCAAGCAGCGCCCGCACCTCTGCTTCGAGGTCAGGGCGCTCGGGCCGGCGGCCGCCGAGCTCGGTGAGGAGGCTTTCGACCGCGGTCGCTACCCCCTCGACGTCCTCGGTGCCCGCCGTGCGAACGTTCGATTGCGTCGCCACCGGATCGGTCACGCGGCCTCCGCGTGCCGGGCAGCGGGCTCGAGCTCGACGCTCCAGGCGTCGGCGCCGTCGCTGCCGGTGACGGTGCGCGCGATCGCCGCCATCGGCGCGCGCGCCTTGAGCAAGATCTCGTCGAACTCCTCCTGCGGGTCCGACTGCATGACGATCGCCCCGCCGGCGCCGATCGTGGTCCGCTCGGGCCGCATCACGATCGTGCGGATGACGATGTTCAGGTCGGTGTGGCCGTCGGCGCCGAAGTAGCCGATCGAGCCGGAGTAGACGCCGCGCGCCTCGGCCTCGAGGTCGTCGATGATCTCCATCGTCCGCTCCTTCGGGGCGCCGGTCATCGAGCCGCCGGGGAAGCAGGAGCGCACGCATTCGACCGGGCTGCGGTCCTCGGCGAGGCGGCCGACGATCGTCGAGACCATCTGGTGCACGGTCGCGTAGGGCTCGATCACCATCAGGTCCGGCACCTCGACCGTTTCCACGTCGCAGACGACGCCGAGGTCGTTGCGGAGCAGGTCGACGATCATCAGGTGCTCGGCGTAGGTCTTCTCGTCCTCGGCGAGATGGCGACGGCGGGCGTCGTCCTCGGCCGGGTCCTCGGCGCGGGAGATCGTCCCCTTGATCGGCCGCGCCATCACCTGGCGCTGGCGGTCGACCGAGATGAAGCGCTCAGGCGATGAGCTGACCACGGCGTATTCGCCGAAGCGGAGGAAGGCCGCGAACGGCGAGGGGTTGCTGCGGCGCAGCTGCCGGTAGAGGTCGAAGGGCTCGGGGCAGGCGTCGGTCGAGAACTGGTCGGTCAGGCAGACCTCATACGACTCGCCGGCCAGCAGTTCTTCCTGCGATTTGAGGATGTCGGCGAGGTAGCGGGTCTCGCCGCGGCCGGAGCGGAAGGAGACGTGGCCGCCGGGCTCGCTCGGCGGCGCCAGGGGGCGCTCGGCCGGCGGGTCGGCGATCGCCTCCTCGACCAGGTCCTGGGCCGCGTCGAGCCACAGCTCGGCCTCCGGGTCCTCGCCGCGGCAGAGGGCGAAGAGCCAGGTCTTGTCCTTGGTGTGGTCGACGGCGACGACCCGGTTGGCGAGCATCATCGCCGCGTCGGGCATGTCGGAGCTGTGGACGTTGACCGAGCCGCAGTCGGCCTTCAGCTCGTAGCCGAGGTAGCCGACGTAGCCGCCGACGAGGCCGCGCTCGATCCCCTCCGGCGGCTCGACCGCGATCCGCTTCAGCTCGCGGTCGAGGTAGTCGAAGATCGACTTGTGCTCGGTCGTCTCGACGCCGGCGCGGTCGAGCGTGAGCTCGCCGCTGTCGACGTCGTAGTAGGCGACACAGCGGTCGGCTCCGGCGGTGGTGCCCATGTAGGAGCACTGCGCGAGCCAGGTCGGGGCGTCGGCGCTGTCGAGCCAGAACGAGGTCTCGGCGTCGGCGAAGAGCCGTTCGTAGACGAACTCGGTCGGCGCCTGACCCTCGATCTCGCGCATCCGCAGCTCCAGCTCGCCCTTCTCCGGGGGCTGCGGCGCCGGCGCGGGCCGGCCGCTGCGCGGGGCGATCGTCGCCCGCCCGGCGGGCCGATCGCCGGAGCGGCGGTGCCGGGCCGCCATCTCGAAGAAGTTCTGGGCGATCTTCAGGCCGTACTCGGTCGAGATCGACTCGGGGTGGAACTGGACGCCCCAGATCGGCCGCTTGGTGTGCTCGACCCCCATCACCACGCCGTCGTCGGACCAGGCGCAGATGCTCCCTTCCGGCCCGGGCGGGCTGGTGATCGCCAGCGAGTGGTAGCGGACGACCGAGAAGCCTTGCGGCACGTCCTTGAACAGGCCCTTGCCTTCGTGCATGACCCGGCTGAGGCGGCCGTGCATCGCCATCGGCGCGCGGTCGACCGAGCCCGCCAGGAGGTTGCCGATCCCCTGGTGGCCGAGGCAGATGCCGAAGACGGGGATTTCGCTGTAGCGGAGGATGTCGCGGCAGACGCCGAAGTCGTGCCAGCGGGACGGGTGGCCGGGCCCCGGCGAGAGCACGATCGCGTCGAAGTCCATCCTTGTCAGCACGCGCCAGCTGACGGCGTCGTTGTTGACCACCATCGGTTCCTCGCCCGAGGCCGCGGCCAGCAGGTGGAACACGTTGAAGGAATAGGAGTCGTGGTTGTCGACCAAAAGCGTTTTCACGTCATGCCCCCTCCAGGCCCAGGCCCCGTAGGCCCTGCTCGAGCACCGGCTGCACAACCGCCTCGACCTCCGACGCCCGCTCGTCTTCCCGATACCAGCGCGCGAAATGCGAGAGGTACTTGGAGAGCGGGGCGACGTCGAACTCCTCGACGGCGCTGCGCAGGTGCACCGGGTAGTGCTGCGCTTGGACGACCGCGAAGCGGTAGTCGGGGTCGTCCGCCGGGCGCTCCCCCTGTAGCCCGCCGGCAGCGTGGTGGGCCTGGGCGCGCGCCAGGTCCCAGCCGAGGCTGCCTTTGCCCTCCACCAGAAGCTTCTCTTTGCCGAACCTGACCTGCTTGGTCGTCGGCTGCAAGAGGAAGTAGCCGAGGGCGACCTGCGCCGGCACCGTCTCGGGGTGCGGGTGGCGCGCCATCTCCTCCGCCAGCTCGGGGTTCTGCGTCAGCTCGTCCTCCAGCCACTCGACCAGCTCGTCGATCAGCAGCGCCCCTTTCTTCGAGGAGCTGATCGATTCGTTCTCGCGGGCGACCATGCCGTGGAAGATGTCGTAGGTCGGCGGGCCTCCCCCGCGGGCCGAGCCGTTGCCGTTGCCGTTCTGCAAGCCGAGCTCGTCGATCAGCTTGCGGCGGCAGGTGACATGGGCGACCCACTCGTTGCCGCAGACCTGCATCGAGATCACGTCGTCGAGTTCGTCGGCGGCGGCCCAGTAGGCGAGCGCCCGCATGTGCTGGGTCGGGAGGCCGTCGGAGCGGACCAGCGGCATCTCTTCCAGCTCCTCGCGTTCGGTCTCGTACATGACCATGTCGTC
>DASUWV010000010.1:0-2976 GCA_036378275.1 Solirubrobacterales bacterium | reverse complement strand
CAAAAATCCTCTCCCCAGCCGTCCGATCAAGCGGGGGATATTGCACTATTCCCGACGACGCTGAGGAATCACTCGGCCAGCAGCGGTAGCAGCGCCTGCAGCTTGACCTCGGTCTCGGCGAGCTCGGCTTCGGGGTCGGAGCCGGCGACGACGCCGACGCCGGCGAAGAGGTGGGCCTCGCGGTCGCGGAGGAGGGCGCTGCGGAGGGCGACGCAGAATTCGCCGTCTTCGGTCGCGTCCATCCAGCCGACGGGGGCGGCGTACCAGCCGCGGTCCATGCCCTCGAGGTCTGTGATCGCGGAGGCGGCGGCCGGCCAGGGCTCGCCGCCGACGGCGGGGGTCGGGTGCAGCAGCCCGGCCATCTCGATCGCCGAGCGGGGCTCGGCCAGTTGGGCGAGCACCGGCGTCGCCAGGTGCTGGATGTTCGCGACCTTGACGATCTCCGGCTCGGCCGCCGCCTCGACCCAGACCGCGTGCGGACGCAGGGCGCGGACGATTCGCTCGGTGACGATCCGCTGCTCGCGGCGGTTCTTGTCGCTGCGCAGGAGCTGCTCGCCGAGGTGGTCGTCGACGGCGGGATCGGAGCTGCGGCGGGTCGAGCCGGCGAGGGCGACGGTGGAGACGCTCGCCCCGGCGCGGCGGATCAGCAGCTCGGGGCTGGCGCCGATGAAGGCCGCCTCGGGCGTGCCGCAGCAGAAGCAGAAGCAGGCCGGAAACTGCTCGCGCATGGCGCCGAAGATCGCCGCTGGGTCGTGGGCTGCGGCGGCGCTGACTATCACCTCGCGGGCGAGGACGACCTTGCTGAGCTCGCCCGCCTCGATTCGCGCCGTCGCCCCCGCGACCGCATCCTCGAACTCGCGCGGCGGCCGGGCGCTGCTGATCTCGGCGTGGGCGGTCGGGTGCGGATCGAGCAGCGGCAGCGGTGCGTCGAGGCGCAGGGCCGCGAGGCGGGCGCCGAGCTCCTCGCCCAGCCGCTCCACCCCCTCCCCCGGCCGCACCACCGCGTTGACGGTGAGGAAGGCGCGCTCGCCGCGGCGGCAGATCGAGATCTGCGGCAGCACCAATGAAGCCGGCGCCAGCGAGGACCAGGTCGAGGTCGAGCCGCCCTCGGGGTCGAAGGCGAAGCCGCCGACCCAGACCGGGCCCGCCCCTGCCGGCAGTCCCCGCGGCTCCTCCAGCACCGGGTGGTCGCCGAGGCGCCGACACTCCTCGGCGACGTCGCGGAAGCGCTCGTCTCCCCGCGAACTCGCCTCGTGCGCCACCCCCAGCCCCGCCAGCGCGAACTCACGGTCCGGCTGCTCCCAGCAGAACCAGCGCTCGCTCGCCAGTCGCGAGGCGAACACCGTCGCGCAGGGATCGGCGACCTCGACCTCCCTGGTGGCGCTTACGAGGGTGCGCCGGACCCGTGCGGCGCCCTTCTCGAGGGCGCCGAGAAGGTCACTAGTCGTGACCACGACCTATCGCGATCTCTCCGGTGCGGACCATTTCGACCAGCCCGTGCGGGCGGACCATCCGCTCGAAGGCCTCGATCTTGTCGGCGGAGCCGGTGACCTCGATCGTCATCGTCCGCCGCGCCACGTCGACGATTTTCGCCCGGAAGATCTCGGCGAACTGGATGATCTCGGCCCGGTTCTCGACCGCCGAGGAGACCTTGAACAGCGCCATCTCCCGCGCCACCGTCTCCTCCGGCTCCATGTCGCGGATTTTCAGGACGTTGACGAGCTTGTGCAGCTGCTTGGTCACCTGGTCGATCGGGTGGACGGCGCCGTCGAGGGTGAGGGTGATCCGCGAGATAGTCGGGTCGTCGGTCGGCCCGACCGCCAGCGTGTCGATGTTGAAGCCGCGCCGCGAGAAGAGGCCGGCGACGCGCGCCAGCACGCCCGGCTTGTTCTCGACCAGGATCGAGAGGATGTGCTTGCGGCCGCTGAGCTGGCCGGGGACGTGCAGATCCTCGAGTTTGACCGCCTGGGGGGTTCCCGCCTCCATCAGCTCACCTGGCTCCCGCGCGGCGCCTCGACCATGTCGCGGGCGGCGTTGCCCGGCGGGATCATCGGATAGCAGTTCTCCTCGGCGGCGACGCGGACGTCGAGCAGGACCGGCCCGTCGTGCTCCAGCGCCGCGACCATCTGCTCCTCGAGGTCGGCGCTGTCGTCGCAGCGCATTCCCGTCGCGCCGAAGGCCTCGGCCAGCTTCACCCAGTCGGGGCTGGCGCCCATCGCGACCGAGCTGTAGCGGCGATCCCAGAACAGCTCCTGCCACTGGCGGACCATCCCCATGTAGCCGTTGTTCATCAGGAAGACCTTGACCGGGATGTTCTCGGTGACGCAGGTCGCGAGCTCCTGCACGTTCATGATCAGGCTGCCGTCGCCGGCGATACAGACGACCTGCTCGTTCGGGCAGGCGACCTTGGCGCCGACCGCGCTCGGCAGGCCGAAGCCCATCGTCCCGAGGCCGCCGGAGTTGATCCAGCGCCGCGGCTTGTCGAAGCCGTAGTACTGCGCCGCCCACATCTGGTGCTGGCCGACGTCGGAGGTGATGATCGCGTCGCCCTGGGTGGCGCGGTGCATCGCCTCGATCATGAACTGCGGCTTGATCTCGCCGTCCTTGCCGGGCTCGTAGTAGAGCGGGTGCGCCTCCTGCCAGCCGCGCAGCGTGTTCCACCAATCCTCGAGGCGCGAGGGGTCGGTCTGCAGCGCCCGGTACTCGCGGGTCAGCTTCGGCAGCACCTGCTTGACGTCGCCGACGATCGGGATGTGGGCGCCGACGTTCTTCGAGATCTCGGCCGGGTCGATGTCGATGTGGATGACCTTGGCATGGGGCGCGAACTGGTCGAGTTTGCCGGTGATCCGGTCGTCGAAGCGGGCGCCGATGCAGACGATCAGATCGGCTTTGTCCATCGCGTGGTTGGCGGTCCAGGTGCCGTGCATGCCCAGCATCCCCAGCCAGTTCTCACCGGAAGCGGGGTAGCCGCCGAGG
>DASUWV010000009.1:0-8803 GCA_036378275.1 Solirubrobacterales bacterium | reverse complement strand
AGCAGCACCTCCCCCGCCCCACGCTCGACCGCCTCTTCGGCCCAGGAGACCGCGTCGCGGCCCTCGACCCGCTTGCGGCCGCCGTTGACGTAGACGCCCCAGCCGCCGCCGTACCAGCCGGCCGGCGCCTCACAGGTCGGCGAGGCGGTCGCCGGCTCCTCTTCACGCCGGGCGTCGATCGCGATCACCACGCACTGGGCGCCGAACTGCGCCGCCAGCTCTTCCAGCAGCTCCGGCCGCGCCAGCGCCGCCGAGTTGACCGAGACCTTGTCGGCACCGGCGTCCAGCACCGCCTGCGCGTCCTCCACCGAGCGGATGCCGCCGCCGATCGTGAACGGGATGAAGACGTTGTCGGCGGTCCGCCGCGCCAGCTCGACGATCGTCTCCCGCTGTTCGTGCGAAGCGGTGATGTCGAGGAACACCAGCTCGTCGGCCCCCTCGGCGTCATACCGTTCGGCCAGCTCGACGGGATCGCCCGCGTCGCGCAGCCCGACGAAATTCGTCCCCTTCACCACCCGCCCGGCATTGACGTCCAGGCAGGGAATGACGCGCTTCAGTGCCATGCCCTCAGGTTAGGGCGGCGAGGGCCTCGGCGACGGTGAACTTGCGCTCGTAGAGGGCGCGGCCGACGATCGCGCCTTCGACGTTGGGGGCGGCCTCGACGGCGAGGCCTTCGAGGTGGGAGAGGTCGCCGACGCCGCCGGAGGCGATCACTTGGCCGCTGGTGGCCGCGGCGATGCGGTTGAGCTGGGCGACGTCCGGGCCCTCCATCGTCCCGTCGACCTCGATCGCGGTGCAGAGGAAGCGGCGGGCGCCGCGCCGGCTGAGGTCGGCGACCGCGTCGGGGGCCTCGACGTCGCTGGTCTCGGTCCAGCCGGAGAGCGAGACCCTGCCGCCGCGGGTGTCGACCGAGACCACCACCCGCTCGCCGTGGGCCGAGATCGCCTCCTCGAGGAACCGGGGGTCCCGCAGCGCGGCGGTGCCGATCACCACCCGCTCGGCGCCGGCGTCGAGGACAGCCGTGACGGACTCGGCATTGCGCACACCGCCCCCGACCTGGATCGGGCACTCGACCGCCGCGGCGATTCGCCGGATGTGGTCGAGGTTCCGCGGCTCCCCCGCTTTGGCGCCGTCGAGATCGACGACGTGGAGGAACTCGGCCCCTTCTGCGGCCCAGCGCTTCGCCGCGTCGACCGGGTCGGCGTCATATGCCGTCTCGCGCTCGTAGTCGCCTTGCAGCAGCCGCACCGCCTTGCCGCCGCGGATGTCGATGGCGGGATAGAGGATCACGCGGCCGCGGGCGACTTCGCGCACACGCCCGCGAAGTTGGAGAGCAGGCGCAGACCGGCGCTGCTCGACTTCTCCGGGTGGAACTGGACGCCGAAGACGTTGTCGCGCTCGGCGGCGCAGGCGAAGTGCTTGCCGTAGACGGCGGTTCCCAGCAGCTCGTCGGCGCTCGGCCGCGGAGCGAAGGAGTGGACGAAGTAGAACGGCGTCTCCGAGGGGATGCCGTCGGCGAGGCGCGACTCGCGCTCCCACCGCACCGGCTCCCAGCCGATGTGCGGGACCTTCAGCCCCTCCGCCTCGAGCTCGCCGACCGGCCCGTCGAGCAGGCCGAGGCCGTCCGCCCCGCCCAGCTCGGTGCTCGCTTCGAACAGCAGCTGCAGCCCCAGGCAGATGCCGAGGATCGGCACCCCCTCGGCGCGGCGCTCGGCGATCAGCTCGTCGAGGCCGAGCTCGCGGATCCGCTCCATCGCCCGCGGGAAGGCGCCGACCCCGGGCAGGATCAGCCCGTCGGCCGCCCGCACCGCCACCGCGTCGTTCGTGATCGTCGCGGTGACCCCGACGTGCTCGAGCGCCTTCTCGACCGAGCGCAGGTTGCCCATCCCGTAATCCAGGACGGCGATCCGGGTGCTCATTCGCTCAGCGTCCCCTTGGTCGAGGGCACGCCGCTCTCGTCGGGGTCGATCGAGACGGCGACCCGCAGCGCCCGCGCGAAGGCCTTGAACGCGGCCTCGATCATGTGGTGCGCGTTGGTCCCCGAGCGGACCCAGATGTGCAGGGTCAGCTTGGCGCTGTTGGCGACGGCGCGGAAGAACTCCTCGGCCAGCTCGCTGTCGAAGCCGGCGATCGAGACCACCGGCAACTCGGCGGCGAAGTCGCAGTAGGGGCGGCCGGAGATGTCGATCGCGCACTCGGCCAGCGACTCGTCCATCGGCACCAGCGCCGAGCCGTAGCGGCGGATGCCGGCGCGGTCGCCCAGCGCCTCGTCGAGCGCCTGCCCGAAAACGATGCCGACGTCCTCCACCGTGTGGTGGGCGCCGGTGTCGAGGTCCCCGTTCGCCTCCACCTCCAGACCCAGGCGTCCGTGCCTGGCCAGCAGGTCGAGCATGTGATCGAGGAAGCCGACGCCGGTCTCGGCGCGGGACTCGCCCCCGTCGAGGTCGAGGGAAAGCTTGATCCGGGTCTCGGCGGTCTGCCGCTCTCTGTCTGCGGTTCTGCTCATCGCCTAATCATCGCCGACTCGCCGTGAACGGGGAAGCCCTCCGCGCGAGCGAGGGCGTCGGCGTGCGGCGCCAGCTCGGCCGCCGCCTCCTCGTTCAGCTCGACGCTGGAGATGCGGCGGCGGAAGGCCCCGGGCCCGAGCGGGCCGGCGTAGCGGCCCGCGCCGCCGGTCGGAAGCACGTGGTTGGAGCCGGCGACGTAGTCGCCGAAGGCGGTGGCGCCGAGGCGGCCGACGAAGACGCAGCCGGCGCTCCACACCCGCTCGGCGATCAGCGCGGCGCCGGTCTCCAGCAGCTCGAGGTGCTCGGGCGCGTAGGCGTTGGCGAGGTCGATCGCCGCCTCGACGTCGCGCACCCGGACCAGCCCGAGCGGCGCGTCGGCGACGCTGGACCGGGACGAGGCGGCGCGTTCGGTCGCCTCGGCGACCGCGTCGAGCACCTGCTCCTCGACCGCGGCGACGACCAGCGGGCTTTCCGGCCCGTGCTCGGACTGCGCGCAGAGGTCCAGGGCCGCCCACTCGGGGTCGGTGTCGTGGCCGGCGACGATCATCAGCTCGGAGGGCCCGGCGAGGGAATCGATCCCCACCGTCCCGTACACCGCCCGCTTCGCCTCCCGCACCCAGGCGTTGCCCGGGCCGGCGATCACGTCGACCCTCGGGACCGTCTCGGTGCCGTGGGCGAGCGCGAAGACCGCCTGCGCGCCCCCCATCGCGTAGATCTCCTCGAGCCCGCAGAGCGCCGCCGCCGCGAGGACGTAGGGGTGCAGGCGGCCGTCGGGACCGGGAGGCGAGGCGAGCGCGACCCGCTCCACCCCCGCCACCTGAGCCGGGATCGCGCACATCAGGACGCTGGAGGGATAGGCGGCGCGCCCCCCGGGCGCGTAGATGCCTGCGGCGGCCACGGGCACTTCGCGCAGCGTCACCGTCTGGCCGGCCGCCAGCGCCACCTCGCGCTCGCTCCCCAGCTGCGCCTCGGCGACGGCGCGGATGTTGGCGGCGGCGACCTCCATCGCCTCGCGCAGCTCCGGCTCGGTCACCGCCAGCGCCGCCTCGGCGTCGGCGGGGTCGACCCGCAGCGATTCGAGCGAGACGCCCGGGGCGTCGAACTTCGCGGTCAGCCGCAGCACCGCCTCGTCGCCCTCGGCGCGGACTTCGCGCTCGATCGGGGCGACGTCGACCGCGGGCGCCGCCTCCGCCGCCCAGGCCCGCAGCGCAGCGGCGGTCTCCTCCGCCCCCGCCCACTCGAAGCGGCGCGCCCTCATCGCCCGCTCGCCTCGCGCAGCTTCGCGGTCAGCTCGTCGATCTCGGCCGCCCGCAGCTTGTGGGCGACGCGGTTGGCGACGAAGCGCGCGGTGCACTCGACGATCTCCTCGCGCACCTCGAGTTCGTTCTCCTCCAGCGTCCGCCCGGTGGCGACGAGGTCGACGATGCCGTCGCCCAGCCCCACCAGCGGCGCCAGCTCGACCGAGCCCTTGACCTCGATCAGCTCTATCTGCCGCCCGGTCGACTCGAAGTAGCGCTCGGCGATCCGCGGGTACTTGGTCGCGATCCGCATCATCCCCAGCGACCGCTGCGACTCGCCGAGCCTGTCGGAGTCCCTGTGGCCGGCCAGCACCATCCGGCAGCGGCCGAAGCCGAGGTCGAGCAGCTCGTAGACGGGTCGGTCGCTCTGCTCCAGGAGGACGTCCTTACCGGTGATGCCGACGTCGGCGGCGCCGGCCTCGACGTAGGTCGGCACGTCGGAGGGGCGCATCGTCACAAGGGTCATGCCGCCGGTCTCGAAGATCAGCGAGCGCGAGTCGCCGCGCAGCTCCGAGGTGTCGATCCCCGCCGCCTCGAGCACGTCCAGCGTTTCGCCGAAGAGCGCCCCGCGCGGCACCGCCAGCTTCAGCGGTCCGTTGGCGGTGCTCATCGTCCCTCCTCCCGGCGCCGCTCCTCGATCTGGGCCAGGTGCACCCGCTCCAGGTAGAGCGCGAAGCCCGCCGCGGAGAGGTCGAGGCCGAAGCGCTTCATCAGGCCGTCGTAGCGGCCGCCGCCGCCGAGGACGTGGCCCAGCGCCGGGTCGTAGACCTCGAGGATCGCGTCGTTGTAGTAGCTGAGGTCGCGCATCAGCCCGAAGTCGAACTGGACCCGGTGGCCGCCTGTGCGCGAGCCGAGGGTCGCGTTGACGTCGGCGAGGCGGTCGACGGCGCGGGCGACGGCTTCGGCTCCGTGCTCGCGCGCCTGCGCCAGCACCTCCTCCCCGCCCCGCAGCTGCGAGAGCGCGAGGCAGGTCGCGACCTGCTCGTCGCCCGCGCCCGCGGCTGCCAGCTCGGTCTCCAGCCCGACCAGGTCGTGCGCGGCCAGCCGAGCCAGCGCGGCCTCGCGCGCCTCCTCGCCGAGGCCGTACTCGCTCAGCAGGTCGCGGTAGAGGTCGGCGTCGCCGAGCCCGATCACGGCGCTGCCGAGCCCGGCCCGGTCGAGCGCGGCTTCCAGCACCTCGATCACCTCGACGGTCCCCTCGGCGGCGCCGGCGCCGATCAGCTCGACCCCGGCCTGGAGGAATTCGCGCATCTCGCCCCGCTGCGGGCTGACCGCCCGGTAGGCGCCGGCGACGTAACAGAAGCGGTGCGGCGCCTCCGCGCCCGCGTAGCGGGTGGCGACCAGGCGGGCGATCGGCACGGTCATTTCCGCGCGCAGCGCCAGCAGCTCGCCGCCCTCGTCGAAGAAGCGGTAGGCGGCGCTGTGGGCGCGGCCGCCGCCGTGGCTCAGGACCTCGTCGTATTCGAGCGCAGGCGTCGCCACCTCGCCGTAGCCGCGGGCTTCGAAGACCTCGATCAGGCCGGCCTCGAGCGCGCGCAGCTGGCGCATCTCCTCGGGCAGGACGTCGCGCGTTCCGGGCGGGATCGGGTGGATCATCGGCCTGACCTTACGTGAGCCGGCGAGAAATCCCTGCTAAGCAGGGACCTCCGCAGAAACCCGCTCGATCTGGGCGCCGAGGGCGCGCAGGCGCTCGTCGATCTGCTCGTAGCCGCGGTCGATCTGGCGAATGTTGCCGATCTCAGAGGTCCCTTCGGCCGCGCAGGCGGCGATGAGCATCGCCATCCCGGCCCGGATGTCGGGGCTCTCGACCCGCTCGCCATGAAGCCGGCTCGGACCGCTGACGATCGCCCTGTGGGGATCGCACAGCGTGATCCGAGCGCCCATCGCAACCAGCTTGTCGACGAAGAACAGCCGGTTCTCGAACATCTTCTCGAAGATCAGGACCTCGCCCCTGGCCTGCGTGGCGAGCGCCAGGGCGATCGAAGTGAGGTCGGCCGGGAAGGCCGGCCAGGGGCCGTCCTCGATCTTCGGGATCGCGTCGCCGAGGTCGGATTCGACCTCGAGGCTCTGCCCCGCCGGGACCAGCACGTCCTCGCCCTGGATCTCCGACCGCAGCCCCAGCCGCCTGAACTGGCGGCGGACGTTGTTCAGGTCCTTGGGGTTGACGTCGCGGATGCGCAGTTCGCCGCCGGTGACCGCGGCGAGCGCCATGAAGCTGCCGACCTCGATGTGGTCGCAGGAGATCGTGTACTCGGCGCCGCCGAGGCTCTCGGCGCCGTTGACGGTCATCACGTTGGAGCCGATCCCATCGACGCGGGCGCCCATCGCGCTCAGCAGGTGCGCCAGGTCCTGGACGTGCGGCTCGGAGGCGGCGTTGGCGATCTGGGTCGCGCCCGGGGTCAGGGCGGCCGCCATCAGCGCGTTCTCGGTGCCCATCACCGAGGGCTCGTCCATGAAGATCTCGCAGGCGCGGAGGCCGTTGGGGGCACTGAGCTCGATCCAGCGGCTGCCGTCGATCGTGGCGCCGAGGTCCTTGAAGGCGTCGAGGTGGGCGTCGAGCCGGCGCCGGCCGATGAAGTCGCCGCCCGGCGGCGGCATCTTCGCCTCGCCGAAGCGCGCCAGCAGCGGCCCGGCGAGCAGGAACGAGGCGCGGATCTTGCCGGAGAGGTCCTCGTCGACATCCCCCGCGAGATCGCGCGCGCAGAGCCGGACGCTGTTGTCGGCCACCCACTCGACCTCGACCCCGAGCTGCTCGAGCAGCGCGATCTGCGCTTCGGTGTCGCGGATCCGCGGCACCCGGTGCAGCAGCACCTCCTCCTCGGTCAGCAGGCAGGCGGCGAGGATCGGCAGGGCCGCGTTCTTGTTGCCGGCGACGGTGACCTCCCCGGAAAGGGGCACCCCGCCCTGGATCACGAACTTCTCCATCAGCTTGCTCGCTCCGCGCTCACCGGGCTAGGGTAACGACCGGCCATGAGGAGGCGGTGGACGATCGTGCTGGGGGTGGTGCTGACCCTGCTGGTGCTGCTCGTGATCAACGCCCTCGTGGTCGACGGCGAAACCGAGGGCGCCCACGTCACCGTGCCCGGCGGCCGCATCCTCGACCTCCCCGACGGCGACCTGCAGGTGCTCGAACGGGGGCCGCGCGGCGGCTCCCCGATCGTCCTCATCCACTGCTTCACCTGCGCGATCGACTGGTGGGACCGGATGCTGCCGATGGTCGAACGCAGGCACCGGGTGATCGCCGTCGACCTGCTCGGCCACGGCGGCTCGGAAAAGCCGGGCTCGGGCTACACGCCCCAGAACCAGGCGCTGGTGGTGAGCGAGGCGCTCGAACGCCTCCACGTCGGGAACGCGGAGGTCGTCGGCCACTCGCTGGGCGGAACCGTCGCCGTCGCCCTGGCGCAGGAAGACCCGAGCCTTGTCGGCCGGGTGGTGATCATCGACATGCCGCCCGACAACTCCTACGGCAGCCTCGGCTTCCTCGCCAACCTCGCCTTCCGGCCGGTGATCGGGGAGGCGCTCTGGACGATCAAGCCCGACTTCGCCGTCCGCGACGGCCTCGAGGTCGCCTTCGCTCCGGGCTTCGACGTGCCCGATGCGTTCGTGGACGACGTGAAGAGGCTCACCTATACGGCCTACGACAACACCCCGGCCGGGGAGAACCACTACCTCGCCGAAGAGTCCCTCGACCAGCGCCTGAAGAAGATCGGCAAGCCGCTGATGGTGCTGATGGGCACCGAAGAGCAGATCGTCGACGACCCCCGGCGAGCGCTGGCCCAGTACAAGCGCGCCGTCCCCAGCGCCCAGACCCACCTGATCCCCGGCGCCGGCCACTCGCCCAACGTCGAGAAGCCGCGGGAGACGGCCCAGCTCGTCCTCCACTTTGCACGCCGGCGCGAAAAACAGGTAGGGTCCTCTGTGCGCGACGTCACGGAGCGTGGCTCGAAGCCACCGCACGAAGCTCCGCCGACCGTCCCGTAATCTGCGCTTCTGGGGTTTGCGACGCTACTGACGGCAGTAGCGTCGCGACATGCCCCAAACCGCTCTACCAAGCCAAATCACCGGCGTGACTGCAAGCCCGATTGCAGAACCGCGTTGCCGTCCGAGCCCCCTTCTACCTTGTACGAACTCATGTTCGATTCAACGAAAAAGCTAAGCGGACGGCTGACCGACGCCGTTGACCTGCTGATCGACTTCGCAACGCTCGGCGAGTACGGCCTAGAGCCCGTTGGGAGAACGTCTCCGAGCTGCGAAACCCGCCGCCGCACGGGCACCCCGGCCCACTCCAGCCTGCGGCGGCGGGAACCCGATCGCCCCTTCCTCCTACGCCCCTAACCAAGCAGGCTCAAGCCGCCTCCAATCCTCGATCCCAGCGGTTCGGGCCATGGGTTGGCGCAGGAGCGAGGTGTGCGAGTAGCAAGCGATACGCCACCGGCAGGCGGCGTGGCGTAGCAGCGCTACGCGAGCCGGCTGACGGGGGCGTAGCGCGCCGCTAATCGCGCACCGCAGCCCGCGCCAACCCGTGGCGCGGACCGCTACAAAGAAGAACCGGCGGCGACCTACTCTCCCAGGAGGTTGCCCTCCAAGTACCATCGGCGCTGAGAGGCTTAACTGCTCTGTTCGGAATGGGAAGAGGTGTTTCCCTCTCGCTATGCGCCACCGGAAAGTTTGCGAGACGCTGCGCCCGGTGGAGCTTGAAAACCGCACAAGACCTCGGGGTAGATAAACAAATATCCGTCAAGCCCTCGGACCATTAGTACCAGTCGGCTGAGCACATTACTGCGCTTGCACCGCTGGCCTATCAACCTGGTGGTCTACCAGGGTCCTTACTCCCTCAAGGGGATGGGAGAGCTTATCTCGAGGACGGCTTCCCGCTTAGATGCTTTCAGCGGTTATCCGTTCCATGCGTAGCTAATCTGCGGTGCCCTTGGCAGGACAACAGATACACCAGAGGCATGTTCATCCCGGTCCTCTCGTACTAGGGATGACTCCTCTCAA
>DASUWV010000008.1:0-3079 GCA_036378275.1 Solirubrobacterales bacterium | reverse complement strand
AGGGGTGGGGGTCGCCGGACCCTCCCCGCAGTTGTCCGCCGACCCCCACCCCTCGTCCCTCGCTGGCCGCCGAGGCGCTCAAGCCGCCAGCTCCCCCTCACTCCGAACTGCATCAAATTTCCTGTCTCCCAGCCCGGAAATTTGATGCAGTTCGGGAGGCCTGGCGTCTGCGATCCCCTCGCACGACCGTAAGGCACTGAGGACGCCGTCCTCGTGGAAGCCCCAGCCCCAGTAGGCGCCGCAGTAGTGGGTGCGGCGCTCGCTGCCGCTGATCTCGTTCCAGCGCGCCTGCGCCGCCACGCCCTCCTTGGTGTAGACGGGGTGGTCATAGGAGATCTTGCGGATCACCTTCGCGGGGTCGATCTGCCCGGTCCGGTTCAGGGTCACGAAATAGTGCTCCTTGCAGCGCAGACGCTGCAGGTTGTTCATCCAGTAGGTGACGGTAGTGCCCGCGACCGGCTCCGGCGTCAGGTGGAAGTTCCAGCTCGACCAGGCGGCGCGGCGGCGCGGCATCAGCCGCTCGTCGGTGTGGAGGACGGCCTCGTTGGGCTGGTAGGGGATCGCGCCGAGGACTTCGCGCTCGGCCTCGCTCGGGTCGGCGAGCATCGCCAGCGCCTGGTCGGAGTGGGCGGCGATCACGACCTGGTCGAACTCCTCGCTCTCGCAGCCGTCGGCCTCGATCCGCACCCGGTCCGGCAGCCGCTCGACGCGCCGCACCGGCGCGCCCGTCCGCACGCGGTCGCGCCAGGGCGCGACGATCGCCTCCACGTAGCTGCACGAGCCGCCGGCGACCGTCCGCCACCGTGGCCGGTTTCGCAGGCTGTACATGCCGTGGTTCTCGAAGAACTCGGCCATGAAGCTGGCCGGGAAGCTCCACATCTGCGCCGGGTCGGCCGACCAGACGGCGCTCGCCTGCGGCACGATCAGCCGCTCGACGAAGTGGCGGGAGAAGCCCTGTTGCTCGAGCCAATGCCCGAGCGAGGGCGCCGTGCCCTTCATCCCGATCAGCGCCCGCGCCCCGCGGTTGAAGCGGCGCCAGTCGCGCAGCATCCCGAGGAAGGTCGGGCTGAGCAGGTGTGCCGGGCGGGCGAACAGGCCCCAGGGCGTGCCGCTGTACTCGAAGCGGCCACGGCCGTCGGAAACCGAGAAGCTCATGTGCGAGGGCTGCGAGACCACACCCAATTCCTCCAAGAGCGCTTCGAAGCTCGGGTAGTTGCGGTCGTTGAAGACGATGAAGCCGGTGTCGACCCAGATGGTCCCGTCCGCGGTCTCGACCGGCACCGTGTGGGTGTGGCCGCCGATCCGCTCGCTCGCCTCGTAGACGACGATCTCGTGCTCGGGATGCAGGCGGTGGGCGGCGACCAGCCCCGAGATCCCGGTCCCGACGATTGCGATCTTCATCGCCCTCCCCTACGGAAAGGGCTGTCGATCCGGATCAGCCGTAGGGGCGGTAGAGGATCTTGTAGCCGAGCAGCTCGGAGACGGTGACGAAGCCGAAGCCGCGGGCGCGAAGGGTGTCGATCACCCGCGGCAGGGCGGCGAGGGTCTCGCCGCGGGGGCCGCCACCGTCGTGCATGAGGATGATCGAGCCGTTCTGGGCGTGGCTGACGATGTTCGAGTAGATCGCGCCGGTGCCGGGCAGCGACCAGTCGCGCGGGTCGACGTCCCAGTTGACCGTCCGCATCCCGAGGCTCCCCGCGGTTGCGACGACGCTCGAGTTGACGCCGCCGCCGGGCGGGCGGAAGAGGCAGGGCTGGAAGTGGGTGTAGGCCCTGATCCGCGCCGCCGCCTCGGCGATCTGGTCGTAGCCGGGGTATTCGACGTGGTTCATCGTGTGGTCGCCGAGCTCGTCGCCCTCGGCGAGGATCCGGCGCATCGTGTCTTCGCGGCCGGGCATCTCTTGGCCGACCTCGAAGAAGGTGCCGGGCACGCCCTTTTCGCGCAGCACCCGGAGAAATTCCGGCGTGTATTCGGAGGGGCCGTCGTCGAAGGTGAGGGCGACGACGTGGCGGCTACGCGAGCCGTTGGTGACGAGGCCGGGGCTGCCGCCGGTGCAGCCGACCGCGCGCACGGGCCGCAGCCGGAAGCTGTCGGCGCCGGTGGCGGGGAGCGATTCGGCGCAGCCGTTGCGGACTTCGCAGCCCGAGCTGCGGATCGCCCGCCAGGAGTAGCGGTGGGGCGCGAGGCCGGCTTCGCCCGGCACGAGCGCGACGACCAGCTTGTCCGCATGCGGCCGCTTTACCGTCGCCCGCACCCAGCCCTGCTGCGTCGGCTTGCCGGCTCCGTTCACCGTCTCGACGCCCAGCCGTCGGTGCGCCTTACGCCCGCCGAGGCAGAGGCGACGCGGCGGTGTCGAGGCACTCGGCGCCAGCTCGAAGCAGAGGTAGCGAGCAGCCGCCCGCCGCGGATCCGGATGCGGTTCGAGCGTCGCCAGCCTCACGGGCGCACTGGTCCGGACGCTGAGAATCAGCTCCCGCCCCTTCTGCGAGAGCCCAGCGTGCTGCAGGCGCAGCTGCGCAGCCAGCGCGGCTCCCGGGAGCGCCAGCGATCCGCTCACTGCGAGGGCGGCGGCGCACAGGATCTTGCGGGCGGGGTTCGTCAGGGCTCGGTGGGGTGGCTTGCGCTTCGATTTTAAGTCCGCGCCGGCCTCTCCGATCCGCAGCCGGGCGCCCATTACCGTGTTCAGACCAGTTGTGAGCTTCCACCTCCGGATACTTGCCGCGCTGGCTGTGCTCTTCGCGCTCGCGCTCGCTCCGGCCGCCGCTTCCGCCGAAACCGGCGGCGCCGCCCAGGTCGAAACCGGCGCGACCCTTGGCAACACCGCCTTCGACCGACAGGGGATGTGGGTCTGGTACGTCTCCCACTCCGAGGGCGGCAGCGTCGGCGCGATCGTCGCCCGCGCCAAGGCCGCCGACGTCGGCACCGTCTACGTCAAGGCGGGAGACGGCGCCGGCGCCTGGAGCCAGTTCAGCCGCGGCCTCGTGCAGGCGCTGCACCGCGGCGGGCTCGATGTCTGCGCCTGGCAGTTCGTCTACGGCGACGCTCCCGTCGCCGAGGCCAGGGTCGCCGCCGCCGCGGT
>DASUWV010000007.1:0-20509 GCA_036378275.1 Solirubrobacterales bacterium | reverse complement strand
CGTCCTCACCAACCCGGCCTTCCTCGTCCCGGCGCTGGCCTTCCCGCTCTTCTTCTTCACCTCCTTCGCCGGCGGCCTCTCGGCCGTCTCCAACATCCCCGGCTTCGACTTCCCGACCGGCTACACCGCCTTCCAGTTCGTCTTCGTCCTGCTCCAGTCGGCGGCCTTCGGCGGCGTCTTCACCGGCTTCGGGATCGCCCGCGACTTCGAGACCGGCTTCGCCCGCCGCTACCTGCTGGCGGCGAGCCATCGCAGCGGCATCGTCGCCGGCTACGCGATCGCAGCGATCGTCCGCGCCTTCATCACCTGGGCCGTCCTCACCGCCGTCGCCCTCGCCGCCGGGATGAACATCGACGGCGACGGGGTCGAACTCTTCGGCCTCTACGGGCTCGCCCTGCTGGTGAACATCGCGGCGACGATGTGGTCGGCGGGGGTGGCGATGCGCGTCCGCTCGATCCAGGGCGGCCCGCTGATGCAGTTCCCGGTCTTCCTGATCCTCTTCCTCGCCCCCGTCTACGTGCCGCTCAGCCTGCTCAGCGGCTGGATCCACGCGGTCGCCTCGGTCAACCCGGTGACGGCGCTGATCGAGGCCGGCCGCGGCTTCATCTCAGGCGACCCCTTCAAGGTCGGTCTCGCCTTCACCGTCGCCGTCGCCCTCCCGGTCCTCTTCTCCCTCTGGGCGCGAGGCGGCCTGCGCAGGGCTGAAGCAGCCGGCTAGCACCGAAGACGCAGCTGTTCATTAACGGTTCGTAACTTCTAAGTGACGAAAGTCACGCCTTTGTCAAAGCCCTCGCGGGAAGGTGGGGAGCCTTGGCTCCTGCGGTGCAAATCCCGGCATTTCCCCGAGGGTAGGAACGGGGATTTAAAGTGTCATTTGTGACGCAGCGGCCACTGGAGCTGATCCTTGCCAGGAACCTGATGTCGGCCCTCTCGACGCCGGCCTTCCTGGTCGACGAGGGGGGCCTGCTGGTCTTCTACAACGAGGCGGCCGGGATGCTGCTCGGCAAACGCTTCGAGGAGCTCGGCACGGTCGGCCCGCAGGAGTGGGGATCGCTGTTCGGCCCCTTCGACGAGGGTGGCGAGCCGATCCCCTACGACGACCTTCCCCTCGTCCGGGCCGTCCGCGCCGGCCGCCCCGCCCACGCCGAGATGACCGTGCGCTCGACCGACGGCACCAGCCACGACGTCGAGGTCTCGGCCTTCCCGATCCTCACCCCGCACGGCTCGCAGGGGGCGATCGCCGTCTTCTGGCCCTCGCTCGCCGACGGCAACGGAGCGCTGCCGGCGTGAAGGTCAAGCTCTGGGGGACCCGCGGATCGATCCCGGCCCCGGGGCCGGAAACGATCCGCTACGGGGGCAACACCTCCTGCGTCGGGGTGACCCTCGCCGACGGCTCGCTGCTGGCGCTCGACGCCGGCACCGGCATCCGCTGCCTCGGCCTGGCGCTGCCGGAGGAGCCGACGCGCCTGCACATCCTCCTCACCCACCTCCACCTCGACCACATCCAGGGCCTCGTCTTCTTCGCCCCCGCCTTCCGGCCGCAGACCGAGATCGTGATCTGGGGCCCCGCCTCGCCCGAGGCCTCGCTACGGGACCGCATCGCCCGCTACATCTCGGCTCCGCTCTCGCCGGTCGAGGTCCGCGAGCTGCCCTGCGACGTCTCCTTCCGCCACTGCCCGGAGAGCGAGTGGGAGATCGGCTCCGCCCGCATCCGCGCCGCCTCGGTCTCGCACCGCGGGCCGACGCTCGGCTACCGGATCGACGACGGCGACTCCTCGCTCGCCTACATCCCCGACCACGAGCCCGCCCTCGGCGCCGACCTCGACGAGCTCGAGGAGGACTGGATCTCGGGCTTCGCCCTCGCCCAGGAGGCCTCGCTGCTCCTCCACGACGGCCAGTACAGCGACGCCGAGTACCCCTGCCACGTCGGCTGGGGCCATTCCGCGCTCTCGCACGCGCTCAGCTTCGCCCGCCGCACCGCTGCCGAGCGCACCGTCCTCTTCCACCACGACCCGCTCCACTCCGACGACTTCCTCGACGGCCTCGCCGCCGAAGCGCGCCAGGGCTGGGCGGACCTCGGCGGCGACCCGGCGACAGTCGAGCTCGGCGCCGAGCGCGTGGAGTACGAGCTGCCGGCGCGGTCTCCGCAAGATGCGGCGACGGCCGCGCCCGCCGCCACCGCCTGACCCTTTGGATCGACCACCCGCAGGAATCGATCATCTACGCTGCGGGCGTGTCCGCGGTCGACCGGATCGAGGCAGTCGCCGAGCGCTCCCCGCTGGTGCGCGCGGCCTACGAAAAAGCCCGCATCGCCCACGAGGGCCAGGTGCGCAACGGCAGCGGCGGCATGCCCTACATCGAACACCCGGTGCGGGTGGCGGCGCTGCTCGAGGAAAAGGGTTACGGCGACGAGGTGCTGGCGGCGGCCCTCCTGCACGACGTGGTCGAGGACTCGGAAACGACGATCGACGAGCTGCAGGAGAAGTTCGGCGCCGAGGTCGCCGGGCTGGTCGGGGCGATGACCGACGACGAGTCGATCGACTCCTACCGCGAGCGCAAGGCCGAGCACCGCGAACGGCTGGCCGCGGCCGAGAACGAGGCGATGGCGATCTACGGCGCCGACAAGCTGACCAACGCCAGCACCCTGCGCGCCGCCTACGCCGAGGAAGGCGACGCGGTCCGCGAGGAATTCAAGGTGCCAATCGAGCTCAAGCTCGAGATCTGGGAAGAAGACCTGAAGCTGCTGCGGGAGAACGCGCCGGAGCTGCCGTTCCTCGACCGGCTCGAGCAGGAGCTCACTTCTTTTCGGGCTTCCCTAGGGGCTCCTGCCCGGCGCTGAGCTTGAGTCGCCGCTGCAGCGGCAGCGCGAACCAGAACAAGCCGAAGACGCAGAGGGAGAGCGCGGCGGTGATGATCGCGGCGGGGGTCGAGAAGAGCACGTCGGTGATCAGCAGGATCGCGCCCGTCATCGCCAGCGCCAGCAGCGCGAGGCCGATGATCGAAAAGCGATTCGCGTAGTAGACGAGCCGCCGCTTCTGCTGGTAGCGGAAGGTGATCCGGTGGTAGGCGGTCGGTGAGATCAGCATCACCGCCGAGATCGCGGTGAGGATCAGGGTGACGAAGTAGACCTGCTTCTGGAACTCGGTGACTTCTTCGAACCCCTTCTGGAACGGGACCGCAAGCAGGAAGGCGAAGAGGACCTGGACCCCCGGGAGGGCGACGCGCAGCTCCTGCAGCAGCTCGGCGAGGTTGCGGTCGAGGCGTTCCTCCTCGGTCTCGTCGCGGCCGGAGTCGGGATGGAGGCCCTCGTCGCGCTCGGAGCGCGCGTCCTGATCCGACTGCCGACTCTCCCCGTTCTCCATTGCAGGACCATATGGCAATCGAGACTGCGCTCGTCCTCTTCAACCGCGACCTGCGGACGCACGATCACCCCGCGCTCGCCGCCGCCGCCGAGGCGGAGCGGACGGTGCCGCTCTTCGTCCTCGACGAGCGGCTGCTGGGGTCGCGATGCGCGGTGCCGAACCGGGTCGCCTTCATGCTGGAGGCGCTGCGTGACCTGGACGAGGCGCTGCGCAAGACTGGGGCGCGGCTGTTCGTCCGCGAGGGCGATCCGGTGCGGGAGGCGGTCGCGGTCGCGCGCGAGTGCGGGGCGGCGCAGATCCACGTCAGCGCCGACTGGAGCGCCTACGCGCGTGGGCGCGAGGGGCGGCTGGCGCGAGCCTGCGAAGAGGAGCGGATCGAGCTCGTCGCCCACCCGGGCGTGACGGTGGTGCCGCCGGGGGCAGTGACGCCGGCAAGCGGCGACCACTTCAAGGTCTTCACCCCCTACCACCGCGCCTGGAGCGGGCTGCCGCTGCGCGAGCCGGCGAGGAGGCCACGCAGGCTGAAGGCGCCCGCGAAGCTGAAGGCGGGGCGGCTGCCCGAGCTGGGGTCCCTGATCGGCGGGCGGCCCTCGCCGCGGCGGGTGCCCGGCGGCGAGAGCGAGGGCCGCAGGCGGATGCGGGCCTTCCTCTGCGACGGCCTCGGCCGCTACGAGGACCGGCACGACGACCTGGCGGGCGACGAGACCTCGCGCCTCAGCGCTTATGTCCGCTGGGGTTGCCTCTCGCCGCTGGAGCTGGCGCGGGAGGCGAGCGAGCGGCCCGGCGGCGACGCCTTCGTGCGACAGCTCTGCTGGCGCGACTTCCACCACCAGGTGCTGGCGGCGACCCCGTGGCTGCCCAGCCGCGACTACCGCCCGCGCCGCGACCGCTGGTCGAAGTCGAAGCGGGCCTTCGAGGCCTGGCGGGAGGGCCGGACCGGCTACCCGCTGGTCGACGCGGCAATGCGGCAGCTGGCCGAGGAGGGCTTCATGCACAACCGGGCGCGGATGACCGTCGCCTCCTTCCTCTGCAAGGACCTCTACATCGACTGGCGCCTCGGGGCCCGGCACTTCTGGGACCTGCTGACCGACGGCGAGATCGCCGCCAACGCCGGCAACTGGCAATGGGTCGCCGGCACCGGCAACGACAGCCGCCCCAACCGGGTGCTGAACCCGGTGCGCCAGGCGGAACGTTTCGACCCCGAGGGCGGCTACGTGCGCCGCTACCTGCCCGAGCTGGAGGCAGTGCGCGGCAAGGCGATCTTCCGCCCCTGGCTGGCGGAGGGCTTCGATCGCCTCGACTACCCCGAGCCGCTGGTCGATCACGACGAGGCCGCAGCGGCCTTCAGAGCACGCCGCGGCGGCTGATCGCCGCATAGGATCGCCGGATGGGACGACTGGCGGTGATCCTCGGCAGCAACGCCCTCGGGCCGGGCGGCGAGGAGATCGCGGCGGCGGCGGCGGAGCAGGGGGCGGCGATCGTCCAGCGCCACGGCGCCGACGGCGCCTTCGTCCTCCCCCACCTGATCGACCACCAGGCGAACCTGCGGCCGCTGCTCGAGCAGGGCTGCGACCGGGCGCTGGGGATCGGCTCGGTGGGCTCGCTGCACGCCGAGCTCGCGGTCGGCAGCCTCGTCTGCCCCGACGACTTCATCGCCCTCAACCTCGGCGACTCCATATACGAGGACGCGCGCGCCCACTCGGCCCCCGGCTTTGCGCCGGTCTGGCGCGAGGAAGTGCTCACAGCCTGGAGCGAGGGCGGGCAGGCGCCGCGCGACGGCGGCGTCTACTGGCAGGCGCGCGGGCCGCGCTTCGAGACCCCGGCCGAGATACGGCTGATGGCCGCGCACGCCGACGTGGTCGGGATGACGCTCGCCTCCGAGTGCGTCGCCGCCAGGGAGCTCGGGCTCGACTACGCGGCGCTCTGCGTGGTCGACAACCTCGCCAACGGGCTGGCGAGCGAGCCGGTCAGCGTCGCCGCGATGGAAGCCGACCGCCTGATCAACGCCGAGCGCCTGCGCGAGGGCCTGGCGGCGGTGCTGCCGCGGCTCGGGGCGGTGGGCCGGTGACGCTGACGATCACGAACGCGCTTGTGGACGGCGAGCGAGTGGGGCTGCGCTGCGACGGCGAGACGATCGCGGCCATCGGCCCCGACGTCGCCGCCCATCCCGGCGACGAGGCGATCGACGCCGGCGGCGCTCACCTCGTCCCGCCGCTCGTCAACGGACATACCCACGCGGCGATGACGCTGTTCCGCGGCAGCGGCGGCGACCTGCCGCTGATGCCGTGGCTGGAAGAGCGGATCTGGCCGGTCGAGGCGAGGCTCGATGAAGAGGACGTCTACTGGGGGGCGCGGCTCGCCTGCGCGGAGATGATCCGCAGCGGCACCACCCGCTTCTGGGACATGTACTGGCAGCCGCAGGCGACGGCGCGGGCGGTGGAGGACGCCGGCATCCGCGCCGCGATCGGAGCGCCGCTGTTCGACGCCGACGGCAGCTTCGAGGAGCTGCAGGAGGCTGCGCACCGCAGCACCGAGGCGCTCGCCCGTTGCGGCCCCCTCATAACCACGGCCCTCGCCCCGCACGCGATCTACACGGTGAGCGAAAGGGCGCTGCGCTGGATCGGCGAGCTCAGCGCCGAGCGCGAGCTGCCGGTTCAGATCCACCTCTCCGAGACCGAGAAAGAGGTGCAGGACTGCATCGCCGAGCACGGCGAGCGCCCCGCCCGCTACCTCGACCGGCTGGGGCTGCTGAGCGAGCGCACGATCGTCGCCCACGGGGTCTGGCTCGACCCCGAGGAGCTGGCGCTGGTCGCCGAGCGCGGCGCCACCGTCGTCGCCAACCCGGTCGCCAACATGAAGCTCGCGGTCGGCGGCGTCTTCCCCCACCCCGGCGCCCGCGCGGCCGGTGTCCACGTCGGCCTCGGCACCGACGGCGCCGGGTCCAACGACTCGCTCGACCTCCTCGCCGACCTCAAGCTCTTCGCCCTCACCCAGAAGCACGCCGCCGCCGACCCGACCGCGATCGACGCCGCCGAGGCCTGGGCCGTCGCCACCGGCGCCCGCGCGCCGCTGCTCGGCGCCACCCCGCTCGAGCCCGGCGCCCCCGCCGACTTCCTCCTCCTCCGCCCCGACGCCCCCGAGCTCGGCATCGGCGACCTCACCTCCGACCTCGTCTACGCCGCCTCCGGCTCCGTCGTCGACACGACGGTCGTCGCCGGCAAGGTCCTGATGCGCGGCGGCGAGCTGCCGGAGCTTGACGAGATCGTCGCCAAGGCCGCCGAGCGGGCGCGCCGCCTCGGCCTCTGACCCCTATACCCCCTAGGGGTATGTGCTAAAGTCGTCCCATGGTCGGATACCAGGAGGACAAGGAGAGGCTGCTGAAGCGGCTGGCGCGGGTCGAGGGACAGGTCCGCGGGGTCTCGAAGATGGTCACCGAAGAGCGCTACTGCATCGACGTGCTGACGCAGATCGGGGCGATCCAGGCGGCGCTGGACAAGGTCGCGCTGGGCCTGCTCGACGAGCACACCCGCCACTGCGTGGTCGAGGCCGACGGCGAGGAGCGGGTAGAGAAAGTCGACGAGCTGATGGCGGCGGTCGGAAGGCTGGTGAAGCGATGAGCGACGTGCTCTCGAAGATCTGGGAGGGCATCGAAATGTCCTTCCTGATGGCCTATGAGGTCTGGTGGGCGCTGGTCCTCGGCTTCGCGATCTCCGCGATCGTCCAGGCCTGGGTCCCCCGCGCCCGGATCGAAGGCGCCCTCTCCGGCGAAGGCTTCGCCCCCGTCGCCAGGGCGACCGGGCTCGGCGCCGCCTCGTCCTCCTGCTCGTACGCGGCGATCGCGATCGCCAAGTCTCTGTTCCAGAAGGGCGCCTCGGCGGTCACCGCGCTCGCCTTCCAGTTCGCCTCGACCAACCTGGTCTGGGAGCTCGGCCTCGTCCTCTGGGTGCTGATCGGCTGGCAGTTCACCCTCGCCGAGTTCGTCGGCGGCATCGTCCTGATCGCGCTGATGGCGGTGCTGCTGCGCGCCTTCGTCTCGCCGCGGCTGGAGGAGCAGGCGCGGCGCCACGCCCAGCAGGCGCAGGCCGGCCACCACCATCACGGTGACGACGAGGGCGAGCGGCTCAGCTGGCGCGAGCGGCTCACCACCCGCGAGGCCTGGGCCGGCGTCGGCGGTAACTTCCGCGGCGACTGGCAGATGCTCTGGAAGGAGATCTCGATCGGCTTCCTGCTCGCCGGCTTCATCGGCCTGCTCGGCAACGACTTCTTCAACTTCTTGTTTGTCACCGACGCGCCGCCCTTCGTGCAGACGATCGAGAACGTCATCGTCGGGCCGGTCATCGCCATCCTCAGCTTCGTCTGCTCGGTCGGCAACGTGCCGCTGGCGGCGGTGCTGTGGTCGGGCGGGATCAGCTTCGGCGGGGTCATCGCCTTCCTCTTCGCCGACCTGATCGTGGTCCCGATCGTGCTCGCCTACCGCAAGTACTACGGGACGGAGTTCGCGCTGCGGATCACGGCGCTGATGTTCGTCACGATGGTGCTCGCCGCCCTCATCGTCGACGGCATCTTCGGCCTCGCCGGCCTGATCCCGACCGGCCCCCGCCCCACCCGCGCCGACGTGTTCGGCTCGATCGAGGTCGATTACAAGCTCTTCCTCAACCTCCTCGGGCTGGCGATATTCGCCGCCCTCTTCTGGGTCAGCCGCGGCCGCGGCGGCTCGCACGGCTGCGAGCACCACGCCCGCGACGCGCACGCCCATCACATGAATGAGCAGGAGGCGGCCCGGGTATAGGCTCGCCGCGATGCCGTCCGGGGAAAGCGACGCGCAGAACCAGTCCGGGGCCTCCTCCGTCCGCTACGAGGAAGCGACCAAGCGGTACCAAGGCGCCGCCCAGCCCGCCGTCGAGAAGCTGACGCTCGAGATCCCGGCCGGCGAGATCTGCGTCCTCGTCGGCCCCTCCGGCTGCGGCAAGACGACCGCGATGCGGATGGTCAACCGCACGGTCGAGATCACCTCCGGCGACGTCCTGATCGGCGAGCGCTCGGTCCGCAAGCGCGAGCCGGCGCAGTTGCGGCGGGAGATCGGCTACGTGATCCAGCAAATCGGCCTCTTCCCCCACCGCACGATCAGCGAGAACATCGGCGCCGTCCCCCAGCTGCTCGGCTGGGACAAGGACCGGGCCCGGCGCCGCAGTTCCGAGCTGCTGGAGCTGATCGGCCTCGATCCCGAGCTCGGCGACCGCTACCCGGCCCAGCTCTCCGGCGGCCAGCAGCAGCGGGTCGGGGTGGCGCGGGCGCTGGCGGCAGACCCGCTGGTGATGCTGATGGACGAGCCCTTCGGCGCGATCGACCCGATCAACCGCGAGCGCCTGCAGAACGAGTTCCTCCGCCTGCAGGCGGAGATCCGCAAGACCGTCCTCTTCGTCACCCACGACATCGACGAGGCGATCAAGATGGGCGACCGGATCGCGGTGATGCGCGAGGGCGGCCGGGTCGAGCAGTACGCGACCCCGGCCGAGCTGCTGATGGCGCCGGCCAACGAGTTCGTCGAGGACTTCGTCGGCGCCGACCGGGCGCTGAAGCGGCTGGCGCTGATGCGGGTCGCCGACATCAACCTCTGGGAGGCGCCGCTGGCGCACGTCGGCCAGTCGACCGCGGAGGTGCGGGCGAAGCTGGCCACCCCGGACGTCGAAGTCCCCTACCCGCTGCTGGTCGACAGCGAGCGGCGGCCGCTCGGCTGGCTCAGCGAGCGCGACCTCGGCGACGAGGTGGTGCCGCGCGAAGCGGACTCGCCGCTGGGCCCGGTGCTCGAGCGCGACGACGTCATGCGCGACGCCCTCGCCGACCTGCTCCAGGGCGAGTCGCAGTACGCGCCGGTGGTCGACCACCAGGGCCGGATCGCCGGCGTCCTCTCGGTCGAGATCATCTCCGAGTTCCTCGCCTCGCCGGAGGCGAAGACCGACGAGCACTCGGCGGTGGAGCGCCCGCATGAGTAGCCCGTTCCTGCTCGCGGCCGGAGGTCAGGTCGGGGAAAGCTTCTTCCGCGAACGCACTTCGGGGACGCTGCCCTGCCAGGCCAACGAAAACCACCTCTTCTGCTGGGACTGGGCGAGGGAAAACATCGACCGCTACGGGACGCCGACGCTCCAGCACCTGGAAATCGTCGTCCTCTCGGTGCTCGCCGGGTTCGTCATCGCCTTCGCCCTGGCGCTGCTCGCCCACCGGACCCGCTGGCTGCAGCCGCCGCTGCTGGCGGCCACCGGCGTCCTCTACACGATCCCCAGCATCGCCTTCTTCTTCCTGCTGCTGCCGGTGACCGGCTTCGGCAGGGACACGGCGATCATCGTGCTGTCCGCCTACACCCTGCAGATCATCTACCGCAACACGATGCTGGGCCTCGGCAACGTGCCCGACTCGGTCAGGGACGCGGCCCGCGGGATGGGGTTCACCGACCGCCAGATCCTCTGGAAAGTGGAGCTGCCGCTGGCGATCCCGGAGATCATCGCCGGGCTCCGGGTCGCCACCGTGAGCACGATCGCGATCGCGACCCTCGTCGTCCTGATCAGCGCCGGCGGGCTCGGCACCGAGATGTACGGGGCGAACTTCAACTTTCCGACCGCGATCCTGATCGCGGTCGCGATCGTCGGCCTGATGGCGCTCGGCTTCGACCTCGTGTTCCTCACCGTGCAGCGCCTGACGACGCCGTGGCGGCGGGTGAGGCCGCGATGAGAGTGAGCCCGCCTCTTGCCTCGTTCGGCGGCGCGATCGAATTCATCTTCTCGCCGCAGGAATCGAACGTCACCGGCGGCAAGAAGGTCGGCGGCTTCGACAAGTCGGTGGAACTGCTGATCGGGCATATCGAGGTCACGATCCTGGCTCTCGCCATCGCCCTGATCGTCGCCCTGCCGATCGGCCTCTACCTCGGCCATCGCGGCAAGGGCGAGCTCCTCGCGATCGGGATCGGCAACGCCGGGCGGGCCATACCCGAGCTCGCGGTCGTCGCCCTGGTCGCCACCCTGATCGGCATCGGGATGAGGAACGTCGCGCCCGCGCTCGCCCTGCTCGGCATCGCCCCGATCCTCGTCAACTCCTACGTCGGGGTCCGGCAGGTGGACCCTGCCGCGGTCGACGCCGCCCGCGGCATGGGGATGAGCGAGCTCAGCGTCATCCGCAGGGTCGAGCTGCCGCTGGCGGTGCCGACCGTGATGGGGGGCGTGCGAGGGGCGGCGATCGTGATCGTCGCCACCGCCACCATCGCCCCCCTGGCGGGGGTGGAAACGCTCGGTGACTTCATCCTCAACCGCAACGTCTACGGCGAAAACGGCCTGCTGGCCGGGGCGATCCTCGTCGCCCTGCTGGCGCTGACGATCGAGGGCCTGCTGGCGCTCCTGCAGAGCCGACTGACTTCCCAGGGCCTGAAGCTGAAGACCTCTTGACCCCGCTTGCGAACTTACCCCACAGATTCCATCCACCCCAAGAGGAGGTAACAGTGAGGACCGACCAGACGAGAGTGCGAGTGCTGCCGGCGGCGCTTGCCGCGCTCGCCCTGACGCTCGGCATCGCCGCCTGCGGCAGTGGCAGCAGCAGCACCAGCACCGAAACGGGCGAAGGAGGCGGTGGCTCCGGCACCGCGATCCAGTCCAACCCCGAAAACGGCAAGGTCAGCCTGACGATCGGCTCGAAGAACTTCCCCGAACAGGAAATCCTCGGGGAAATCTACGCGCAGGCCCTGACCGCGGCCGGCTACAAGGTGAAGAGCGCGCTCAACCTCGGCTCCGAAACCGTCGCCCTGAAAGCGGTGAAGACGGGACAGATCTCCGGCTATCCGGAGTACGCCTCGACGGCCCTCACCTCGTTCTTCGGCCTCGAACCCGAAGAAGTCCCCTCCGGCGCGGAAGAAGCGTGGGAAAAAGCGGACGAAGAATTCGAAAAGGAAGGCCTGGTGGCGTTCGAACCGACCCCGTTCGCCAGCGCCAACGCGGTCGGCACGACCAAGGAAACGGCCGAAAAGTACGGCCTGAAGACGGTCTCCGACCTCGAAGGGGTCTCGGAAAAACTGTCGCTCTACGGCTCGCCCGAGTGCCGCCAGCGGATCGACTGCCTGGCCGGGCTGGAAAAGCTGTACGGCCTCAAGTTCAAGTCGTTCACCCCGGTCGACATCGGCCTGCGCTACACGGTGCTGGAAAAGGGCCAGGCCGATCTCTCGATCCTCTTCACCACCGACCCCCAGCTCTCGGCCGAGAAGGACAAGTTCGTGATCCTCGAAGACGACAAGCACGTCTTCCCCGCCGGGAACGTCATCTTCGTGACGACCAAGAAGATCGCCGAAGAAGCCGGGCCCGATTTCGAAAAGACGATCCTGCAGGTGCAGGAAGGGCTGGAACTCCCGGTGGTCCAGGAGCTCGACGCCCGGGTCGAACTCGAAAAGGAAACGCCTAAGGCGGCCGCCAGGGCGTACCTCGAAAGCGCTGGGTACGTCGAATAGGCAGCGTTCGGGGGTCCGGCGGGGAGGGCCTCGCCGGACAACAGCGGGGAGGGTCCGGCGAGGCCCTCCCCGCCGGTCCGCAACCGCTCCCGTACTACGGCAGGGCGTGTTCGCGGGTGTGGATGTCGAACCGCTTGAAAGAGATGCGGGCTGCGCAGGCGGCTAGGAGGCCGGAGATGGCAGCTAGGAGCAGGGCGATCCGCGGGTCGTAGCTTTGGGCCAGCCAGCCGGCTATGGGGCCGCCGATGGGGGTCGAGCCTAGGAAGACGACGCTGTAGAGGGCCATCACCCGGCCTCGCATCTCGGGGGAGACCGCCAGCTGGAGGGTGGAGTTGACGGTGGCGGCGAAGGTGACCGAGGCGGCGCCGAGGAGCATCAGGGCGGGGACCTCGAAGGCGAGGCTCGGCATCAGCGCCGCCCACAGGGCGGCGACGCCGAAGGCGAGCGCGCCGCCGGCGATCAGGCGGGGGCCGGTGCGGCCGCGGTGGCCGTTGACGAGGGCGCCGACGATCGAGCCGACCGCCATCGCCGAGACCAGGGTCGCATAGGTCATCGCGCCCGCTTCGAAGCTGAATTTTGCGAGCAGCGGCAGCACCACCTGGAAGTTGAAGCCGAGCGTCCCGACCAGCGCCATCAGCGCCAGCGGCACCATCAGCTCGGGGGTGCGCAGGACGTAGCGCAGGCCGGCCCGGATCGCGCCCGGCTCGTGCTCGGCCGGCGGCGCCGCGTGCAGGCGCGCCGGGTCCATCCGCCACAGCGCCAGGATCATCGCCGCGAAGGTGAGCGCGTTCAGCGCGAAGCAGGGGACGACGCCGACGGTGGCGATCAGGATCCCGGCGAAGGCCGGGCCGACGATCCGCGCCGCCTGGACGATGACGCTGTTGAGGCTGACCGCGTTGACGACCCGGTCGGGGCCGACCATCTCGATCACGAAGCTCTGCCGGGTCGGGTTGTCGACCGCATTGACCGCGCCCATCGCGAAGACCGCGAGGAAGACCATCCACGGCGCGACGACGCCGGTCGCGGTGACGAGGAAGAGGCCGACGGCGGGGATCGCCATCAGCGCCTGCGTCGTCATCAGCAGGCGCCGCTTCGGGAAGCGGTCGGCGAGCAGCCCGCCCCAGGCGCCGATCAGCAGCATCGGCAGGAACTGCAGCGCGGTGGTGAGGCCGACGGCGACGCCGCTGCCGGTGAGGCTGAGCACGACCCAGACCGCCGCGACCGTCTGCATCCAGGTCCCCGAGAGGGAGATCAGCTGGCCGGTGAAGTAGCGGCGGTAGTTGGGGACCTCGAGCGAGTTGAACGAGCGGCGGATCGCAGCCGTCAAAGCTGCTCGCCCTCCCGCATCCGCTCGAGGATCTCCGCCGCCCGCTCCAGCGTCTCCACTTCCTCCTCGGAGAGGTAGCGCATGCGCCGGGCCAGGTAGGCGTTCTTGCGCTTGCGCAGGCGCCGCAGCCGCTCGCGACCGGCGCCGTTGACGCTGACCAGGGCGCTGCGCCGGTCGGCGGGATCGGCCGCGCGGTCGATCAGCCCCTCGCGTTCGAGGCAGCCGAGGGTGCGGGTGATCGTCGGCCGCTTGACCCGCTCGATCGCGGCGATCTCGCTCGGGGTCATCGGCCCGTGGCGCTCGATCGTCGCCAGCGCCGCCACCGAGGTCGGGGTGAGGCCGGTGGTCTCCCCCGCCGCCTCCTGGCGCAGCCGCCGCGCGGTGCGGACGATCGCGGTGCGCAGGTGAGCGGCGCGCTCGCCGAGGTCTATGTCGGTCTTCGCGGTCATTGATTAGCTTTGGTAATTAGTTTAGCAAACTACTTCTTCATTTAGGCTGGGCGGGTGCGCCGGTGGGTCGCGAAGCACTGGAAGGCGGTGGTCCTCTGGGTCCTCCTGGCTATCGCCGGGGCGGTCATCGCGCTCCCGATCAGCCATTACGGCGACAAGCTCTTCGGTGACGGCGGCACGCCTACCGCAAAGGGAAAGCCCGCCGTGCGCATCGACGCGGCGGCTTCTCTGGTGAATCCCGGGGGCGACGAGACCGCTGCCGAGGAGTACGTCTGCCTCGTCAACGTCGGCGACAGCCCCGTCGACCTGGCCGGCTGGAAGCTGTACGACTCCGAGGGGGTGGTCGACGAACTCGGCCGGCTCCGGCTGCCGCCCCAGGGCGCTGCCCGGGTCTACGGGACCGGCAAGGCCCCGCACTGGAACAACTCCGGCGACACGATCACTCTGCGCGATGCCGAAGACGAACGGGTCGACTCCGAGTCCTATCCGGCTAGGGACGAAGGCGAAGTCAGCGGGAGCTGCGGCGCGCCTCGCTGACCGCGTCGAGCAGCTCGAGCATCTTCTGGTGGTAGGTGACGCCGACCGTCAGCGTCCGCTCCGAGGCCTCGTAGCCGTCGGCCTCGCGCACCTCCCGCAGCATCGCGCCCAGCTCGTCCCGCTTCGCCTCGTGCCAGGCGCGGCGGGCTTCGCCCAGCGGCCCGGGGTCGGCGCCGGCGAACATCTTCAGGATCGCTTCCTCGCGCAGCTGCGGCGGCGTCACCTCGGTGTCGGCGGCCCAGGCGGCCAGCGCCTCCTTTCCCTTCTCGGTCAGCGAGTAGATGCGGCGGCGGCGGCCGCCCTCCTCCTGGCGGGCCGCGAGGTAACCGCCGCTTGCGAGGCGGGCGGGCTCCTCGTAGGCCGTCGTGTGGGGAACGGGCCAGAAGTTCTGGATCGAGATCTCCATCGCCCCTTTGAGGTCGTAGGAGGTCATCTCGCCGAACTCATCAAGCACGGCGAGCACCGCGTAGGAGGTTCCGGTGAGCTTTATCTCTTTCGACTTGCTTTTCATGATTCGGGTCGTATAGTACGCCACGAACGGTTATTGGCAACAGGTTGGAGGCCCGAGATGCCCAGCACCGATCCCCGCTCCCCCATCATCGGCGACGGCCCGGCGTACGACGCGGTCATCGTCGGCGGCAGCCTCGCCGGCTGCGCCGCCGCAACCCTGCTCGCCCGGTCCGGCGCCCGCGTCGCCCTGGTCGAGAAGCAGCCCGACCCGAAAGCCTTCAAGCGCATGTGCTCCCACTTCATCCAGGCATCCGGAGTGCCGACGCTGGAGCGGCTCGGCTGGCTCGAGCCGATGTTCGACGCCGGCGCGATCCGAACCCGGGTCCAAGCCTGGACCCGCTGGGGCTGGATCAAACCGCCGCCGCCGGGGAACGTCTGCGTCAACCTCCGCCGCGAGCTGCTCGACCCGCTGATGCGCGAACGGACCGCCGCCGAGCCGGGCGTCGACCTGATGCTCGGGCGCGCCGCGACGCAGGTGCTGCGCGAGGACGGCGGGGTCGGCGGCGTCATCGTGCGCGGCACCGACGGCGAGGAAACCGCCCTCCGCGCGCCGCTCACCGTAGGCGCCGACGGCCGCGACTCCCAGGTCGCGAAGCTCGCCGGGCTCCACGACAAGCAGCGGCCGCACGGGCGCTTCGCCTACGGCGGTTACTTCGAAGGAGCGGCGCCGGCGTCCGCGCCCGATGCCTCCTTCTGGATGCTCGACCCGCAGTGGGCGGCTGCCTTCCCGACCGACTCCGGGCTCACCTTCTACGCCGTGATGGGCACGATGGACCGGCTGCCGGAATTCAAAGCCGACCCGAGCGCGGCGCTGGTCAGGTTCATCTCCGACATCCCGGAGGCGCCGCCGATCAAGCAGGGCCGCCTGGTCGAACCGGTCCTCGGCAAGATCGACATGACCAACCGGCAGCGCGGCCCGGTCGCCCCCGGGCTGGCGCTGATCGGGGACGCGGCTCTCGCGGTCGACCCGCTCTTCGGCATCGGCTGCGGCTGGGCGCTGCAGTCGGGCGAATGGCTGGCCGACAGCGTCGCCCCCGCGCTCGCCAACGAGGAGCCACTGGAGAAGGGGCTGAAGCGGTACAAGCGCCGCCACGCCCGCGGGCTCGGCGGCCACGCGTTCCTGATCAACGACTACGCGACCGGGCGCCCGATGAGCGCGATCGAGCGGCTCGTCTTCTCCGCTGCCGCCCGCGACGCCAGGTGCGCCGAGGTGTTCGAGGCGTTCGGGACCCGGGAAGTCGGCCCTGAGCGCGCCTTCCCCCGGCTGCTGCGCCGCGCGATCGCCGTCAACGCCCGCCACGCGCTCGCCCGATGAGCGCAGGCGCCTTTCCCAACCAGAGGTTCGGAAAAGCGACTGGGGCCGAGGTCGAGCGCACCAGCCTGCTCGCCGGCGGCACCCGGACCCGCCTCCTGCAGGCGGGCCCTGCCGAGGCGAGCGAGGCGGTCGTCTTCGTCCACGGCAACCCGGGCTCGGCGGACGACTGGGAGGGGCTGATCGCGGCCGCGGCGGGGACCGGGCGCCGCGCCCTCTCGCTCGACCTGCCCGACTTCGGCGAGACCGTCGCCCCGGCCGGGTTCGAGCACTCGGTGCTCGGCTACGCGACCTGGCTCGGCGAGGCGCTGCAGGAGCTCGGGGTCGAGCGCGCCCACCTCGTCCTCCACGACTTCGGCGGCCCGATCGGGCTGGTCTGGGTGGCGATGAACCCCGATGCCCTGGCGAGCATCACCCTGATCGACACCGGCATCCTTCCCGGCTACCGCTGGCACAGGCTGGCCCGGATCTGGCGCACCCCGGTCATCGGCGAGCTCTTTCAGGCAACCGCCACCCGGCCCGCCTTCCGCCTGCTCCTCAACCGCAACGAGCCGCGGGGGCTGCCGCGCGACTTCGTCGAAGCGATGTACGACCACTACGACCGACGCACCCGCAAGGCGGTGCTGGCGCTCTACCGCGACACCGACGACCCCGGTTCGGCGGCCCCGGAGCTGACCAAGCTGCTGGCGCCGCGCGACGTTCCGGCGCTGGTCGTCTGGGGCGAGCACGACGCCTACCTGCCCTCCTCCTACGCGGAGCGCCAGCGCGACGCCTTCCCCTCGGCCGAGGTCCACGTGCTGCCCGCCAGCGGCCACTGGCCGTTCGCCGACGCGCCGGAGACGGTCGAGCGGCTGCTCGGCGGGTTTCTCGTCCAACAGAAGTGAGACGGAAGTGTCATTTATTGGGTCAATTGAGTAACGCCTATTGAAGTAGCGAAATTGGCCCCTAGGATCGGCCGCCGGAGGGTGATGGGGGCGGGTGCCTCCACGTGGCTGATACCCACAGTGTTTGGTCTAACCAACCGGATCCGGTTCGAGTCCGGCGCCCTCCGCAGACATAGACCGCCGCGGGTGGGTCGAACAGGGGCACACGTGCTACCTTGAGGTGCAGGTATCAGCTGCGTGCGGGGTGGTTCCCCGCGTCACCTCGGCTCGACCCGCCTCGCGGCGGGTCTTGTCGTTTCTAGAGGCTCTGAGGAAGCCGAGCCGGTAGCTGTGCCATCCTCAGCCCCGTGACCGACGCCGCCGAGGCCCGCGACAAGCGCTGGATCGCGCTGATCCTGCTCTGCAGCGCCCAGTTCGTCGTCGTCCTCGACGCCTCGATCGTCAACGTCGCCCTGCCGACGATCGGCGAAGCGCTCAACTTCACCGAGAGCAGCCTGCCCTGGGTGGTCAACGCCTACGTGCTCACCTTCGGCGGCTTCCTCCTCCTCGGCGGCCGCCTCGCCGACCTGCTCGGGCGGCGGCGCGTCTTCATGTTCGGGCTGGTGCTGTTCGCGCTCGCCTCGCTGGCCGGCGGGCTGGCGGGCAGCTCCGGTCAGCTGATCGCCGCCCGCGCCGTGCAGGGGCTCGGCGCCGCGATCCTCTCCCCCGCCGCGCTCTCGATCGTCGCCACCACCTTCCGCGACGGCGCCGAGCGCAACAAAGCGCTGGGGATCTGGGGCGCGGTCGCGGGCTCCGGCGGTGCCGCCGGGGTGCTGCTCGGCGGCGCCCTCACCGAAAGCCTCGGCTGGGAATGGGTGCTCTGGGTCAACGTCCCGATCGGGATCGCCGCCGCCGCGATCGCGCCGGCGCTGATCGCCGAATCGCGCAGCGAGAACGAGGTCCGCCACTTCGACCTCGCCGGGGCGTTCACGATCACCCTCGGCCTCTCGGCGCTCGTCTTCGCCCTGCTCGACGCCGAAAGCGCCGGCTGGGGCTCGGCGCAGACGATCCTGACCCTGGCCGCCTCGGCGATCCTGCTCGCCGCCTTCGTCGTGATCGAGCGCCGCTCGCGGGCGCCGCTGGTGCCGTTCTCGATCTTCCGCCTGCGGACGATCACCGGCGCCAACGTCGTCGGCATCCTCGTCGGCGCCTCGCTGTTCTCGATGTTCTTCTTCATCAGCCTCTACATGCAGCAGGTGCTCGGCTACTCGCCGATCAAGGCGGGGCTGTCCTACCTGCCGCTGGCGGTCTCGATCATCCTCTCGGCCGGCATCGCCTCAAGCCTGGTGACGAAGGTCGGCTTCAAGCCGATCCTGGCGACGGGAATGGTCCTGATCGCCGCCGGCCTCGTCTGGTTCTCGCGGATCTCCGCCGACGGCAGCTTCCTCGCCGACATCCTCGGCCCCTCCCTGCTCGCCGCCGTCGGCCTCGGCTTCGCCTTCGTGCCGGTCACGATCGCCGCCGTCTCCGGGGTCGAGGACCGCGAGCAGGGCCTCGCCAGCGGCCTGATCAACACCTCTCAGCAGGTCGGCGGCGCCCTCGGCCTCGCCGTCCTCGCCGCGATCGCCAACTCGATCATCGGCAACTCCCACGACCCCGCCACCCTCACCGAAGGCTTCCAGTCCGCCTTCCTCGTCGGCGCCGCCTTCGCCGTCCTCGGCCTCCTCGCCACCCTCTTCCTCGTTCGCACCGCGGACAGCCGCGCGCACGTGGAATTGGGCGCCGAACCGGCAACCGAACGAGCTGGCTAGTTCGGGCTCGAAATCCAGTAGGCAGCGACGCCGAGTTGGGTGCTCAGCCGCTCGAAGTGCCGATCGAAGTGAAGGATCTCAAGGCCTGCTCCCTGCGCAGCGGCGGCCACCGTCAGGTCAGTCAGCGGAAAGCGATGAGATCCATGCGAACCGCTCGCCGCCATTTCCCGCATCATCGAGAACACCGTCCGCTGGACGCTGCGATCCACGGGGACCTCGCGCAAGCCTTCGAGGGAACGCTCCACCGCCGCGATGTCATCCTGGCCCCGAGCATCAACCATAAGCTCGTAGCGCACCGGCCAGCACCAGTGGACATCGCCCCGTTCGATCGCGCCCAGTAGGAGCTTGCGCGCGGAAGCATCGCGCCGCGCCTGCGTCCAGGCCGAAGTGTCCGCCAGAACAGGACCCACCCCGTCCCACACTTCAAGCGACATCAGGTGCCAGGAACTCTGTTGAGGCGGTCGATGGCGTCGAGGTCAAGATCGAAGCCACCCGCATCCATTGCCTTGAAGAGGGCCTCGGCGGCCTCGCGGCGATTGCGCCCAGCCCGCAGCTCGGCCTCCGCTCCCTCGACAGCGAGGCGGCGCAACAGGGTCGCGTCGGCCTCCCGCGTTCCGGTTGCGGCGCGAACCCGTGCGAGTGCCTCGCCTAGCTCAGGGTCTGCGGTTACGGCGATTCGTCGGTGCTTGGAGGGCATAGGCAGAAGTGTAGCTCTTAAGAGCTACTCCATAAAACCTGGCGGCTCCAACCCGCCTCGCGGCGGGTCTTGTCGTTTCTAGGGGTCCCGTCCTCCGTGTCGAATCAGTCGCGGTGGAGCGCGAATCCACAGTGGCGAGCGCCGAAAACGGCGGCACGATGGACGCGCGCGCCATTAAGTGGCGCGAACGGCTGAACACGCCGATGCTGGTCGCGGCGGCGCTGACGCTGCCGACGGTCGCGATCTACGAGTCGAAACCGGGCGGGACGCTGGAGACGGTGGCGGTGGTCCTCAACTGGGTCACCTGGGCCGCCTTCCTGGTCGAGCTGGTGATCATGCTGTGGGTGGTGCCGAACCGGTGGGCCTGGGTGCGCCGCCATCCCCTCGACGTGATCATCGTCGTGCTGACGCCGCCGGTGCTGCCGGCGGGCCTGCAGAGTTTGCGGGTCTTGCGCCTCTTGCGGCTGCTCCGGTTGCTGCGCCTCGCCCAGCTCTCGCGCGAGGTCTTCTCACTCGAGGGCCTGCGCTACGCGCTGCTGCTGACCGTCCTCACCGTGGTCGGCGGCGGCAGCATCTTCGTCGCCTTCGAGCACCAGCAGCACCTCGACACCTGGGACGGGATCTATTGGGCGGCGACGACGATGACCACGCTCGGCTCCAACATCTACCCGACGACGACCGGCGGCGAGGTCGTCACCGTCGTCGTCCTGATCATCGGGATCGGCTTCGTCGCCCTCCTCACCGGCGCCTTCGCCCAGCGCTTCCTCGCCCCCGAAATCGCCGAGATCGAGGAAGAGCTGGAAGAAGAGAAGCTCAGCGCCGAGGCGCTCGCCCTGCGCGAACTGCGCAGCGTCCAGGAGCAGCTGCAGGCGCTCTCGGTCGCGATCGAGCGGATCGCCCAGCGCGGCGGCCGCTAGTCCGCTTTCGCCTGCTCCTCGGCGATCTTTCCCTCCAGCTCCTCCATCACCGCGGGGTCTTTGAGGGTCGTCACGTCGCCCAGCGCCCGGCCCTCGGCGATGTCTCGAAGCAGCCGGCGCATGATCTTCCCGGAGCGGGTCTTCGGCAGGTCTTCCGCCCAGACGATCCGTTTCGGGCGGGCGAATTTGCCGATTCGCGTCGCCACCGTGCCCCGGATGTCCTCGATCAGGTCATCGGAGTC
>DASUWV010000006.1:0-11565 GCA_036378275.1 Solirubrobacterales bacterium | reverse complement strand
GGGTCCGGCGAACCTCCCCCGCCGGCTCATCCACGCGCTATCAGGGCTCCGGTGACCTCCTGCCACCAGGCGCGCTCCGCACTATCCACGTCAGGTCTTTCGGCGCGACGGGAGCACCAGTCGGCCAGCACACGGCGGCCTCCGATCGCCACCAGGCCGGCGCCGATCACGGCATAGCGGCCGTCAGCTAAGGCAAGGAGATAGGTGCCACGCTCGGCACGGTCCCGCAGGACCATTGCGATCGGGATGCCGTCGATCTCCGTCCCGAGCTCGCCGTCGTCCCGCGCCGGGCGCACCGTGAACACCTGGGAGGCGCCGCGGCGGGGGAGGGGCGGGGGCGCTGGTTTGCCGACCGGGCCCTTGGCCCAGCGTTTCGTCAGCGCCTCCACCTCCTCGCGCAGCTCGCTGCGGACGAGGATGTGGAGCTCGTCCCCCTCGCGCAGCTCGGTCGAGCCGCGGGGTGGGATCGCGGCGCCGTCGCGGACGATCACGTTGACCAGCGCCTGGCGCGGCAGTCCCAGGTCTCGCACCGGGTGGCCGGCGGCGGCCGCAGCCGGCGGCAGGCGGTAGGCGATCACGTCGCCGCCCATGCGGCGGATGCGCCCCGACTCGAGCAGCCGCCGCGGCAGCGCCGGCTCGTCGGTGGTCAGTCCCAGCCTCCTCGCCAGCGGCTCGAAGCTGGCGCCCTGGACCAGGGTCGAGGTGACGACGACGAAGAAGACGATCGAGAACAGTTCGTCGCCGGCGCCGATCCCGGCGACGACGGGGAAGGTGGCGAGCCAGATCGGGGTGGCGCCGCGCAGGCCGGCCCAGCCGAGCATCAGCCGCTCGCGCGCGTCCAGCGGCGCGAAGGCGGTGGCGGCGAAGGTGGCGACGGGGCGGGCGAGGAGGATCAGCGCCGCCGAGAGGCCGAGCGCCTCGAGCGCGACGTCGTCGAGGCGGCTGGGGAATACGAGCAGGCCGAGGAGGATGAAGAGGGCGATCTGGGCGACCCAGCCGAGCCCCTGGTGGAAGGCGACGACGGTGCGCCGGGCCGGGATCGGCGCCGAGCCGAGCGCGAGCGCGGTCAGGTAGACGGCGAGGAAGCCGGAGCCGTGGGCGACCTCGGCGAGGCCGTAGGCGAGGGCGGCGATCGCGATCGTCGCCACTGGGTAGATCCCGTCGCTGGGCAGGCGGATGCGGTCGAGCGCCATCACCGCGAGCCGCCCGAGCGCGACGCCGATCGCGGTCCCGAGCGCCAGTTTCAGCGCCAGCAGGCCGGCCATGTCGAGGAGGCCGTAGCCCGGCTGCTGGATCCATTCGATGAAGCCGATCACCAGCAGCAGCGCCACCGGGTCGTTCATCCCCGACTCGCCCTCGAGCGAGCGGGCGAGCCGCTTCTCCAGGGTCGAGCGCCGCAGCACGGCGAAGATCGCGGCCGAGTCGGTGGCGGCGACCGCGGCGCCGACCAGCATCCCTTCCAGGGTGTCGAAGCCGAAGATCAGCTTCGCCGCGAAGCCGGCGATCACCGCGGTGACCGCGGTTCCGATCGTCGCCAGCGAGGCGGCGGTCCCCAGCACCGGCCTGATCTCCGACCAGCCCGCGGTGAGGCCGCCCTCGAAGAGGATCAGGACGAGGCCGATCGTCCCCAGCGTCCGCGCCAGCTCGGCGTCGTCGAAATGGATGCCCCCGACGTCCTCCGAGCCGGCCAGCATCCCCAGCCCGAGGAACAGCAGCAGCCCCGGCACCCGCAGCCGGTCGGCCAGCAGCGCCCCCACGATCCCCGCCGCCAGAAGGGCGCCGGCGATCAGGATCAGGTGGGCGTCATGGGCTCCGATCGCGCGACCCTATGGGAATGCGCTCGAGGCCTCTAGTACCCGATTCTGTTATCGGTGGTTGCAGCCCTCAGACGTTCTCGTCGAGCATCCCGACCCGCACCTCGAACTCCTCCGCCGAACCCGGCTGTGGCACGTCCTGGGCGCGCTCGCGCGGGTGGCGGTAGGCGAGGTAGAGGAGCGAGAAGAGCGCCCCCGCGGCGAGCAGGAAGCCGATCTCGACGCGGCGGAACTCGTCGCTCACCAGCGGCACGAAGTTCCAGCCGATGAAGAGGCCAGCGCAGGCGATCCAGCGCACCGCCGCCCGCCGCACCTGGCCCTGGGCGATGCAGGCCTGGTTGACCGTCACCGAGGAGAGATAGAGCCCCATCCCTACCGAGACCAGCAGCAGGCCGGCGCGGTCGTAGGTGAACTTCTTGCTGAAGGCGATCTGCATCAGCGTCGGCCCGCCGATCAGGACGACGACGACGACCAGCGCCGTGAAGGCGGCGATCCCGAGCAGGACCATCCGCACCGTGTGGTGGAACTCGCGCTCGGCGTCCTCGGCGTCGCTGTGGTGGAGGGTGGTGAGGTGGGGGAGGATGCTGGTCGAGACCGACTGGAAGAGCTGCAGCGGCGCCCTGGCCAGCATCAGCACGTTGAAGATGAACCCCGCCGCCGCGGCGCCCTGCAGGCCGCGGACGATCAGCGGCCCGGCGTTGAGGAAGGCCTGTTCGCTGAACATGATCACCAGCACCGCCGCCGCGAAGCCGCCTCCCTTCATCAACGACATGTCCTCCGCTTCGCGTCCGGGCATGTCGGGCGTCGCATCACCCGTCTCGGCGACCTGTTTCTCCTTCTGCGCCCGCCGCGCAAACGCGAACGGCACCACCAGCAGGCTCAGCGCCGGCGCCGCGGTGATCCCGATCGCGACCGCCGACTGGCCGCTGAGGACGCCGATCGCGACCATCACCGCGAAGATCGTGCGGAAGCACGATTCGGAGAGGATCATCGCGACGAAGAGCCCGAACCGCTGCTCGCCGGCTAGGAACCCGCGGGCGAAATAGCTGGCGGCGTAGAAGAGGACCGAGGTGAAGAAGACCCAGTAGAGCGCTTCGTTGCCCTCGAGCACGCCGTTCTGGATCGGCCCCCGCAGCGCCAGCGCGACCACGGCGAAGAAGAGCGAGAGGCCGAGCTGGATCGTCGAGGCGACCTTCATCGGCTGCCCGATCGGCTCGCCCTTGACCAGCCGCTCGGAGATGTGGCGGGAAAGCAGCTGTTCGATCGGCCGGTAGAGGGTGGAGATGGTGATGAAGACCGCCGACCAGAGCACCGTGATCTGCCCGTAGTCCGGCTTCGAGAGGACGTGCGAGGCGATCAGGAAGTAGGCGTAGGTGATGACGCCGGTCAGCCCGACGCCCACCGCGAGGAAGCTCGCGGTCTTGCCGTAGTCGGCGCTGGTGGCAGCGCCTCTGCCCTGCGGCTGTGCGCTCACTCGGACTTGCTACCCGGCTCGTAGTGGGAGGGCTCGACCCCGAGCGCCAGCTCGACCCGCCGCACCCGCTCGAAGGTGCGCTGGGTCATCACCCGCTGGCCGGCGAGGAGGTCGCCGATCACGCCGAGGGCGAAGAGCTGGATCGCGGCGATGAAGAGGACGGCGCCGAGGATCAGCGACTGGATGTGGCCGGTCGAGTCGCCGTTGAAGATCCAGTCGATCAAGAACGGCATCCAGGCGGCGAAGGCGAGCACGAGGAAGACCGCGGCGGCGGTGGCGAACACCCGGAGCGGCTCGTAGCGGGCGTAGATGCGGAGGATCGCGAGCGCGTTGCGTCGCACGTAGGCGCCGGTCGAGTCGAAGAGGCGGGACTCGCGCGTCTGCGGGTTGGTCGCGATCGCGACCTCGTCGACGGCGACGAGCATTTTCCCGGCCTGGATCAGGCTCTCCAGGGTGTAGGTGAAGTTGTCGACGACCAGCAGCTGCAGGGCGGCCTCTCGGTTGTAGGCGCGGAAGCCGGAGGTGGCGTCGGTGATCGGCGTGCCGGAAACGCGGCGGACGACCCAGCTGCCGAGCCGCTGCAGCCGTTTCTTCGAGCCGGAGAAGTGCTCGATCTCGCCGACGCCGCGGTCGCCGACGACCATGTCGGCCTCGCCGGCGACGATCGGCGCCACCAGCTTCGCCACGTCGGCGCCCCGGTACTGGTTGTCGGCATCAGTGTTGACGACGACGTCGGCGCCGAGCTTGAGGCAGGCGTCGAGGCCGGCCTGGAAGCCGGCGGCGAGCCCGCGGTTGTTGGTGAGGCGGACGACGTGCTGGACGCCGCACTCGCGCGCCACCTCGACCGTGCGGTCGGTGCTGCCGTCGTCGATCACCAGCAGCTCGATCTCGTCGATGCCGGGGATCTGCCGCGGCAGGTCGGCGATCGTCTGCGGGAGCGTGGCCTCCTCGTTGAGGCAGGGGATCTGGATGATCAGCTTCATAGGCGGTGCGTCAGCGTATTAGGCCAAACCTCCATAGCTACGCCACGCAGGGGGTAGAATCCTCGTTGATTGACGAGTCAATCAGCCACCGATACCAGCTTTCTTCAGCGCGCACTGGCCCTCGCTGAGGGCGGGCGGGGGCACGTGAGCCCCAACCCGCTGGTCGGCGCCGTGATCGTCCGGGACGGCGCGGTGATCGGCGAGGGCTTCCATGCGGAGCTGGGCGGCCTGCACGCCGAGCGGGCGGCGGTGGCCGACTGCCGCGCCCGTGGCGAGGACCCGGCCGGGGCGACGATGTACGTGACCCTGGAGCCGTGCGCCCACCAGGGCCGCCAGCCTCCCTGCGTCGAGGCGATCCTCGAGGCGGGCATCAGCCGCGTCGTCATCGCCTCCGACGACCCCAGCGAGAAGGCCGCCGGCCGCGGCCCCGGCATCCTCCGCGACGGCGGCATCGAGGTCGCTTTCGCCTCGGGCGCCGAGGCGACCGCCGCCCGCCGCCTCAACCAGCCCTTTCGCAAGCACGCCCGCACCGGCCTGCCGCTGGTGGTCCTGAAGATGGCGATGTCGCTCGACGGCCAGACCACGACCTCCCCGGGCGACTCCCCTTGGATCTCCGGCCCCGAGAGCCGCGACCTGGTCCACGAGTGGCGGGCCGAATCCGACGCGATCGCCGTAGGCATCGGCACCGTCCTGGCCGACGACCCGCTCCTCACCGCGCGCATCGACGGCGCCCGCCAGCCGCTTCGGGTGATCTTCGACTCCCAAGCGCGCCTACCTCTGGACTCGCAGCTGCTGAAGACCCTCGATCAGACCCCGGTGCTCGTCGTAGCCGCCCCCGACGCACCGAGCGACCGCACCTCCGCCCTCGAGAACGCCGGCGCCGAGGTCCTCGTCGCCACCGGCATCGAATCGGCGCTTCGTGAGCTAGGCGCCCGCAACATCACCAGCCTCTTCCTGGAGGGCGGCAAAACGCTCGCAGCTTCCTTCCTCGCCGCCGATCAAATCGACGAATCCCGTACCTTCATCGCCCCGATGCTTCTCGGCGGACCGGCTCAAGGCAGTGATTTCGCGACTCGACTAAGCGCGCTCGAATCGGCGACGGAGCAAGTGGGCGACGACGTGTTGATCACTGCCCGATTCAAGGAGTGGTGAGGTGTTCACGGGACTCATAGAAGACGTGGGCACCGTCGACTCGCTCGACCGCGGCGAGGACGGGGCGCGCCTGCGCATCTCCACCCAGCTCGCTTCCGAGATCGCCGACGGCGACTCGATCGCCGTCAACGGCTGCTGCCTCACCGCAACCGCCGTCGACGCCGACGGCTTCGAGACCGAGGCGATGAACCAGACCCTCGAGGTCACCGCGCTCGGCGGGGTCGAGCAGGGCGGCCGCGTCAACCTCGAGCTGGCGATGCGCGCCTCCGACCGCCTCGGCGGCCACATCGTCCAGGGGCACGTCGACGGCGTCGGCACCGTCGCCTCGGCCGAAAACGACGGCTTCGCGCGCCGCATCCGCGTCGAGCTCCCGCAGGACCTCCTGAAGTACGTCGTCGACAAGGGCTCGATCACCCTCGACGGCGTCAGCCTCACGGTCGCGGATTTGGGCGGCTCTTGGGCTGAGGTTTCCCTCATCCCTGAGACCCTGGAGCGGACCAACCTCGCCGATTTGGCGCCGGGAGACCGATTGAACGTCGAGTGTGACGTGGTCGCCAAGTACGTGGAGCGTTTGATGTCACCATTCGCCGGAAAGGAGCAGTCGTGAGCCACATGGCAGAGACCGAGCGAAAAGAGGATCTGGCGGAGACGGGGGAGAGCCCGTTCGCGACGATCGAGGAGGCGATCGAGGAGATCCGCGCCGGCCGCATGGTCGTCGTCTGCGACGGCGAGGACCGCGAGAACGAGGGCGACCTGGTGATGGCGGCGCAGTTCGCGACGCCGGAGGCGATCAACTTCATGGCCAAGGAGGCGCGCGGGCTGGTCTGCCTGGCGCTGACCGCGAGGCGCTGCGAACGGCTCGGCCTCAACCTGATGGCGGCGAAGAACGAGGCGCCGCTGGAAACCGCCTTCACGGTCTCGATCGAGGCCGCGGGCGGCGTCAGCACCGGCATCTCGGCCCACGACCGCGCCCACACGATCCAGGTCGCGATCGACCCCGACTCGGGCCCGCGCGACATCGTCGTCCCCGGCCACATGTTCCCGCTGCGGGCCAAAGACGGCGGCGTGCTGGAGCGCACCGGCCACACCGAGGCCAGCGTCGACCTCGCCCGCCTCGCCGGCCTCACCCCGGCGGGGGTGATCTGCGAGGTGATGAACGACGACGGCACCATGGCCCGGGTCCCGGACCTGATCCCCTACTGCGAGAAGCACGGCCTGAAGATGATCACCGTCGCCGACCTGATCGCCTACCGGCGGCGGACCGAGAAGCTGGTCGAACGCGTCGTCGCGACCGCCCTGCCGACCGCCTTCGGCGATTTCAGCGCCGTCGGCTACCGCTCGCTGGTCGACGACAAACACCACGTGGCGATGGTCAAGGGCGAGGTCGACGGCGCCGAGGACGTGCTGGTCCGCGTCCACAGCGAGTGCCTCACCGGCGACGTCTTCCACAGCATGCGCTGCGACTGCGGCGAACAGCTCGAAGCGGCGCTCTCGATGATCGAGCGCGAGGGTCGCGGCGTCCTCCTCTACCTCTCCCAGGAGGGACGCGGGATCGGCCTGCTGAACAAGCTGCGCGCCTACAAGCTGCAGGAGGAAGGGGCCGACACCGTCGAGGCCAATCTCAAACTGGGACTGCCCGCCGACCTGCGCGACTACGGGATCGGGGCGCAGATCCTCGGCGACCTTGGCCTGACCAGCATCCGCATCCTCACCAACAACCCGAAAAAGATCGTCGGCCTCGAGGGCTACGGCCTCTCGGTCACCGAGCAGGTGCCGATCGAATCGGCCCCCAACGCCCACAACGAGGCCTACCTGCGCACGAAGCGGGAGAAGATGGGCCACTCGCTGCACCACCAGGGCCTCGCCCTCGACGAGGAGATGATCCGCGACGAGGAGGAGCGCGACGCCCGCGACGGCGGCGAGCGCAAGGACCTCGATGGCTGAAGCGGGAGCGTTCCTGGAGGAGTTCGGGGACGAGGAGAAGGAGGCGCTGGCGGGGCTGCGGTTCGCGGTCGTCGTCGGGCGCTTCTACGAGGACCTGGCGCGGCGCCTGCTCGACGGCGCCGACGCGGGCTTCAAGCTCGCCGGGGTGCCGATCGGCAACGTCAGCCACGAGTCGGTCCCGGGCGCCTTCGAGCTTCCTTTTGCGGCCCGCCTCCTCGCCGAGACCGGCACCTACGCAGGCGTCGCCTGCCTCGGCGTCGTCATCCGCGGCGAGACCGACCACTACGACTTCGTCTGCGCCGAGGCGGCGCGGGGGATCCAGCAGGTGCAGCTGGAGACCGGCGTGCCCTGCGCCTTCGGCGTGATCACCTGCGACACGATGGACCAGGCGCTGGCGCGGGCCGGAGGCGACAAGCGCGACCAGGGCCGCAACGCCGCCCTCACCGTGGCACGGATGGCGCTGCTGAAGCAAGAAGCCGCCGCTGCGCGGGCCTGATCGCCGACCCTGTACCATCCAGCGTCCTCATGGCCAAGGTATGCCATAGCTGCGGCAAGGGACCGGCGTTCGGCCACTCCCGAAGCCACTCGATGGTCGCCACCAAGCGCCGCTTCGACCCGAACCTGCAAAAGGTGAGGATCCAAGAGAACGGCCGCCCCCTGCGCACCTACGTGTGCACGCGGTGCCTGAAGGCCGGCAAGGTCATCAAGGCCGCTTAGAGCGACGAAAAGCAGCAGGTAAGGGGGGCGAATCCGAGGCCCTGTCGCCTTATGCGTCCATATGGACGCAAAAAGCGACACGCCCGACGCCAAGGCGGCGAGTATCGCGGCGAGCCAGCATGGAGTAGTTACGCGGCGGCAGCTCGAAGGTGCCGGGCTTGGCTCGAAAGCGATCACGATCCGCGTTCGCAAAGGTCAACTCCATCGCCTCCACCGCGGCATCTACGCCGTGGGCCACCGCGCTCCCACCCACCACAGCCGCTGGATGGCCGCCGTCCTTGCCTGCGGCGAGGGCGCGGCCCTGAGCCACCACTCCGCCGCCGCCCTCTGGGAGCTGCTGCGCCCGATCAAAGGCCCCGTCCACGTCTCCGTGCCCACCACCTCAGGCCTCAAGAAGCGCCGCGGGGTCCACCTTCACCGCTGCCCGTCCCTCAGTGATCCCCCTTCCTCGCCCCCCTCACCTGCAATTAGAGGGGGGCGAGGAAGGGGGATCACCCGCCGCCACAACATCCCCGTCACCACCATCCAACGCACCATCAATGACCTCGACGGCACCGTCCCACCGCACCTCCTCCGCCGCGCCAAGCGCCAGGCCGAGCTCAAAGGGATCCGCCTCGAGCGATCAGAGGGCAGGCGCCTACGCAGCGACCTCGAGGAAGACTTCCTCGCCCTCGTCCACCACCTCCCGCCCCCCGAGGCCAACGTCAAGCTCGGCCGCTACGAGGTCGACTTCCTCTGGCGCGACCGCGATGTCGTCGTCGAGGTCGACTCCTGGATCTACCACCGCGGCTCGGTCGCCTTCCACGAGGACCGCGTACGCGACCTCGAGCTGCGCTCCCGCGGCTTCACCGTCCTGCGCTTCTCGGAAGAGCAGGTCGACGAGGAACCTGAGCGGGTCGTCGCCGACGCCGCCGCGGCGCTGAGTCGCTAGATCTCCGCACTCACGGCGCCCGCCCGTCGCGCGCGGGGAATAGATTCTGTCGCGATGCCCGATCCCTCGATCGCCCGGTTTCGCCGGGTAATCAGCTCTGCTTACGCCTCGCTGGAGGCGCGCCGCCAGGAGGTCAACGACCTCAATGTCTTCCCGGTCGCCGACGGCGACACCGGCGACAACATGGCGATGACGCTGCGCGCGGTGATGGAGGAGCTCGACCGCCTCGACGGCCAGGAGGTCGACGAGGTCGGCCGCACCGAGCTGGTCCAGGCGCTGGCGCGCGCGGCGCTGATGGGCGCCCGCGGCAACTCTGGGGTGATCCTCAGCCAAATCGTGCGCGGCGCCGCCGAGGAGCTCGCCAGCCGCCCGGGCGAGCTGGTCGACCCCACCCTGGTCGCCGCCGCCTTCGCCAAAGCCGCCGACGCCGCTTACGACTCGGTGCGGGAGCCGGCCGAGGGGACGATGCTGACCGTCTTCCGCGAGATGGCCCACTCGCTCTCGCACCAGCTCGCCCACCTCGACCGCGACAAGACCCGCTTCGACCGCGAGGTCACCGACTCCGAGCAGGACGCGGTCCTCGCCCAGGTGCTGGAGAAAGCGATCGAAGACGGCGAGCGCGCGGTCGCCCGCACCCCCGAGCAACTGGCGGTGCTGCGCGAATCCGGTGTGGTCGACGCCGGCGGCCACGGGCTGGTGCTGATCCTCGCCGGCGTCGTCGCCGGCCTGCGCGGCGACGGCCAGGTGCACGAGGTGCCCCACCACGAGCCGCCGCGGCGCTCGCTCCCCCACCACGAGGACAGCCGCTACCGCTACTGCACCAACTTCATCGTCTCCGGCAAGGGGCTCGAAAACCGCACCTACCTGCCGCGGCTGGAGAAGCTCGGCGACTCGGTCTTGGTCGTCGGCGACGACGTCACCCTCAAGGTCCACATCCACACCGACGAGCCGGAAGCGGCGACCAAGGTCTTCGACGGGGTGGGGGAGGTGACCAACCTCGACGTCGCCGACATGCGCGAGCAGATGGCCGCACGCGACGCCCGCCTCGGCGCCGGCGGGCGCACCGGGGTGGTCGCCGTCGCCGCCGGCGACGGGCTGCTGCGGCTCTTCGCCGAGCTCGGCGCCCACGTCGTCCCCGGCGGCGAGACGCTCAACCCCTCGACCTACGAGCTGCTCGCCGGCATCCACAGCGTTCCCAGCGACGAAGTCCTGGTCCTGCCCAGCTCATCGAACGTGATCATGGCCGCCGAGCGCGCCTGCGAGCTCTCCGACAAGCCGGCGCGGGTGGTGCCGGCGACATCGCAGCAGGCGAGCCTGCTGGCGCTGGTAGAGCTCGACCCCGAGGCGCCGCTCGAGGACAACGCCGAGCGGCTGGGAGCGGCGATCGAGGACGTCGCGATCGGCGGCGTCGCCCCGGCGGCCCGCGACGACGCCCAGGGTCGCTTCAGGAAGGGCGACGCGGTCGGCTTCGCCGAGGGCGAGATCGTCGCCTGGGGCGGCGCCGGCTCGACCCTGGAGCAGGCGCTCCAGCGCCTCGCCGCGGAGGCGGAGATCGTCACGATCATCGCCGGTGAGGGGGCGCCGATCGCGCTGGAGGAGATCGACGTCCACGTCCCCGACGGCGTCGAGGTCGAGGCCCACGAGGGGGGGCAGCCGAGCTGGTGGTGGCTGCTGGCCGCCCAGTAGCGCGCTCCTTCGCCGGCGCCCGCGACCTCGAGCGCGGCGACCTGCTCGAAGCGCCGGTCCACTGGCCGCGGCCGAGCGTCCTCGACGCCTCGCTGCAGGTCCTCGACGGGGTTGGGCCGAAGCTGGCCGCAGCGGCCGCCGGGGCGGGGATCCGCACGGTCGGCGACCTGCTCTACCGCGCCCCGCGTCGCCACCGCGACCTGCGGGTGCGCCGCCTCGGCGACGTCAGCTCGGGGGAGACCGCGACGGTGCAGGTCGAGGTGCTCGGCTCCCAGCCCCGCCCGTTCCGCAAAGGGCGCCTGCGGATGGTCAGCGTCAAAGTCGGCGACGAGAGCGGCCACGTGCGCGCCACCTGGTTCAACCAGCCCTGGGTCGCCTCGAAGCTGACGCCGGGGACGCGACTGCTGATGACCGGGAAATTGAGCGGGCGCGGGTTCTCCGTGAACGAATGGGAAATGGCCGGCTCAGAGTCCCGTCCCGGCGGGGAGGAGGGGGAGCTGGTGCCGATCCACCCCGCCGGCGAGAGCCTCGCCCGCCACAAGATCCGCGAGTGGATGGAGCAGGCGGTGAAGTGGGCCCCGAACGCGATCGAGGGGCTGCCGAGCGAGCTGCGGGCGCGCCGCGGCCTGGCCGGGGTCGGGGACGCGCTCAGCGCGGTCCAGTTCCCGGAGACCACCGACGAAGTCGACGAAGCCCGCGCCCGGCTCGGCTTCGAAGAGCTCTTCCTGCACCAGGCCCTGCTCGCGACGCGCAAGCGCAGCCACCGCACCGCCCGCCCGGCGCCGCGCTTCGGCCAGCCCGGGGAGCTCGTCGGCCGCTGGCTCGAGTCGCTGCCATTCGAGCCGACCGGCGACCAGCTGAAGG
>DASUWV010000005.1:0-44101 GCA_036378275.1 Solirubrobacterales bacterium | reverse complement strand
AGGGACGGCTGCCGAAAGACCTCGATGCCTGAAATACCAGTCATATGCACGAAATTTCCCGCATATGACCGATATTTCAGGCATAGTTAGGCGATGAATTTCTCGAAACCCTTCGAGTCGATGATTCCGGTGGTTGACAGTGCCGTCCTGACGGTGCTCGCGGAATCCACGAAATCTCGGACGGGACGAGAGGTCGCCAGAGCCGCCGATAGATCTCAAGACGCGACTCAGCGGGTTCTCGACCGCCTGGTGGAGCACGGGGTGGTGCTGAGGGAAGAGGCGGGTCGGGCCAGGGTCTACCGGCTGAACTGGGATCACGTGGCGGCGGAACCAATCGTCGAGCTCGCCAGCCTCCGCTCCAGGTTCTTTCAGCGTTTACAGGAAGAGATCGCCCCCTGGGAGCCCAGGCCGTTCCACGTTTCGGTCTTCGGGTCTGTAGCACGCGGCGAAGGCGATGTGGACAGCGATGTGGACATCTTTCTCGTCCGTCCAAGTGCGGTCGAAGAGGACGACGCCGCATGGCGAGGAGATGTCGATGCTCTTGCTGACCAGGTCTATCGGTGGACTGGAAACCACGCCGGAATAGCTGAGGTGGGCCAGGACGAACTCGATCGCCTTCGCCGAGAACAACCCGCGATCCTGCGTAGTCTCCGTGCCGACGCCGTCGATATCGTCGGGGCTCCCCTCCGCTCCTTCCTCGGACGGGCTTGATGGCGAAGCAGAGTCGCGCTCGGGACTGCGATGCCCACCAGGCAAGGCAGCGTTTGGAGCGGGCCAGGGAATTCCTGGAGGTGGCGGAGCTGGTGGTCGACGAGAAGGACCAAGACGCCTCGCCGGTCTATGCCAGTTCAGCCGCTGCTCTCGCGGTTCTAGCCGGCATTGCGGCCTCGGACGCCGCTTGTTGCAAGGTGCTGGGTCAGCGATCGCGCTCCGACAATCACCGTGACGCCGAGCAGCTTCTCGCTCAGATCACGCCTGGGGGAAAGAAAGCCGCGGGAGACCTTCGCGAGCTGCTCAATTTGAAGGACAAAGCGCAATACGGCTTCTTGCAGATGGCCGTGCCCGAGCTCCGAAAGGTGATGCGCCGCGCAAACCAGCTCATCGCCTTTGCCGCCGAAGTGCTCAGCCGTTGATCTGGCTATCTACCGTAGGCGCGTACGAACGCCCCGGCGTCCCTCATCCTGGCTGCCCAGCCAGTACCCTGGCTGTATGCGGCGAGCGGCGAGGGTCGGAGTCCTGAGTAGCGCGATCGGCGCGGCGGTTGCGAGCGCCGGCGCGGCAAGCCTTTGGCACCGCTTGGCGCGACGGCCGCTGCCGCAGGTGAGGGGGACGATCGAGGTTGACGCGCTGCACGGGCCGGTGCGGATTCGGCGCGACCGCTGGGGCGTTCCCCACATCGAGGCCGAGGTGAGGGAGGACTTGCACTTCGCCCAGGGCTACTGCCACGGGCAGGACCGGCTCGGGCAGATGGACTTCTACCGCCGCGTCGTCGAGGGCCGGGTGGCGGAGATCGCGGGCGAGGAGGGCTTGGCGGTCGACCGGCTGACGCGGACGCTCGGGATCAGGCGGATCGCCGAGCGCGAGGCGGCGGAGCTCGAGCCGGCGCTGCGGGATCACGTCGAGCGGTACTGCGCCGGCGTCGACGCCGCCGCCCACGACGCCCGGGCGCTGCCCTTCGAGCTGCAGGTGCTGGGGGTCGAGTGGAGGCCCTGGACCGCCGCCGACATCCTCAGCCTCGGCAAGCTCCTCGCCTTCGGCCTCTCGACCAACTGGGAGAAGGAGCTGCTGCGGGCCGACATGGTGCGCGAGCTCGGCCCCGAGCTCGCCGCCCGGCTCGACCCGGTCTATCCGGCCGACCACCCGGTGGTCGCCCAGCTGCCGTTCAGCGGCGAAGGGATGCCGATGGTCGAGCAGATCGACGCCGTCCGCCGCTCGCTCGGCCTCGCCGCCGAGGCGTCGGGCTCGAACAACTGGGCCGTGAGCGGTAGGCGCTCGAAGACGGGCGCGCCGCTGATCGCCGGCGACCCGCACCTCTCGCCGAGCATGCCCGGCATCTGGTACGAGGTCTCGATGCGCCACCGCGACCGCTTCGTCCGCGGCGCCTCGCCCCCCGGCCTGCCCGGCGTCTACATGGGCCAGAACAACGACGTCTGCTGGACCTTCACCAACGTCATGGCCGACACCCAGGACCTCTTTGTCGAGCGGGTCGAGGGCGAGAGCTACCTCTTCGAGGACGAGTGGCGGCCGCTGGAGGTCGAGCGCGAGGAGATCGTCGTCAAGGGGCGCCCGCCGGTCGAGATCGACGTCCGCCGCACCCATCACGGCCCGATCGTCAACGAGGCGCTCGGCGCCGATCAGGGGGAGCCGCTGGCGCTGGCCTGGCAGACCCTGCACGACCGCACGCTCTTCGCCGGGATGTTCGAGATGCTCGACATCGGCTCCGGCCCCGACCTGGCCGCGAGGCTGGAGGAGCACACCTCGCCCTGCTCGAACCTGATCTGGGCCGACCGCCACGGCTCGATCGGCTACAAGCTGATCGGCCGCCTGCCGCGGCGGCGCGGCGGCTGCCCCGACCTGCCGAAGCCCGGCTGGAGCGGCGAGTTCGAGTGGGAGGGGACGGTGCCCTACGAGGAGCTGCCGGAGGTGGTCGACCCCGAGAGCGGCTACCTCGTCACCGCCAACAACCGGATCGTCGGCGACGACTATCCGCACCACATCACCAGCGACTGGCTCGCCGGCTACCGCGCCGAGCGGATCGAGCAGCTGCTGCGGGAGACCGACGAGCACGACCTCGAGAGCTTCGAGGCGATCCAAAACGACGACCTCTCGCTGCCCGGGCTCGAGGCGGCGCGGCGGCTCGCCCGGCTGCACCCGCACGGCCAGCGCGAGCGCAGCGCGATCGAGCGGCTGCGCACCTGGGACGGCCGGCTCGACCCCGAGACGATCGCCGGCACGATCTACCAGGCCTTTCTGCTGCGCCTGGCGCGCGAGGTCACCCGCTGCGCGATCGGCGACCGCGACCTCTGCGAGCGCTGGCTCGACCGGGCCGACAACGGCTTCCTCTCCCACGTCACCTCGCCCTGGCGCTGGCACTCGCACCTGATGGACCTCTGGGAGGAAGGAGACGAGGAGCTGATCGGCCGCCCCTGGGAAGAGCTGGTGCTGGAGTCGCTGGCGGGCGCCCTCGATGACCTCTCAGACCGCTTCGGCGCCGACCCCGAGGGCTGGCGTTGGGGCCGCGTCCACGAGATGAAGTTCCCGCACCCGCTCGGCGACGCCAACCCGCTCTTCGACCGCCTGCTCAACCGCCGCCTCCGCGCCGGCGGCGCCCAGGAGACCGTCAGCCAGATCGCCTACGACCCCAACGACCCCTACAACGCGGTCTGGGCCCCGAGCTGGCGGATGGTCGCCGACCCCACCGATCCCGACCGCTCGCGCTGGCAGATGTTCACCGGCCAGTCCGGCCACCCCGCCAGCCCCCACTACGACGACCTCCAGCCCGACTGGCTGGAGGGACGGACGCAGCCGATGTGCGGCGAGGGGCCGTGGTCGGAGCTTGATCTGGTGCCCGCTTCCTGAGCGACGCGAAAATCTCACCCGTGCAGAGCCGCGACTTCCGTGTCGAGACCGGGTTTTGGGCCGGAGTGCGACGCGCAGCTTCACTCCTCGCCTTCTGCCTCGTCCTCCTGACGCTGATGCCAGCCGCTGCCCAGGCGCTGCCGCGCGGGTTCTTCGGGATCGTGCCGCAGACCTCGCTCGGGAAGGAGGACATGGCGCGGATGCGGAGCGGGGGCGTGGAGACGATCCGGGCGATGCTGTCGTGGTCGGCGATCGAGCCGAGCGCGCGGGGCGGCTACGACTGGGGCGGGTTCGACGAGCTCGTCGCCGAGGCCGCCGAAGAGCGGCTGGAAGTGCTGCCGTTCCTGATCTCGACGCCGCACTGGCTCGCCCATAACTGGCGCACGCTGCCGGTCGCGAACGGCCGCCAGCGCCGGGCCTGGTCCGAATTCGTCGCCGCCGCGGTCGAACGCTACGGGTCCCACGGCGAATTCTGGCTCGAACACGGTTCCGGCTCGCTGCGCCCGCTGCCGAAGCTGCCGATCCGCGCCTGGCAGATCTGGAACGAGGAGAACTTCTTCTACTTTGCCCAGCCTCCCTCGCCGACCCGCTACGCGCGCCTTCTGGCGGTCACCCACCGGGCGATGCACCGCGCCGACCCGCGCGCCGACCTCGTCCTCGGCGGCCTCTTCGGCAACCCCGGCCAGAGCCCGCCGCGCGCCTACGACGCGGTCGATTTCCTCGACCGCCTCTACGAGGTGCGGGGGGTGAAGGCGAACTTCGATGGCGTCGCATTGCACCCCTACGCGGCCGACACCGGCGCCCTGCGCTTGCTGGTCGAGGGGCTGCGTCAGACCATCCTCCACCACCGCGATCGCCGCGCCGGGCTCTACCTGACCGAGCTCGGGTGGGGATCGCAGTACGACCCGCGGGTCGTCTCCTTCGAGGTCGGGCTGCACGGCCAGGCGCGCGAACTGCGCTCCGCCTACCGCTACCTGACCGCCAACCACCACCGCCTCAACCTGCGCCAGGTCGACTGGTTCACCTGGAAGGACGCCCCAGGCGCCTGCAACTTCTGCGACTCAGCCGGCCTCTTCCGCCGCGGCGCCCGCTTCCGGCCGAAGCCGGCCTGGCACGCCTTCGTCAGCTTCGCTCGACGGGGATAGCCACCCGCCGCACCAGCTCGACGATCTCGGCCGGAGCCTTCTGCGGCGAGCCGGAGTCGAAGGGCGGATCGGGGTCGTACTCGATCCCGAGCTGGACCGCCTGGGCCACCTCGGGGCCGACCTCGCGGGCGACCAGGTGCAGCGCCATGTCGATGCCGGCGGTGACCCCGGCGGCGGTGACCACCTTGCCGTCCTCGACGAAGCGGCCCCCGACCGGCTCGGCGCCGAACTCGCGCAGGGCGTCGAGCACGACCCAGTTCGTGGTGGCACGCTTGCCCTGCAGGAGGCCGGCGGCGCCGAGGAGGAGCGAGCCGGTGCAGACGGAGGTGGTCCACTTGGTGGCGCGGTCGACCTCGCGCAGCCACCCGAGCAGCTCCTCGTCATCGAGCAGCGGTCGGTTCCCGGCGCCACCGGGGACGAGCACGAGGTCGGGGGCGGTGATCTCGGAGAGGGTGTGGTCGGCGACGAGCGCGAGCGAGCCGTCCTCGCTGCGTACTTCCCCTTTCTCCTTGCCGACGGTGCGGACGTCCCAGCCGGGGACGTTGCGCATCACTTCGTAGGGGCCGATCGCGTCAAGCGGGGCAAGGCCGTCGTAGAGCAGCAGTGCGATTTCCATCGCGACGATGTTGGCGCCGTAGGGCGCCTTTCGCCAGAGGCAGGAATGACAATGTTCGCTAGATTTCTGCCATGCCCCACCGTATCGTCGCCCTCTGTCTCGACGGCCTCGTCGCCTTCGACCTGACCGCGCCGGCGCAGGCCTTCCAGCTGGCGGCCAAACCGTCCGGCGAGCCCCTCTACGAGTTTTCCAGCTGCTCGCCCGACGGCGGTCCGGTGCGGACGACCAGCGGCTTCTCGGTTACGCCGAACGCCGGCCTGGGGGCGCTGCGGGGGGCGCAGACGATCGTTGTGCCGGGCTACGCGAACGTCCTCGCGCCGCCGCCGGCCGAGGCGCTCGCTGCCCTCCGCGCCGCCGCCGAGCGCGGCACGCGGCTGGTCTCGATCTGCACCGGCGCCTTCGGGCTCGCCCACGCCGGCGCCCTCGACGGCCGTCGTGCGACCACCCACTGGGCTTGGGCGGGGGAGCTGGAAAAGCGGTTCCCCTCGATCGAGGTCGACCCCGACGCGCTCTTCGTCGACGAAGGCGAGGTGCTGACCTCAGCCGGCCTCAGCGCCGGGATCGACCTCAGCCTGCACCTGATTCGCCGCGACTTCGGGGCCGAGGCCGGCGAGCGGGTCGCTCGCCACATGGTCGCGCCACCCCATCGCGACGGCGGCCAGGCGCAGTTCTTCAAGCCGGAGCTGCCCGCACCCACCGGCTCGCTCGAGCCGACCCGCCATTGGGCCGCGGAGCACCTCGCGGAGCCGCTCGACGTGGCGGCGATGGCGCGCCACGCCGGCGTCAGCCCCCGCACTTTCGCCCGTCGCTTCCGCGCCGAGACCGGGACGACGCCGCTGCAGTGGCTGCTCTCGCAGCGGGTGCTGGAGGCGCGGCGCCTGCTCGAGGCGACCGACCTGCCGATCGAGGAGGTCGCCTGGCGCACCGGCTTCGGCACCGCTGCCTCGCTGCGCGACCACTTCCGGCGCGCCACGGCGACGACGCCGACCGCCTACCGCCGCTCCTTCCAGCCCGTCGCCTGAGCGAAAGTAGAGTGCGGCGGGTGAGCCGGCGCGATCAGATCAAGCTCAGCGACTCCGAGCTGCGCGAGCTGCTCGACGCGGAGCGGATCGCCGTCGTCTCCAGCCTCGGGCCGCGCGGGTGGCCGCACTCGATGCCGCTCTGGTTCGTCCCCCGCGACGGCGTCGTCTGGATCTGGACCTACGCGAAATCGCAGAAGGTGCGCAACCTCGAACGCGACCCGCGGGCGACCGTGCTGGTCGAGGCCGGCCACTCGTACGGTGAGTTGCGGGGGGCGATGATCGAGTCCGAGGCGGTGATCCACCGCGACTTCGAGACCGTCCTCGGCTTTGCCGAAGAGCTGACGGTGCGCTACGCCGAGGGCATCTCCTCGGTCGAGGGCGACGCGAAAGCGGCGCTGGAAGCGCAGGCGCCGAAGCGGGTGGCGATCAGCTTCCCGGCGCTGCGCATCGCGACCTGGGACCACCGCAAGCTCGGCGGCACCTACTGAGGAGCAGGAGGGCCGTACCGCCTGGCCAGGCGGTGGCGACGGTGGACCGGCTTGATCGTCAGCTTGCGGGAGATCGCCGGCAGGTACGTCGAGTCGCCCTTCACCGCTGCCCGGAAGCTGGAGCGCCGGTCGATCCGCGGCCGGAAGCGAACGGAGCAGACGCGGTCGAGGCGGCGCGTGCCCAGCTGCCGGCGCCCGCGGTAGAGCGTGACCGGATCGCCCCGGCGGGCGCTGCCGCACGGGGTGACCCAGGCGGTGATCAGGCCGCGACGGTGGCGGCGGACCTTGCGGCTGACCGCCCTGATCCCGATGAAGGAGGCGGCGAGCGCCGGCTGGTACTGCGGTGAGCTGCTGGGGCAGGTCGCTGCTTCGGGGCCTTGCAGGCGGTAGACAGGGCCTTCGCCGGAGACTGCGTAGAGCCGGCCGCAGGAGTCTTCGCCGAAGGAATCGAGTTCTTCGACGTGCACCCCTTCGGAGCGATCGGTGAGCGCGGGCGCCGTCAGCGAGAAGGAGCGGATGCCTCCCTGGCAGTGGTCGCCGTAGAGGTAGCGGCCTGAGGTGTCGCCCATGCCAGGGCCGCGGACGACATATCCGCCGATGATCGCGCAGCCGAAGGCGCCACCGTCTTCGGGGTTTTCGTGGGGATATTCGAAAATGGGGGGGGTGTAGCCGCCGATCGGCGGGGTTGCGCACTGCGGGTCGGTCGCGGGGCCGGGCAGGCTGCCCTCGAAGCAGTTCCAGCCGTAGTTCACGCCCTGGCCGAGGCCGGGGGCGAGCGCCATGTCGACCTCCTCGCGGGCATGTTCGCCGACGTCGGCGATCAGCATCGCGCCGCTGGCGCGATCGAAGGAGAAGCGGAATGGGTTGCGTAGGCCGAGGCCCCAGACTTCCGGTTCCGCCAACGGGCCGGGCGAAGCAAGGCGGAGGATCTTCCCCAGCTCGCTGGTCGGGTCCTGGGCGTTGTGGTGGATGTCGCTGCCGCCGCCGCCGTCGCCGGTGGACACGAAGAGAGCGCCTTCGGGACCGAACTGCAACTGCCCTCCGTTGTGGTTCGAGTTTTCGGGGTGCGGGATCGGCGGGATCACGTCGCGCAGAGTCGAAAGGGGGGCGCTGTCGCCGCTTGCGACCATTTCGGCGACGTGGATCTCGCCGGGTTCTTCCCTGCCGGTGTAGTCGAGAAAGAAACGGCCGCTGAGGTCGAAATCGGGCGGGAGGGCAATTGAAAGCAACCCTTGCTCACCCCCACCCGACACTTTCGAGCTGATTTCGGCGAAGGTCTTGATTTCTCCGTTCTGGAGGAGCAGGACCGTCCCTCCCTGCTCGATGACGAAGAGCCGTTCTGGGTTGCCGGGGTCGGAGGTGACGTAAATCGGCTTTTCGAAGCTGCCTACCGTCTGCAGGCTCAGCGCGTGAGCGCTGCCCGCCCAGATGGCCGCTGCCAGCAATAGCGCAGAAGTGAGCTTCCCCACTGCCTGGATCACGGAAAACAAAGTAGCTAACTCAGTCCCCGGGATTCAGCACGCGCAATCGCAGCGGACCTATCTCCGAACCCGCCACCGCAACCGCCGCGGCGTATCCGGGGTCGACGTCGAGGTCCGCGACCGCCACCTGGGCCGGGGGCGGCGACGATCCCAAGCCGGTGCCGATGCACTTGAGCCGTGCCTCGTGCCGCGCCCAGGCCCGGTAGAAGACAGCGGGCCGATCAGCTGGCCCTACTGTGCGCACCGCTTCGGCATCTTCCGCGGGCAGTCCCCGATCGGCCAGCGCCGCCAACTCCCGGTCCGGCCTGATCGCCTCGATGTCAACCCCGACGGCGCAGCCGGCGACCGCGACCAGCGCCAGCCCCCCTGAGTGGCTGAGGTTGAAGTCCAGCCCGCCTGCTCCGCGCAGCCGCGGCTTGCCGTGCTCGCCGACCTCCAGCTCGACCGCCGCCGGCTCCACCTCCAGGTACCGGGCCAGCACCCGGCGCAGCACCCAGCGCGACGCCTCCCAGCGCCTCGCCGGCTCTTCGAGTAGGAATCGGCTCACCCGTTCCCGGTCCGGCGCCGGCAGTTGCTCCGACCCCGGCCAGCCGGGGTCGTCGAGGGCGGCGTTCCAGACATGCACCTCACGGGCGACTAAACGTGGACGATCGAACGAAGAAACGGTTTTCAACCGCACCAATCCTAGGTACCGAGGGTTCCGTAAGATGGCCGTCCACCCGAGTACAGCGCTGGGAGGCGCGCTTGAAGACCCTGTCCCTAGTTATCCCTGCCTACAACGAGGAGGCGCGACTGCCGTTGCTCCTCGAGGCGCTGTCCACTACAGCCGAAGCGGCTGTGGCGAACGCCGGCATGACCCTCCTCGAGTCGCTTGTGGTCGACGACGGCAGCATCGATCGTTCGCGCGAGGTGCTGATCGCCGCGACCAGGGAGGATCCGCGCCTGAAGCCGGTCTTCGCCTACGAGGGGAACAGGGGCAAGGGAGCTGCGTTCGCGGCGGGAGTGCAGCGGGCGGAAGGGGATTATGTGCTTCTTGCCGACGCTGACCTCTCGACCCCGATCGAGGAGCTGCCCAAGCTGACCGCCGCGATCGAAGCGGGGGCGGACCTGGCGATCGGCTCGCGGGCGGTAGCAGGGGCAATCGTGGAGCGGGGGCCGTTGCACCGCAAGGTCCTCGGCGCCGGTTTCAACCGCACGGTGCGCACCCTCACCGGCCTCTCGCTGCGCGACACCCAGTGCGGCTTCAAGCTGCTGCCGACCGAGATCGCCGTGTCCCTTCTGAGTAACCAGCTCTGTCCGGGCTTTGCCTTTGACGTCGAGCTGCTGATGCGAGCCGATCGCGAGGGGATGAAGATCGCCGAGGTCCCGGTTCTCTATCTGCACGATTCTCGCTCCCGGGTGCGCGTGGCTTCGGCCAGCATCCGGATGCTGCGGGACGTCACTGCCCTCTCCTACCGGCTGCGGATCGGCGGTCGGCGCGACGGTTCGGCTCGTCGCCTAGCCGCCGCGACGGCAGACGATCCCAACTGAGACTCCGCCGGGCAGCCTCACGCCGGCCCGGATCAGGCGCGCCTCGATCCGCATCGGCAGCGAAAGCGGCCCGTCCAGCGACGCCGGGGTGCGGTCCAGGTCCGCGCCGTTGCTGGAGCGCCGGAGCTTCTTCGCCAGCGCGATCGGCGGTAGCAGCAGCGTGTTGAAGTAGGTCGAGAAGAGCGGCTCCCAGCCGGCGGCGGTGACCGCTTGCCGGAGCCGTCGCCTGGTGTAGCGGCGGTGGTGGTGCAGGTTCACGTCTTCCTCGCTCCACAGCCACATGTAGGCGGGAACCGTGAGCAGCATGATCCCGCCGGGGGCGGTCACTCGCAGCAGTTCCCGCAGCGCCTGCCCCTCGGCGGCGACGTGCTCGACCACGTCGGTGGCGGCGACGAGGTCGAAGCTGCCGTCGTCGAACGGCAGCTTCTCCAGCCCCGCCTGGTGAACCCGTTCCAACCCTCGCTCTCGACAGAACCTGACCCCCTCCTGGGAGGGCTCGACTCCCGTCGCGACCCCTAGGCGACCGAATTTCTGCAGGTTGCCCCCCGTCCCACAGCCGGCGTCGAGGATTCGCGGCTGCGAAGGCAGTTGAACGCGGGAGAGCAGCGCCTCCACGACCGCCCAGCGGCCCCTGTACCACCAGTGGCGGTCCTCGGCTTCGAAGTGCTCGCGGTAGGCGCTCTCCTTCATTTCCACCTCCCCCTGGGTGGGCGGGGGCGCCGCACGATACGCAATCGCGCTGCCGTTGCTCGATATCGTGCCCGTCTCGTGCCAGCGGCAGGTGCCACCTCAACCCGTGCGCAGGCGCGGCCTTCGCGACGGGAGATTTTCTCCAACCCGAGGATGATCGCGCTTGTCGTCTACTGGGGGATCGCCCTCGTCGCCTGCGCTGCCGCTTACTTCGCTCTCTTCAGCCAGTTCGCGAGCTACGACGACGAGGGGACGTTGCTGGTCACGCTCAAGGCGTTTGTGCAGGGGCACACCCTCTATCGCGACATCTATTCCGAGTACGGGCCGTTCTACTACGAGCTCTTCGGCGGCTTCTTCGCGCTCACCGGTCAGGCCGTGACCACCGACGCCAGCCGCACCATCGTGATCTTCCTCTGGGTCGGCAGCAGCCTTCTTTACGGTTTCTCGGCCCATCGCCTGACCGGGCGTCTCGAGTTGGGTGTAGTCGGGGCCGCCGCTGCCTTCGGTGCTCTCTACGTGCTCCAGGCAGAGCCGATGCACCCCCAGGGAATCTGCATTCTCCTGCTCGCCGCCTTCACCTTGATCGCAGTATTGGGCCCAGGCCGCCGCGCGCTGCTGTCGGGGACGGGGGCGGGAGCACTGGTGGCGGCGCTGCTCCTGACCAAGGTCAACCTCGGCGGCTTCGCCGTCGCGGCGGTGGTTCTTGCCGGCGTCTTCGCGGTTGAGCGGCTGCGGTGCCGCCGCCTGCTCGTGATCCTCGTCAGCGCCGGGTTCTTGGCGATGCCGCTGGTGGTGATGGCGCGCGACCTCACCGAAGCCTGGACGCGCGACCTGCTGCTGATCGAGCTGCTGGGGATGGCGGCGGTGCTGGTTTCCGCGACCCCGTTCGGCCCACCTCGGAAGCGGGACGGCCAGGAAAGCCAGACGATCCGCTGGTTGTGGGGAGCGGCAGTTGGTTTCGCTTGCGCTTTTGTCGCAATCCTGGTGGTGATTTTTCTCACCGGACCTTCCCCGGCTGACGTCTGGAACGGCGCCGTCACCGAAGCGCTGCGAGTGCGCGACGTCCTCGTTGCCCCTCTCGGCTTCCCCTCTGCCGGCGTGGACTGGGGGCTAGCAGCGCTGGCCGGATCGGTTCTGGTTACGCGGTTGCGCCCCACCCTCGGCGGCGGTCCCCGGTTGTGGCCGGCTCTGCTGCGGGCCCTCGCCGGCCTGACGATTCTCTTGGTTATCGCCCACATCGTCCCGATCGGGCTCAACCCGACCTCCCAGAACCCGATCATGCTGCCGATGCTGCTCGCTTGGGTGGCGACCATTCCGCCCGCCGGTCCGGTCGAGCCCACCTACAAGCGTTTCCTCCGCGTCCTGCTGCCGGCGCTGGCGATCGCCGAGACGCTGCAGGTCTACCCCGTCGCCGGCAGCCAGACGGGGATCGCCGCCGCGACCTTCGTCCCCGTCGCCGCTTTGTGCCTCGGCGACGCTCTCGCCGAATTGCGGGTTTGGGGCGAGTCGCGCGAGGCCGGTGTCCTGCGCCGCGTCGGAATCGCGGTCACCCTGATCGCAGCGGTCCTGGCGGTCCAGTTCACGCTCGACTCGATGCTGCGGCCCGGTATCACCAATGGGTTTTCCTACAGGGAACGCGAGCCGCTGCCGTTTCCCGGAGCCACTGCCCTGCGCCTCCCTCCCGAAGAAGTCGAACGCTACAGCCGTATCGTCGACCTGCTCCACAGTCACCGCTGCTCAACCTTCATCTCATATCCGAACATCGACAGCCTCTACCTCTGGTCGGGAATCGAAGCGCCGCCCCCGCGCGCCCCCGGCGCCTGGATCAAGGCCCTCAACGATCGGGAGCAGCAGCGAGTGGTGGACGAGTTGAAGGCCGCACCCCGCCCCTGTGCGATCCGTGACAACGAACAGGCCGCAGCCTGGTTGCACGGGGCCCCGCCACCGCTGAACGCTCCCCTCGTTCACTACATCTTCCATGCCTTCCGGCCAGTCGCCCAGGTCGACCAATTCACCTTCATGCTGCCGAAGGGAAGCCGGTGACTCGCGTCCTGATCACCGGCGGCGCGGGGTTCGTCGGCTCCAACCTCGCCGTCTCCCTCTCGACGAGACATCCCGACTGGGAGGTCCTCGCGCTCGACAACCTCTACCGCAAGGGGTCGGAACTGAACCTGCCGCGGCTGGAGGAGGCCGGGGTGCAGTTCGTCAAGGGCGACGTCCGCGAGCCGGGGGACCTGAAGGCGTTGCCGCAGCTGACGGCGCTGGTCGAGTGCTCGGCCGAGCCCTCGGTGATGAGCGGGGTCGACGGCGACACCGGCTACCTCGTCCACACTAACCTCACCGGCGCCTACAACTGCCTCGAGCTGGCCCGTCGCGACGGCGCCTTCATGGTCTTCCTCTCGACCAGCCGCGTCTACCCGGTCGCCCCGCAGGTCTCCCTCAACCTCGAAGAGGCCGAGACCCGCTTCGAGATCGCCTCCGAGCAGGCGGTGCCGGGCGTCGGCCCGGCCGGGATCTCCGAGGAGTTCCCGCTGAAGGGGGCCCGCACCCTTTACGGCGCCACCAAGCTCGCTGCCGAGATGCTGATCGAGGAGTACCGCGAGGGCCTTGGCGTGCCCGCGGTGATCGACCGCTGCGGCGTCATCGCCGGCCCCTGGCAGATGGGCAAGGTCGACCAGGGAGTGTTCACCCACTGGATGCTCGCCCACCACTTCCGCAACCCGCTCAGCTACATCGGGTTCGGGGGGCATGGCAAGCAGGTGCGCGATCTCCTCCACGTCGAGGACCTGGTCGACCTGGTCGAGCGCCAGCTGCTCGACCCCGGCTCCTGGGACGGGCGCACGGTGAACGTCGGCGGCGGCCGCGAGATCAGCCTCTCGCTGCGCGAGACGACGGCGGTCTGCCAGGAGCTGACCGGCAACGAGGTGCCGATCACGCCGGTGCAGGAGACGCGACAGGGGGATGTGCCGATATACCTGTCCGACTGCACGAGAATCTTCAGCCTGGACGAGTGGCGTCCGCGGCGCAGCGCCGAGCAGGTGCTGAGCGACATCCACGAGTGGGTGGCCGCCGACGAGGAGCGCATCGCCGAGGCTTTGAATATCGACACCCGATCCGGGGAAAGGAGCAACTGAACGCATGCCGGTCGCGATCATCACTGGTGCCGGGGGCCTGATCGGCTCCGAGGCTGTGGACCACTTCGTCGCCGAGGGGTTCGACGTGGTCGGGATCGAGAACGACATGCGGGCGCGCTTCTTCGGCCCCGAGTCCTCGACTTCGCACGTCACCCAGCGCCTCGTCGAGGCCTATCCCTCTCAGTTCCGCTGGGAGAACGTCGACATCCGCGACGCTGAGGCGATCGAGCGGATCTTCCGTGAGCACGCCGGCAAGATCGAGCTCGTCGTCCACACCGCCGCCCAGCCCTCGCACGACTGGGCCGCGAGCGAGCCGCAGACCGACTTCGGCGTCAATGCCAACGGCACCCTCAACATGCTCGAGGGCGCGCGCCTCCACGCCCCCGACGCACCCTTCGTCCATTGCTCGACCAACAAGGTCTACGGCGACACGCCGAACCGGCTGCCGCTGCAGAACCTGGAGAAACGGCTCGAGCTGCCCGAGGACCACCAGTACTACAAGGGCATCGATACCTCGATGTCGATCGACCACTCGACCCACTCGCTTTTCGGCGTCTCCAAGGCCGCCGCCGACCTGCTGGTGCAGGAGTACGGGCGCTACTTCGACATGCCCACCGTCGCCTTCCGCGGCGGCTGCCTGACCGGCCCCCAGCACGCCGGCGCCAAGCTGCACGGCTTCCTCGCCTACCTGATGAAGTGCACCGTCACCGGCACGCCCTACACCGTCTTCGGCTACGAAGGCAAGCAGGTTCGCGACAACATCCACAGCGCCGACCTGATCGCAGCCTTCGATGCCTTCCGCAGGGCCCCGCGCGCCGCCGCCGTCTACAACATCGGCGGCGGCCGCTTCTCCAACTGCTCGATGCTGGAGGCGATCGACGCCTGCGAGCGGATCGCCGGCCGCGAGCTGCAGTGGGAGATGGGGGAGGAGCCGCGGATCGGTGACCACCGCTGGTGGATCTCCGACCTCGAGCCGTTCCAGGCCGACTACCCGGACTTCGAGCTGCGCTACGGGATCGACGAGATCCTGGAGGAGATGTACGAGCAGAACCTCGAGCGCTGGACGGTGACGGCGTGAGGCAAAGGCACCGCGGGGTCTAGCGGCGCCTTGCATCTGGAACTTCCCGACCGATCCGCTCCGCGAGCCCGTGCTGCGGGCTGGGCGATTCTCGGCCTGGCGATGGGCATTGCCGCAGCCTGGCTGTTGAGAACCGCTCGTGGCCTGACCTTTGCCGGCGACGACATCTACTACTACGCCCGCTATGTGGCTCACGGTTTCGGGGCCGAACCGGGAAATGGCGTCGAATACTTCCTGGCGCCGCACAACGGGCATCTCCAAGTCGGCGGCAAACTGATCTACCGGGTGCTGTTCGAAGTGTTCGGCGCCGACTACACGGCCTTCAGGGTGGTCAACCTGATCGGCCTGCTGCTCTCCGTGGGGCTCTTCTATCTCCTCTGCCGGCGCCGGGTCGGCCCGCTGGTGGCGCTTCCTCCCGCGGTGCTGTTGCTCTTTTTGGGCTACGCCTGGGAGCCGCTGATCTGGGCTTTCGACATGCACACCGTCTACGCCCTTGCCTTCGGCCTGGGAGCCGTGCTCGCGCTGGAAAGGGAAGATCGAGCCGGGGATGTCGCGGCCTGCGTCCTGCTCGTGCTGTCGGTTTCGATGATCGAGCTCGGTCTCGCCTTCGCAGCCGGCGCCGCGGTCTACGTTCTCCTCGGCAGTGACCGTTGGCGCCGGGCATGGATCTTTGCGCTCCCATTTCTGCTCTACGCGGCATGGTGGATGTGGGCGCGAAAGTTCGATCAGTCGAGCATCTCGCTGTTGCATATCCACCTGTTCCCGATAGACGCTTTCAGCGCCCTCGCCGCAATCATGGGATCCGTTACCGGGCTGAATCCGACCGGCTCGGGAGTTTCTGTCGTGGTGACCACCGTGACGCCGTTCGGGTCAGCGCTCGCGGTCCTTGCCGTACTCGGCGTCGTTTGGCGGGTGAGTCGTGGCCCGATGCCACGAACCTTCTGGCTCTTCCTCACGGTTGCACTGGCCTACTGGCTGACGATCGCACTCGGCGGACGGGAGCCCGACTCGTCCAGGTATGTCCTCGCGGGCACGGCCCTGGTTTTCCTGATCGCCGCCGACGCGGTCGCCGACATGCGAATACGCATCGCCGCCTTCGCCGCTGTCTGCTTGGTGGTGCTGCTGGCGCTCCCCGCCAACATCGCCAAGTTCTACGACGGCCGCCGCTATCAGCTAAACGATGCCGAGGCGACTGGCACCGAGTACGCGATGCTGGAATTGGCGAAGGGAAGAGTCGAACCTGGTTATGCCCCCGGCTCCGATCCGGAAGTTGTGAAGGCGGGCGGCGGCGTCTTCGTGTCCCTTCCGGCGATCGATTACTTCCGTGCGAGCCGCGAGTTCGGGTCGATTGCCTACTCTCTGGATCAGGTGCGGAGCCAGCCGCTGCTGTTCCGGCACGTCGCCGATGTCACGCTCAAAGACGCGCTGGGCATCAGCCTGCACAGAGCGAGCCCCCCGCGCCGGGATTCTTCTTGCTCGGCCCTGAGCCCGGCTTCTCCAAAGTCTCCCGTCTACCTCAAGACGAAATCCGGCGGTCTCCTGCTGATGCCGATGACTTCACGGCCCGCTCGAGTCAGCGTAAGTCGCTTCGCCACCGAGGTTGTCGGTGCCCCAGTCGGAACCCTCGAAGTCGGCGGCTGGTATCTGCTTCGCATTCCCCCGGACCACGATCCCCAGCCCTGGCACGTCGTGGTCGATGCGCCAACCCGGGCCTGCCGGGTGCCCGGCTGACGCTCTACGGATCCCGTCCGGATTTGGCGGGCGCCCCTTTCCTGGCCCCCGGACGCCCGCCGCGCCAGATACCGCGCTTCCGCCTCTGGGGAGCGCCGCTTTCCCGACGGTAGTCGCCGCGGCTCAGATGGTGCTCGAGGAAGACGTAAAGGATGATGAACAGGTAGCGGCTGCCCATCTCGTTCAGCGCCAGCTTCGAGACCCCCGACTTACGGTTTTTCCACGAGATCGGGACGATTCCGTAGCTGTAGCCGCGCACCACCGCCTTCAGCGGAAGCTCGACGGTGAGGTTGAAGTGATGCGAGAGCAGCGGCTGAACCGCCTCGATCACCTCGCGCCGGTACGCCTTGAAGGCGTTGGTGGTGTCGTTGTACCCGTGGCGGAAGAGGACACGGATGCCGAAGTTGACGATCCGGTTCATGATCAGCTTCGACCGCGGGTAGTCGATTACTTCCGCTCCGTGGACGAACCGCGATCCGAAGGCGCACTCATAGCCTTCCTCGAGCAGCCGGTAGTAGGCGACGAGGTCCTCGGGGCTGTCGGAGCCGTCGGCCATCATGATCGCCACGGCGTCGCCCTCGAACGACTCGAGACCGCTGCGGACGGCAAAGCCGAATCCGGGGCGGTAATGGGAAGCGACACAGCGGACCTGCGGTTTGCGGCCGGCGATCTCGGCGACGATCTCGGCGGTGCGATCGCGACTGGAGTCGTCGATCACGAGGACGTCGTGGTCGATCTTTTCGCGCTCGAGGGTCGCAACTAGGGATTCGACCGTCTCCGCGATCGAGCCCTCCTCGTCATGGGCTGGGATAACTATCGAGAGCTTCATCCGACGCCGCAGGCTACCGCCGTGCCCGCCGATTCGATCTCGAGTCTCCAGGGGACGCGTGAGCGATCGGTCGGGATCGGGATTTCGATCGATCGCCCCGGTCCGACGCTTTCCAGCTTGATCGGGGGTGCGCCCGTGGAGAAGCGCTCCACCCCCAGCCCGGTCACAGGGCGACCGCCGGCCTGCAGGACGACGCCCCCAGGAGGCAGGCTGAGCTGCCGCGGTTCGGCTCCACCGGGCACCGAAACGCAGCCGCTGCGGGGGACCGTGACGAGGCCATTATCGGCTGCCGCCGGGGATGGCGACCGGGGATGGCTCGCGACCTGCCGCGGCGAAACTCGCAGGGCGGCGAAGAGCACCCTGTCCGCAGCGAGGCGCGCCGGTTCCGAGGCCACTGCCAGTTCCGCCTGGTCGTAGGCGGGCGACCCGAAGGCGTCGCGGGCCGAGAGATAGGGCCCGGCTTCGATGTGCACGTAAGCAGTGCCGGCGATGTCTTCGCTGAGGACGAACCCCGGTTCGACGGTCCCGCGGGCGATTTCGACGGCGCCGAGGTCGGCTTTCTCCAGCTGGCTGGTCTGGCGGTAGCTCTCCCAGGCGGCGTGCAGGTAGCCGATGTTGCTGACCGTGATCGCTGCGACGACGACAAAGCCGGCGGCCAGGGCCCGCCAGCCGAAGCGAACCCCGCGCAGCAGCTCCGCGGCGAGGAGGAGGGTGAAGATGACGCCGATGTACTGGTAGCGGGAGGATTCCGGGGTGCGCCCCGGGATCTGGTTGAGCCCGGCGAGGATCCAAAACGACCCCCCGAGCGCCAGCAGGACCCACAGCCAAGTCGACGCCCTGCCGAGGCGGTTGAGTCGCCAGACGGCGAGCACGATCGCGGCGACGGCGAGCGGGCGGCCCCAGCCGAGCCCTCCCCGTTCGGGTCCGAAAAGGCCGAAGATGGAGGTCATCGAGGAGGCGAAGCCGTCGGCGACGAAAGAAGGGGTCTTCCCGACGTTGGCGGCTGAGATCGCCGATTCGGCGTTGTGCCCCCAGCCGAGCCACCAAGCGGCGTAGAGGAGGAGCGGGATCAGGAAGACGTAGAGGCGGCGCCGCCGTTCCGGCTGCAGCAGCACGGCGACCACCGCGGCCGCCGCGAAGGGGATGCCGAGGCTGGAGAAGACGATCGAGACGGTCAGCAGCAGGCAGGCGAGCCGGTCGCCGCGGGCGTCTTCCCGTTCCAGCGCCAGCAGCATCCCCAAGCCTGCCGCCATCGAGCCGAAGTAGCCGATCTGGAAAGCCCAGAGGAGGTCTTCCCAGGCGGCGCCGACGAAAAGCACCAGCACCGTCGCGGCGAGGGCAGGCCACTGTCCGACCCGGCGCAGGAGGAGGACGAAGAACAGCACCGCGCTGAGGATGAACAGGCCGGTCGAGACGACTCGAAACGGAAGCGCCGAACCCATCCCCACCGTTGCCAGCAGCGCCTTGTAGATCAATACCGGCGCGATCGAGATGTGCTCGCCGTGCGGTTCCAGGATCGCGTGGGCGTTGAAGCCACGGCGATAGATGAGGAACTCCCAGTCGTCGAGAAGGAAGCTGAGCTTCGATCCCCAGAGCAGCAGGAGGAAGGCGGAGGCCCCGCAGAGCCAGATCAGCGCGAGCAGAACGGGGTTGCCCAGCTCACGGTCGGTCTTGCCAGTCGATGCCCCCGCCCGATCAGCCGAGAGGCCCTCTACAGCAGTGGCCACGGCGATAACTTATCTCTTCCCTTTGACGCCGGAGATCCCATATCTCGACCTGCGCGCGGCTCAGCGGGAGCTGGGCTCGGACCTCCAGGGCGCGGTCTCACGGGTGATCGACTCCTGCTGGTATCTGCTCGGAGAGGAGCTCCAGGAATTCGAGCGCGAATTCGCCGCCTACTGCGGTGCCGGCCACTGTGTCGGTGTGGGCAGTGGCATGGCGGCGCTGGAGCTGACTCTGCGAGCGGCGGGCATCGGCCCCGGCGACGAGGTGATCGTCCCCGCCTACACCTGGGTCGCGACCTGGCTCGCGGTCAGCGCCACCGGCGCGCGACCGGTGGGGGTCGATGTCCTCGAGGCCACCTACAACATCGATCCGGCCCAGGCCGAGGCGGCGATCACCCCGAGTACCGCCGCGATCGTCCCCGTCCACCTGCGGGGCGAGCCCGCGGACATGGGCGCGATCAACGCTCTGGCCGAGCGGCACGGGCTGTTCGTGCTCGAGGACGCCGCCCAGGCTCACGGCGCTCGTTGCGAAGGACGCCGCGCCGGCAGCCTCGGCGACGCCGGGGCCTTCTCTTTCTACCCCGCCAAGAACCTGGGTGCCCTCGGCGACGGCGGAGCGGTCGTCACCGACGACGCCGAGCTCGCCGATCGATTGCGGTTGCTGCGCAACTACGGGGTGAGGGATCGCTACGAGGTCGAGACCGCCGGCGTCAACTCGCGCCTGGCGGAGATCCAGGCGGCGACGCTGCGGGTGAAGCTGGCTCGGCTGGACGACTGGAACCGGGCGCGGGCCGCACATGCCGCCGCCTACTCGGAGGCGTTCGCCGCGCCGCCGCCGCTGGGGCTTCCCCAAACGCCCCTCTGGGCGGAGCCGGTCTGGCACCTGTTCATGCTCACCCACCCCGACCGCGACGCCTGCCGCCGCGCTCTCGCGGAGCGGGGGATCGAGACCCTCGTCCACTATCCCGTCCTGCCACACCTCTCCGGCGCCTACCCGGAGGGCACCTGGCCCCCGGGCTCCTTTCCCGTCGCCGAGCGCCTCTGCCATACCTCCCTCAGCCTGCCCCTCTACCCGCAGCTGCCGGCGCCCCACCGGGATGCGGTGGCGGCGGCGGTGCTGGCGACGCTATCGCTGAGCGTCCCGCGGGCTGGGTAGCTCGTTTAGCATCCTGGCGTCGATGGACTCGAAGGGGCAATCAGTCGTGCGCCGCCTGCTCGACCGCATGGTCCGCCCTTACCTCGAAGAGCGGAGGCTGAATTTCCAGGGGCTCGATCAGAAGATCGATCGCCTCCACGGCGACCTTGGCCGCCTCCACAGGGAACTGGAAGAGGTGAGGGGCAGGACGCGGGAGATCGATACAAACGCGCGGAGAGCTGCGGAGATCTCCAGGCACACCTACGACCGGGAGGTGGAGAACCGGCAGCGTCTGCACGCCCTGCGCAGGAGCGAGGAGTACGAGCTCGCCTTCAGCGAGGAGGAGCCGCTGGTCAGCTTCCTGATCCCGACCTACACCTCCTATGAGACCCTGCGCGACGTCGCTCTTCCCTCGATCCTCGGCCAGAGCTACTCCAACCTCGAGGTGATCGTCATCGGCGATGCGGCCCCGCCGGAGACGGCGGCGGCGATCGAGGCTGTCGGGGATCCCCGCGTCCGCTACTTCAACCGGACCTACAGAGGGCCTTATCCGGAGGACCGCTCCCGCCGCTGGTATGTGATCGGCACCCCGCCGTACAACGAGGCGCTGGCGCTGGCGCAGGGACGCTGGATCGGCGGGCTTGGTGACGACGACGCCGTGCGTCCCGACCACACCGAGCGGCTGCTGGCGGCGGCTCGCGAGCACCGCTACGAGCACTGTTACGGGAAGCAGCTCGTCAACTTCGTCGAAGGCGAGCCGATGACGCTGGGCAAATTCCCGCCCGAGCTGGGGGAGTGGGGACTGCAGGCGGCGATCTTCCACGCTGGACTCCGCTTCATCGAATCCGAGCTTTCCGACGCGATCTACGAAGAACCGAACGACTGGTCGATGTGCCGCCGGATGACCAGAGCCGGCGTTCGCACCGGGATGATCGACGAGGTCGTCGTCGACAAGTTCGAGACCCGCCGCAGCTCCTCGGAGGCCTGGAAAGAGGGCCCGATCCCACAGGTCGACTGAGATGGCCTCGCTGCTGCGCAGGCACCGGCCGCCCCGGAAGTTCAGCGCCCACAACTTCGAGCTGCGACCTGGGAAGTGGACCTTGCCGGGCAAGCCCAGGATCGGCAGCGAGCCGATCTCGGCCTCTTATCTGCGCACTTTCACCGAGCTCTGCCCGCCGCCGGCGCGCGTCGCCGACCTCGGCTGCCTCGAGGGCGGCTACTCGGTGCTGCTCGCCCGCGCCGGCTACGAGGTCGTGGGGATCGAGGGGCAACCGGAAAACTTCGCCGTTTGCCGGTGGGTAGCCGAGCAGGTGAGGCTGGAGCGCCTGAGTTTCGTCCAGGACGACGTCCGCAACATCCGCGACCACGGCGAGTTCGATGGCGTCCTCTGCGCGGGCCTGCTCTACCACCTCGACCGGCCGGTCGAGTTCCTGCGGGCGCTGGGGGAGGTGACCCGGCGCCTGCTGATCGTCTCCGCCAACCACGCGACGCGCGAGGGAGGGGAGGTGGAGGTCTTCGCGCCGCTGCTCGCGGCAGAGCTCAGCCAGCACGAAGGTCGGCAGGGGCGTTGGTTCGGCGAGCGGCCGGGTCCTTGGAGCTCGCTCGGCAACGAGCGCTCCTTCTGGCTGGAGCGGGAGGACCTGCTGCGGACGCTGATCGCCTCCGGCTTCCCCAGCGTCTTCCAGCAGTTCGACTGGCTCGCCGACGGGGAGGCGAGCCGGCGCCTGGCCGAGCGGATGGTCTCCGTCTTCGTCGCGCTGAAGCCCGCTCAGGCGGAGATCGCAGCGCGGAACTCGTCGTAGTCGCGGTAGTAGTCGGACTCTTCGTAGGGGGCGGAGGCGAGGACGAGGCAGAATGCCCCGGCGCTGAAGTTCTCCAGCTCGCGCCAGATCAGCCGCGGCAGGTAGAGACCGACCCGGGGCTGGTCGAGGACGATCCGCTCGCGTCGCGATCCGTCATCGAGGACGACGTCGAAGGAGCCGCCGATCGGGAGGATCAGCTGCTCCAGCTCCCGGTGTGCGTGCCCGCCCCGAACCGCTCCCTCCGGCACGTCGTAGAGGTAATAGACGCGGGCGATCGGGAACGGGACGTGGCGCTCCTCCTCGATGAAGGTGAGGTTGCCCTGCGGGTTGTGGATGACCGGCAGGTCGACGAGCTTGCACTGATCGATTCCCAAGAGGCTGGCCACCTTACCGCTAGGATCGGCCCCGGCTCGAAGGCCCCAGAAGCGATGCCGCAGATACACCCCAGCGCAGTGGTCGAATCGGATTCAATCGGAGCCGGCTCCGAGATCGGCGCCTGCGCGGTCGTCGCCGCGGGCGCTGTCCTGGGCGAGGGCGTGCGGGTCCATCCCCATGTGACGATCGGTCCCGACGTCCGCGTCGGCGCCGGCACCGAGGTGATGCCCGGCGCCTGCCTCGGCCGCGAACCGCGCGCGGTCGGCTCGATCGCCCGCGATCCGACCTTCGAGCGCCGCCTCGAGATCGGCGAGGGCTGCTCGATCGGCACCCACGCGATCCTCTACTACGACGTGTCGGTCGGCCCCCGCACCCTGATCGGCGACGGCGCCTCGGTCCGGGAGAAGAACCGGATCGGCGAAGCCTGCGTGGTCGGCAGAAAGGTCACGATCGACCGTGAATCGGAGCTCGGCGACAGGGTGAAGGTGATGGACCAGACCCACGTCACCGGACGGGCGTTTTTGGGGAGCGACAGCTTCGTCGGGCCTGGGGTGACGATGATGAACGACCCCAGTTTCGGCGTCGAGGGCTACGTCGACGAGATCATCCGCGGCGCCCAGATCGAGGAGCGGGCGAAGATCGGCGGCGGTGCCTCGCTCCTGCCCGGCATCCACATAGGCAAGGGCGCGACCGTTGCCGCCGCCGCCCTCGTCACCCGCGACGTCCCCGCGGGGGCGGTCGTCTTCGGCGTCCCCGCACGAGCTCGTTGACGCCGCTCGGCGTCGGCTTGCAGCGCGTCAAGCCGCCCCATCCTCGATGATTGGCCCAGCAGTGGGGACCGAACTCGGGCATATTGCGCAATCCCGGCCGGCGGCCAGGGAGCCCAGCCGGGAGCCGGTGGTGATCGAGGCCCGCGATATCGAGAAGTCGTTCCGGATCGCGAGCCACAAAGTGGACTCGCTGAAGGAGCGGCTGACCTCGTTCTCGAGCCAGGACTTCAAGGACCTGCATGCGCTTCGCGGCGTTTCCTTCGACATCCACCGGGGCGAGTTCTTCGGCATCGTCGGCCGCAACGGATCCGGTAAGAGCACGCTGCTGAAGATCCTCGCCAGCATCTACGCCGCCGATGCCGGAACGGTGAGGATGGCTGGGCGGCTGGCTCCCTTCATCGAGCTCGGCGTCGGCTTCAACCCGGAGCTGACGGCGCGCGAGAACGTCGAGCTGAACGGGGTGATGATGGGACTGCACCGGCGCGAGGCCAGGGACCGCCTCGGCGCGATCCTCGAGTTCGCCGAACTCGAGGAGTTCGTCGACATGAAACTGAAGAACTACTCGTCCGGGATGCTCGTCCGCCTCGCCTTCTCGGTGATGATCCAGTCCGACGCCGAGATCCTCCTCATCGACGAGGTGCTGGCGGTCGGCGACGCCGCCTTCCAGCAGAAGTGCGCCGACGTCTTCCATGAGATCCGCGACTCGGACCGCACGGTGGTCCTCGTCACCCACGACATGAGCGCCGTCGAGCACTACTGCCACCGGGCGCTGCTGCTCCACGACGGGGTCGTGGCCGCGAGCGGCGATCCGGAAGAGGTCGCCCGCCGCTACCTGCGGCTCAACTTCGAACACTCCTCCTCGGGCAGCTCGCAGGGAGACGAATGGGGGGATGCCGCGGAGCTGAAGATGGTCGACGCCCGCCTGGTCGGCAGCGACGGGAAGGAGATCAAGAACGTCGAAAAGGGGGATGAGCTGCGCTTGGAGGGCGTCTTCGAGGCGACGCGGGAGATCGAGCGGCCGAGCTTCGGCTTCGTTTTCGTCAACGCCGACGGGGTCGAGATCGGCGGCATCGGCAAGAGCCTCGACGACGATGGGCCGGAGCTCCTCAGGGCCGGCGACCGGGTCACGATCGCGGCGAGGATCGAGAACCGCCTCGCCCCAGGGCGCTACTACGTCAAGGCCTGGGTCTACCGCAACCACAACTACGGTGACTTGGTCCTGCACGCGCCGCACGTGATCGATTTCGTCGTCTTCGGCGAGGGGGAGGCGGGAGTGGTTGCGTTCGACTCCACCGTCACCGCGCGCGTTGAGGAGGTCAGGTGAGCGCTCAGCCATCAAGATTCGAACTGCAGGAGGTGCGCGGCCCCTCGGTTCTCGGTGGTGGCCGCAGGCGCTTCTTCGACCTGCTCTGGCTGATCGCGCTGAATGAATTCAGGAAGACCTACTTCGGCTCCATCCTCGGCTATGTCTGGTCGCTGATGCGGCCGCTGATGCTGTTCGCGGTCCTCTATGTCGTCTTCACCAAGATCATCCGCTTCGGCGGCGGCGAAGTGATCCACTATCCGGTCTTCCTCCTCTTCAACGTCGTCCTCTTCGGCTACTTTCAGGAAGCGACCGGCGGCGCGGTCGGCTCGGTGCTGGCGCAGGAGGCGATCGTCCGCAAGACGCAGTTCCCCCGGCTTGTGATTCCGCTCTCACCGGGCTTGGTCGCGCTCTTCACCCTCGGCCTCAACATGGTTGCGGTGATCGTCTTCATCTTCGCCGCCGGGATCACGCCGACCTGGACCTGGCTGCTCTTCCCGCTTCTCCTGGTGCCGCTGCTGATCTTCACCGGAACCCTTTCGATGCTGCTCTCGGCCCTCAACGTACGCTTCCGCGACGTCGGGATCATCTGGGTGGTGATCGCCCAGGCGCTCTTCTACGCCACGCCGATCATCTATCCGATCGACTACGAAGGGATGCCCGCGACGCTCCACGACATCCTCCTCTTCAACCCGCTGGCGCCGATCCTCACCCAGGCCCGCCAGTGGGTCGTCGAACCCGGCGCGCCTGATGCGGTCACCGCCGCCGGTGGATGGCTCCACCTCCTGCCTTCGGCCGCCGTCTTCCTCGCCATCTGCGCACTTGGCATTTGGGTCTTCAAGCGCGAGGCGCCGAAGATCGCGGAGCTGCTCTAAGCGTCAGCCCCGGGTGCAGAGGTTGACGGAGACGATCCGCCGCATCGGGTAGTCGTCGTAATCGAGGCCGCCGCGCCAACGGTTGTGCGCTTCGGCGGAGACGAAGTAGGTCTCCGGGTCCTTCTCGAGCGCATCGAGCACCGGCCGCAACTCCTCCCCGGCGAGGCCGGAGGCGGCGACGATGCGTTCCAGCTTCTCGAGGTGTTCCTCGGTTCCCCAGCCGGCGAGGACGAGGTCGATGGCGTGGATCGAGAGCCCGCCCACAGCCGCAGTCAGCCGTCGAGCAGCGGTGATCACCCCCTCGAGTGCTTCCAGTGGCACGTGCTCGAGCACTGAGATCGAGTAGACGGCAGCGAAGTCCTGGCCGAGGCTCTCCTTCGGCGGGAACTCGTCGCGGACGAAGTGCAGATCCGGGTAGCCCTGCCTGAAGCCTTTGTACTGAAAGGGCCCGTTGCCCTCACCGCGGTACGGATCGACAACGGTGACCTCGTAGCCGAGCCGAGCGAGGATGCCGGCGACCAGCGGCTCGCCGGCGCCGATCTCGAGGATCCGCGAGCCGCGCGGGACGTTTCCGAGGATCACCTTTATCGCCCAGCAACGCTGCATGTCCTTCATGTCGTAGCTGTCGCTTGCGAGGCCCGGCATGTTTTCGACGCTGTCGGCGAAGTCGCGAACCGTCCCGTACGAGATCGGCGGCACCGGAAAGGAATCGCCGTACAGCTCCAGGAGCGGCCAGATCGCCTCGTCACCCAGTTTCCAGGCTGAGGCGTTGAGGCCCTGGCCCGCGGGCGGGACCTCGAAGCGCGGCGGCTTGCCGGCGAGGCGCCGCAGCCGGGGTGAGCGAGCCGCCCGAGCGCGGACCCGTTGGCGGACCGTGGGGCGACTCATGCGGGCCGCCCGGCGCTCGGGGCGAGGGCGGTCATCTCGAGCAGGAACCGCCCCAGCCCGGCGGCGTTATCGCTCCAGCTCAACTGCTCGTGGGCGAATTTCCGGGAGCCCTGGCCGAGCCGCTTGGCGAGGGCCGGGTCGGCGAGAAGTTCCTCGACTCGCAGAGCGATGTCCATTGCATTCCCCTGCTCCAGCAAAAGCGCGTTCTCCCCGTGGGTGAGGTCGTCGCCGATGTTGCAGTGCGGCAAGATAACGGGCCTGCCCATCGCCAGGAACTCCGGCAGCTTGGAGGGAAGGCGGTAGCGGTTGAAGTCGTCCGGCGACCCCGGCTGGACGAAGGCGTCGGCAAGCGCCAGGTAGTTCGGGACCTTGCGCCAGGGGACGGGGCCCAGCTCGACTGCGCCGTCGGCGACCGCCCTGAACGAGGCGGGGTCCGGCCCGCCGAATTCGGTATGGCCGAGACGGACCAGGCGCACCGGGTGGCCACGCCGCTGCAGGAGCTTGACGGCGAGGTAGAGGCTCAGCATCTCGTGCTGGTTGGCGTAGTGGATCGTGCCGTGGTAGACGAGGACGAAATCCTCCTCGCCGAGACCCAGTTCGCGTCGCGAGACCGGCGGCTCGAGGTCGGGGCGGAAGCGCTCGAAGTCGATGCCGGGCCGCGCCACCTGGTGCGGGCGGTCGGCGAAGTTGAACTCGTTGAGCGCCTCGGTGATCACGGTGATGCCGGTCGCCCCCCGCAGGAACTCGACGTGGCGGGTCGGGTGGATCGTCTGGTCGACCGGGGTGAGCGCGTCCTGCTCTGCCGGCGGCAGGTGCTGCAGCTCGGACATCGTCCGGCCGGTAGCGGCTTCGAGCAGGTAGTGCTCGTTGTCCTCGAGGTGGATGACGTAGGGGACGCCGAGCTCGGCGACGCACCTCTCGGTCAGCCGGCGAACGCGCTCGCGGGGGGTCCAGGCGAGCACGATCGTCTCTTTCGGCTCGCGCTTGCAGCGGGCGATCTCGGCGTCGAGGTCCTCATGGGAGATGCAGGCGAAGTCGGCCTCGCCCACCGCCGCCGCCATCCGGACCGGGTCACCGAGGCCGCACATCGTCACCTCCCAGCCGCTCTCGGTCAGCTCGTTGCCGAAGTGGAACGCCTGGATCGCGCTGTTCACGTCGAACGGCCCGAAGTAGATGATCAGCAGCCTCATCGCCGTCCCAGCGGAGCCGTCGCCCGGTAGATCCGCTCGCGCCAGCCGGCGGGCGAGTAGTCGCCCCTCTGACGGCTGAAACCGGGGTTGAAGTAGGGGTCGCCGCGCATGATCTGGTCGTACCAGAAGTCGACGAAAAGGGCGCGATCGACGATGTCCACAGCGGCCCGGCTGGCCGCCGGGGTGCGGTGGGTGAGGACTTTCGGTCGCGCGGCGTACACGGTCGAGAGCCCTCGCGCGGCGAGCCGCTCGCAGAGGTCGAAGTCGTCGAACTGACCGGCGTAGAAGTCGTTGAAGCCGCCGACCGCCTCGAAGTCGGCGCGGGGGACGAGCAGGCAGGAGGAGCTGACCGCGGAAACCTCGTGGGCGCAGGGAAGCGAGCCGTAATACCCGTCGGCGTCGTCTGGCGCCCCCTGTGAGAGCGGGTTCGCCATGTCGTGCAGCCCGATTGCGAAACCCGCCTCCTCGACCCGGCCGTCCGGCCGCACAAGCAACGGGCCGACCGCGCCCACCCCGGGGATCTCGAGGGGAACCGCCAGGCGTTCCAGCCAATCCGCCTCGACGATCTCGCAGTCCTCGGCGACGAAGACGAGGAGCTCGCCCGATGCCTGAGCGGCGCCGAGGTTGTTTGCTCTGGCGCGGTTGAAGACCGCGGCGTCGAGCTCGACAACGGAGACGCCGGGCGCCGGCGACCCGTTGCGCTGCGCCTTCGGCCCGGTGACGACGATCACCTCGGTCGCTCCTTCGGTGGGCAGGGAGTCGAGCAGGCGGGCGAGGTCCCGGCCGCCGCGCTCGGCGGCGATGACGACGCTGGTGCGCCGCGGCCCGCTGTCGGCACCCGCGCGGTTCAGCACCGCCCGGTGCGGAATCGTCGGGTGCGGTTCGGCGAGGAGGTCGATGCCGCGGCGACGCAGGTGCTCGTTGACCGCCCTCGCCTGCAGCTCCGGCACGCCTGACTTTTCTTCGGCGCCGGCGGCGATGCTGCCGGGTATCGACCGCCAGTGGTAGAGGACCTGCGGGATGTGGGCGATCCGGTCGGTGCGCTCGGAGACCCGCAGCATGAACTCGAAGTCCTGGATCTTGTCGAAAGCCGAGTCGAAGCCCCCGGCCGCCAGGGCGACCTCCCGGCGCACGATCAGCAGGTGGCCGATGTACATGGCTCCCAGCGCGTATACCGGCGACCAGTCGGGCTTGAGGAAGGGGTCCTGCCGCACGCCCCTCGGGGTCAACTTGTCGGAGTCGGAGTAGACAACGTCGAGCTCGGGATCGGCGACGAGCGCCTGCACGACCCGCAGCAGCGCATCCGGGGTGAGCGCGTCGTCGTGGTCGAGGAAGCCGACGAACTCACCCGTGCAGAGCGCGAGCCCGCGGTTCGTCGCGGCCGAGATCCCTTCGTTGCGCTCGGCCACCTCGATCCTGATCCGTGGGTCGGTCGTCGCGTAGGCCTCGAGGGTGCGGATCAGCGCCGGGTCGCCGGAGCCGTCGTCGACGACGCACAGCTCCCAGTCGGGATAGTGCTGGGCGAGCACCGAGTCGATCGCCGCGCGCAGATAGCGGCCCTCGGTCCGGTAGGTCGGCATCACCAGGGAGATCAGCGGCCGGATCGCCAGCCGCTCGACTTCCTGTTTTGCGCTTTCGTGGCGCGCTCGGCCCGTCGATTGGCGCAGCGCCCGCACGTGGCCGGGCAGGTCGCGGACCGTCTTCAGCGCCGTCACCGCTCGCGGCGGCAGCTTCTCGCGGGCGACGCGCTTAGCCGATTCGCCGATTCGCCAGGACCGCCGCTCCCTATCTGCCCTCTTGCCTGCCACCGCGCTCAGCGACCCAGCAGCCTGGCGAGGAAGGCCTTGAGGACCCGCAGCGGCTGGGTGATCCGCCAGCTGAGGCTGGAATGGAAGTCCCGTTCCATCTGCGCGATCGTCTGTTCGAGCTCGTAGATCCGGTGGGCGCGACGCACCAGCTCGCGGTCGAGTTTCTGCCGCTGCGCCTCGAGTTCCCTGCGCAGGAGATCCTCGACCTTGCCCCGCTCCTCGGTTTCAAGGTTCATCGACGGCCAATCCTAGGGACGCTCAGCCGCGGTTGCGCCGCAAGGCCAGCGCCTCGCGTGCCGAGATCGCCGAAAGGGGCGCCCCGATGTCGCGCGGCGGCAGCCCGGCGGCGTCCCGCCAACCTCTGATGCGCCCCCGCAGTCCCGCCGTGGTGCGATTGCTCAGCAACTGGCCGGCGCAGATCGCCGCCTCGCAGGCGACCGCGCGCAGCGCCAGACGCGGGTCGCGCATCACCCGGTAGCGTCGCAGCATGTAGCCGCGGCTCCAGCCGGTGCGGGCGAACTTGCGGCCGCTCCTGGCACCGAGGCTGGCGGAGTAGGCGTGCAGCGCCCGCGCCTCGGGGGCGAGCCTGCAGCTGCCGCCGCCGGCCGCTATCCGCAGGGCGAGGTCGAGGTCCTCGTAGAAGAGGAAGATGCGCTCGTCGAAGCCCCCGACCGCCTCGAAGGCCTCGCGCCGGTAGAGCGCCGCGCCCCCGGTCGGACCGAGTGGGTCAGCTGCGCCCTCCAAGGCCGAGACGGGCTCGCCGTGCAGGTAGTCGAATCCCATCAGCGTCTTATCCGCGATCACCCCCGCTGAGTCGATCTTCTCCGGCATGCGTTCCTGCAGCAGCACCCCGGCCACTGAATCGACGCCCGTGCCCATCTCGTCCAGCAATGCCTCGACGAAACGCGGTTGCGGATCAGTGTCGTTGTTGAGCAGGATCAACGCCTCTGCCGGGTGGGAGGCGATGGCGCGGTTCAGCGCCGGCCCGAAACCGATGTTGGCACCGAGCTCGACAAGCTCGACCTCTGGGAAGTCGCGCCGTACCAGGGCAACCGACTCGTCGTCGGAGCCGTTGTCGACCACGACCACCTGAGCCTGCCGCGTCTGCTCGGCGAGCCCGCGCAGCACCCGCGGCAGATAACGGGCGCCGTTGTAGTTGGGGATGTAAATCGCTGGTAGCACCGGTCTTTCCTCGCTCGGTAGGGTTGCAGCCTCGCATGGAGCCCCTGAAGGGACTGATCCTCTCCGGCGGCGCGGGCACGCGCCTGCGCCCGATCACCCACACCTCGGCCAAGCAGCTGGTGCCGGTGGCCAACAAGCCGGTGCTCTTCTACGGGATCGAGGCGCTGGTCGACGCCGGGGTGAAGGAGATCGGGATCATCATCGCCCCCGAGACCGGCGAGGAGATCCGCGCCGCGGCCGGCGACGGCTCGCAGTTCGGCGCCGAGATCACCTACATCGTCCAGGACGAGCCCGCCGGCCTCGCCCACGCCGTCCTCACCGCCGAGGAGTTCATCGGCGGCTCGCCCTTCGTCATGTACCTGGGCGACAACCTCCTGCGCGACGGCCTCCGCGGCCTCGTCGCCGCCTTTACCGAGCACGAGCCCGATGCGCTGATCCTCCTCACCCCGGTCGACGACCCGCAGTCCTACGGCGTCGCCGAGCTCGACGGCGAGGAGATCGTGCGCCTGATCGAGAAGCCGAAAGACCCGCCCTCGAACCTGGCGCTGGTCGGCGTCTACCTCTTCAGCAACCTGATCTTCGACGCCGCCCGCTCGCTGCAGCCCTCCTGGCGCGGCGAGCTGGAGATCACCGAGGCGATCCAGAAGCTGATCGACGACGGCCGCGCAGTCCGCTCCGAGGTGGTGCGCGGCTGGTGGAAGGACACCGGCCAGCTCGCCGACATGCTCGAGGCGAACCGGCTGGTCCTGGAGGAGCTGGTCACCTCGATCGAGGGCGAGGTCGACGAGGCCTCCAAGGTCGAGGGGCGGGTCGTGCTGGCGCCGGGCGCCCGGCTGGAGCGGGCGGTCGTCCGCGGCCCCGCCGTGATCGGCCCCGGCGCCCACATCGAGGACGCCTTCATCGGCCCCTACACCTCGATCGGCGACGGCGTCCACGTCCGCCGCTCCGAAGTCGAGAACTCGATCGTCCTCTCCTGCTCGGTGGTCGAGGACCTCGGCACCCGGATGGAGGCGAGCCTGCTGGGCAAGGAAGTGAAGCTGACCCGCAGCGAGGGAATGCCGCAGACGCTCCAGCTCCTCGTCGGCGACCGCTCCGAGATCAAACTCGTCTGAGAAGGGGCCGGTCCAATGGCTGCTCTCGGTGCTAAATTTAGTTCTGCATCTAAATTTAGATCTAGGAGTAAGCCGAAATGAAGCCGCCCGAGTTCAAGAACCCCTACAAGCCTGGCGCCGGCCACATGCCGCCTCACCTGGCGGGTCGCGAGCGAGAGTACGAGGAGTTCGATCAGCTTCTGGAGCAAGATGAGATCCTCAACAACGTGGTTCTGACGGGGCTCCGCGGCGTCGGGAAGACCGTCCTCCTGGAGACCTTCAAGCCGCGAGCGGTGGACAAGGGCTGGTTCTGGGTCAGCGCCGACCTCTCGGAGTCGGCGAGCATCAGCGAGACCGCACTGGCGCAAAGACTGCTCGCCGACCTGTCCCTCGTCACGGCCTCGCTGACCGTCGAGCGGCCGGCGGGCGCCCGCGTCGGTTTCGCCGCCGCTCCGGAGGCGGAGCAGATCCCGCTGTCTCACGCTCTGCTGACCAGCGTCTACGAAGGGACGCCCGGCCTCGTCTCCGACCGGATCAAGGCCACGCTGGAATTCGCCTGGGAGCACCTGCAGGCGCAGGACCGGCACAAAGTCATCTTCGCCTACGACGAGGCGCAGAACCTCGCTGACCACGCAGCCAGCGAACAGTTCCCTCTCTCCGTCCTGCTCGACGTCTTCCAGTCGATCCAAAGGAAAGGCATCCCCTTCATGCTCGTGCTGGCCGGGCTGCCGACCCTGTTCCCGAAGCTCGTGGACGCCAGGACCTACGCGGAGCGCATGTTCCGCGTGATGACCCTGAACAAGCTCAGCTCGGAAGAGAGCCGGGAAGCGATCCTGAAGCCGATCGAGGTCGCCGACTGCCCGATCGAGCTCAGCGACAACTCCGTCGAAATCATCATCTACGAGTCGGGGGGCTACCCGTACTTCATCCAGTTCATCTGTCGCGAGGTGTTCGACGTCTTCATTCAGCAGAACGAACAGGGAGAGCTCGGCACGGTCACGATCGAGGCCATCCAGCAGAAGCTCGATGCCGACTTCTTCGCCGGTCGCTGGGCTCGGATCACCGATAGGCAGAAAGAGCTCCTCACCGTGATCGCCCACCTCGACGAACCGGATGACGAATTCACGATCCAGGAACTTGTGGAGAAGTCAAAGCAGATGCTGCCGAAATCGTTCTCGGCGAGCCACGCGAACCAGATGCTCGCGACCCTGGCCGAGCGCGGGATGATCTACAAGAACCGGGTCGGCAAGTACTCCTTCGCCGTACCTCTGCTCGGTCGCTTCATCAGGCGCATAGACGGGCGTCCCTAGCGCCAGATGGTTAGCCTGCCGTCCGTGCAATCGCCACCCCGCACGAAATGAAGCTGCTCGTCACCGGGGCGGCCGGGATGCTCGGTCACGACGTGATGCTCGCCGCCGGCAACGCCGGTCACGAGGTGGTCGGCTTCGGCCGCGCCGAGCTCGACGTCACCAATCCGGATTCGCTGAAGCGGCGCTTCGATCTCGAGCGGCCCGACGTGGTCATCAACTGCGCCGCCTGGACCGACGTCGACGGCGCCGAGGCGGCCGAGGAGGCCGCCTTCGCGATCAACGGCAAGGGCGCCGGCAGCGTCGCCGCGGCCGCGGCCGAGGTCGAAGCGCGCGTCGTCCACCTCTCCACCGACTACGTCTTCGACGGCGCCAAAGGCGCGCCCTACGTGGAGAGCGACCAGCCGGCGCCGCTCTCGGCCTACGGCCGCACCAAGCTGGCCGGGGAGGAGGCGGTCGCGGCCGCCAACAAGCGCCACTTCATCGTCCGCTCGGGCGGCCTCTTCGGGATCGGCGGGCGCAACTTCGTCGACACGATGCTGCGGCTCTCCGAGGCCCAGAACGAGGTCACGGTGGTCCGCGACCAGGTCGGCTCGCCGACCTACACCTGGCACCTCGCCTATGGCATCGTCCGGCTGATCGAGGGGATCGAGTACGGCATCCACCACATGGCGGCCGCCGGGCAGTGCTCCTGGTACGAATTCGCCCGCGAGATCTTCGAGCAGGCCAAGGTCGAGTGCCGGGTGCTCTCGATCACGACCGAGGAATTCGGCGCCGCGGCGGCGCGGCCGTCCTTCTCGGCCCTGGTCAGCCAGCGCGAGCACGCGATCCGGCTCCCCGGCTGGCAGGACGGGCTGGCAGGCTATCTCGCCCAACGACAAGCGGAGGCATGAACGCCGAGTGAAACGAAGCGCGGAAGGGGTTAAGGAATGAGGCTTTTGGTCACCGGAGCGGCGGGTTTCATCGGCTCCACCTACGTGCGGCTGGTCGGCGACGAGCACGACGTCGTCGTCCTCGACAAGCTCACCTATGCGGGGCGGCGCGAGAACCTGCCCGAGGGCACCGAGCTGATCGAGGGCGCGATCGAGGATCCGGCTGTGGTCCGCGAAGCGATGCAGGGCGTCGACGCCGTCGTCAACTTCGCCGCCGAGTCCCACGTCGACCGCTCGATCGACGACCAGGAAGCCTTCGCCCGCACCCACGTCGTCGGCACCGGCACCCTGCTCGACGCCGCCCGCGAGCTCGGGATCGAGCGCTACCTGCAGGTTTCGACCGACGAGGTCTACGGCTCGATCGAGTCCGGCTCCTTCACTGAGACCTCGCCGCTCGACCCGTCCTCGCCCTACTCGGCGACCAAGGCCGCAGGCGACCTGCTCGTCTCCTCCCACTGGCACACCTACGGCATCGACGCCTCGATCGTCCGCGGCTCCAACAACTACGGCCCGCGCCAGTACCCGGAGAAGCTGATCCCGCTGATGGTGCTGAACGCGCTCCACGGCGACTCGCTGCCCGTCTACGGCGACGGCAAGCAGGTCCGCAACTGGCTCTACGTCGAGGACTTCTGCCGCGGCATCCACACCGTGCTCGCCAAAGGCAAGGCCGGCGAGGCGTACAACGTCGGCGGGCCGGACGAGTGCGAGAACATCGAGGTCGTCAAGCGGGTGATCGAGCTGACCGGCGGCGACGAGTCGCTGATCGAATACGTCGAAGACCGCCCCGGCCACGACCGCCGCTACTCGCTCTCCTCGGCGAAGCTGAAGGAGGAACTCGGCTGGGAGGCCGAGGTTCACTTCGACGAGGGCCTCGAGCGGACCGTGCAGTGGTACCGCGAAAACGAGGACTGGTGGGGCCCGATCCGCTCCGGCGAGTACCGCGAGTACTACGAGAAGCAGTACGGGAAAGCGCTCGGCTAGTGGCGGAGCGACTGGAGACGAAGCTCGACGGGGTGGTCCTGATCGAGCCGGTGGTCCACGGCGACGAGCGCGGTTTCATGCTCGAGTCCTTCAGCCGCGAGGGCTGGCGCGAGCTCGGGGTCGACGTCGATTTCGTCCAGCACAACCACTCGCGCTCGCGCAAAGGGACGCTGCGGGGCATCCACTTCCAGACCGAGCCGGGGCAGGCGAAGCTGGTTCGCTGCGCCCGCGGTGAGATCCTCGACGTCGCCGTCGACCTCCGCCGCGGCTCACCCACCTACGGCCAGTGGGAGGCGCACATGCTGGACGACGTCAAGCACCGCCAGCTCTTCGTCCCGGTCGGCTTCGGCCACGGATTCGCCGTCCTCTCCGACGAAGCCGACGTCGCCTACCAGGTCTCCAGCTACTACGACCCGGCCACCGAGGCCGGGATCGCCTGGGACGACCCCGACGTCGGCGTCGACTGGCAGGTCTCCGAGCCGCTCCTCTCCGAGCGCGACAAGGCGGCGCCGAAGCTGAGCGAGATCGCCGGCTCGCTGCCCTGGTAGCCGCCGGCTACGGCCGCGGACGGCCGCCGGTGAGGGAGACGAAGGCGCGCCAGGCCGGCTTCGGGTGGAAGCGGAGGCCTTCGCGGAAGAGGCCGACCGAGTCGCAGAAGTTGCAGGAGCCCTTCTGGTCCTTCCAGGAGAACCAGTAGACCTGCTTGAGGTCGAGCCGGTTGCGGTTTTCCAGCAGGTAGCCGTAGGCGGCCTTCAGCTGCTTGACCTGGCCGCGGATGCCCTGCTCGAAGGCGACCTTGTTGAAGTCGTTCTGCGAGCCCCAGCCCATCTCGGTGACGTAGAGCGGCACCCGATCGTGATTTTCGACCGTGACTTGGTGCAGCGCTTCGACCAGTTCTTCGAGGTCTTCGGGGAAGGCCGCGTAGGGGTGCAGGGCGATGCCGTCGAAGTAGCTCTTGATCCCCGGCGTGCGGTAGATGGTTTCCAGGAACTTGGCGGCGGGCATGCCGCGGGCGCCTTTCGCAGTCGGCTTGCCGAATAGGCCCGAGAGGATCACCTTCGCCCCCGGGTCGATCGCTTTGATCGCCGGCGTCGAGATCTTCAGCAGCTTCACGTAGCGCTGCGGCGAGGCGGGGAAGGCGAAGTAGAAGAAGTTCGCCTCGTTCCAGATCTGCCAGCTGCGGATCGGCAGCGGCTGGGCGATTTCCGGCACGTACTGGACGCCCGGCGCGTGCTGGGCCCAGAATTCGCCGCCGGGCCCGTAGCGCCTCACCGCCGCTTCCAGGAACGCCGTCCAGGCCCGCTTCGCCCGACCGCCGTTGACCGGCAGCGTCGTGTACTTGCCGGCGATCCAGGAAGGGGTGCCGTAGATGAAGGGGAGCACCCGCAGGCCGTGGCGGGCGGCGACTTCGACCACCGGGTCGAACGCGGCCCAGTCGTAGCCGCCCTGGGCGGTCGGCTGGATCGCGAGCCAGGGCAGCGGCCAGCGCACGGTTTCGATCCCGCCGGCCTTCATGTAGCGGGCGTCTTCGTCGGTCAGCGTCCCCTGCGGGTCGATCCCGAAGAACCCCTTCGGGGCCGGGATCCGCGGCTTGGCGGCGCCGGTCTGCGCTCCGAGGACGAGGGCGGCGACCAGGCAGGAGCAGAGGAGTGTGGCGGCGAGGAGGCGCTTCATCGAGCAGAGAAAGGTAGCGAGTGGGGAGGAGCGGAATGTTTCGGTTCCTTCACCTGCAGGCGGAAGAACTCGAAGCGCAGACCCTCGCCGTCGCCGGTCACCGCGATCGTCCGCGCCTGCGGGAACGGCGAGAACGGGCCGGGAGCGGCGAACGGGCCGCGCCCGCGCAGCAGCAGGCCGTCGCCGGCGGTTTCCGGGATCAGCCGGTAGCTCCGGCTGCCGTTGACGATCAGCCGCCGCACCGCGGCATGGAAGAGGGCCGCCGAGATCTTTTCCAGGCCTTCGACGCCGGCCCCCTCGATGCGGACGTAGACCGCCTCGCCCGGCCGCGGCGCCGGCACCGCGACCGCTTCGCCTTCGCCGGCCACGGCCGAGCCCGCGGCCCGCGGCGGCCCGCAGCGGTCCGGCACCCGGGCGAGGAGCTGCCAGCGCTCGGTCGTCTGCAGGGGCGCGAAGTTGCAGAGGACCGCGCGCTGCTGTTCGGGTGGGTCCCAGCCGGCGAAGCGGCTGTCGAGGTCCTGGGTCGGGAACTCGGGATAGACCTTCAGCGGGTTCTCGCGCAGGATCCGTTCCGGCCCGCGCGGGTCTTCGACCGCTTCGGCGTTGAGGCGGTCGAGGCCGGCGGTGTAGGCGGAGTAGTTCTGGAAGACGGGCAGCGGCTTCCACCCGATCCCTTCGTACGCCCAGGCGACGCTCGCCTCCCACGGTTCGATCGCGACGGTGTGCCCGACCGTCCCCCGCAGCATCTGCCGGTCGAGGGAGTAGACGCTCTGCAGGTTGGCCCGTCCCGACCCGATCAGATCGCCGCGGCGCCCCGCGGAGAGCAGGTTGAGCGCCCCTTCGCCGGCGAGCTTGACGTTCGCCACCGGGTCGAGGTTGGTCGGCAGCCCCGGCGGCCGCACCGGCACGCCGGCGAGCGCGATCGCCGCCGCCCCCGCGACCAGCCAGAGCCGGCGCCGCGGCGCCCAGGGAATCGCGATCCAGAGCACGCAGGCGGTCGAGAAGTAGAGGCTGAGGTGCCCGGCGTCGGTCCGCACCACGCCCTCCTTGAAGACGGCGAAGCCGGCGACCGCCATCAGCGCCGCGCCGCAGAGGAGGGCGCGGCGGTCGCGGAAGCGGCCGGCGAGGCAGGCGCCGACCAGAGCGACGGTGGTGAGCGCCGCGGCGATCGAGGCCGCGACCACCTTCCAGTGAGCCACTTCGACTTCGCGGATCATCGCGCTGCTGTAGCCGGAGACGATTTCCCGGGTGTGGGCGAGGAAGTCGGGGATCGCGTCGAGGCTCTGTCCGGCGAGCAGCCACAGGGCCACGAGCTCGGCCGCGAAGACGACGAGGTAGGCGGCGATCCGCCGGCGTCCGGCGCGGGCGCCGATCAGCGCCAAGAGGAAGATCACGAAGACGATCGGCCCGGTCGAGAGCTTGACCAGCGCCTCGATCGCGGCGAAGCCGGCGGCGGCGAGGACGAAGGCGTCGAGGACCCGCGGCGGCCGCTCCTCCTCCAGCAGCGCCAGCGAGACGAGGACGGCGAGCAGCAGCGACTGCTCGAGCAGCGGCAGCACGCCGATCAGGACGAAGGCGCCCGCTGCGCTCACGAGCAGCGGCAGCGCCCGCCCCAGCGCCGCGACCAGCCCCACGCAGAAGCCGACGTAGACGGCGCTCTGGAAGAGGAACGAGAGGACGCCGAGGCCGCTGAACCAGATGTAGGGGCTCTGCAGGAACCCGAGCGGCCCGTAGGAGAAGACGAGGTCGCGTCCCCACTGCAGGCCGCCGTGGACTCCCATCGTCAGGCCGGCGTTCCAGCCGGCGTCGAGGCCCGGGCCGGGCGGGTTCATCGCCACCCGCCAGGCCAGCAGCGCCACCACCAGGCCCACCGCCGCGGTCGCGCCTGCGTCCGGCGAGCGGGCCGGCGGCGCTCTCACGACCGGCTCAGAGCCGTCCGCGCCAGGCTGACCGCGAGTTTGGCGCCGATCCCCGCGTAGACCGCCGCGTTCAGCAGCGGGTTGTGCTCCGGCGCGTCGAAGCGGCGGTAGAAGCGCCCCATGCCGCGATGGAACGCTATCTCCTGCCGCGGCGCCCGCCGCCGCGGGCTCGAGCCGCCCTTGACGTGCAGCGCCACCCCGGCCGGCTCGTAGACGACCTTCCAGCCGGCGTCCCAGAAGCGGCGGCACCAGTCGAGGTCCTCCATGTAGAGCCAGTAGCCCTCGTCCAGCAGGCCGACCTCGCGCACCGCGGCCGTGCGGCAGAGCATGAAGGCGCCGTTGACCGCGTCGACCTCGCCCGGCTCGTCGTCGCCCAGGTGGCCGGCCCGGTACTGCGAGCCGCCGACGCCGGTGAAGTGCCCAAGTGCGCTCGTCGGCGTCGGGAAGGAGCGCTTGCAGGCGTGGTCGAGCTCGCCGCTCTCGGTCACCAGCTTCACCCCGACCATCCCGATCCGCTCGTCCGAGCGCAGCCGTGCCAGGGCGGCGTCGAGCGTCCCCGCGTAGACCTCGGTGTCGGGGTTGAGCAGCAGCACCGCCTCGGCCCGGGTCTGTCGCAGGACGAGGTTGTTGGCGGCGGAGAAGCCGACGTTGCCGCGCCGCACCAGCCGCACCGGCGGGAACTCGGCGGCGACCATGTCCGGGGTGCCGTCGGGGCTGCCGCTGTCGACGACGGTGACCCGCATCTCCCCGGCGGAGATCGGGTGCTCCTGAAGCGAGCGCAGGCAGCGGCGCAGCAGCGCCTCGGCGCCGTGGCTGACCACCACCACCTCGAGCTGCGGTCCTGCCATCGCGGGCGTCAGTACGCGCCTTCGCCGCGGACCATCGCCCGCGGCGTCCGCAGCAGGATCGCCAGATCGGTCAGCAGCGAGAGGTTGTCGAGGTAGTCGCGCTCCATCGCCAGCCGCTCCTCGAAGGTGAGGTCGCTGCGGCCGTAGACCTGCATCGGTCCCGTGACCCCCGGCTTCACCGCCAGCCGCCCGCGCTGGCGCTCGTCGTAGAGGGCGACGACGCTCTCCTCCTCCGGCCGCGGCCCGACCAGCGACATGTCGCCGCGGAGCACGTTCCACAGCTGCGGCAGCTCGTCGATGCTGGTCCGCCGCAGCCGGCGGCCGCTGCGGGTGATGCGCGGGTCGTCGGGGATCTTGAAGGCGGGCTGGTCGAGGCTGGCGATGTCGACCAGCTCCGGCAGCCGCTGCTCGGCATCGGTGACCATCGTCCGGAACTTGACCATCGTGAACGGCACCCCGTCCTTGCCGACGCGGCGCTGGCGGAAGAAGACCGGGCGCCCGTCGTCGGCGAGGATCCACAGCGCCACCCCCGCCAGCAGCGGCGAGAGCAGGACCAGCAGGAGCGCCGAGACGGCGATGTCCATCGCCCGCTTCATCGCCATCGTCGAGCGCGGCGGGTCGCTGAAGCGGAAGTCGAGGACCGGCAGCTCGGCGAGGCGGTTCAGCTCGATCCCCGGCCCCAGCAGCCCGTAGTGCGGGGGGAGGAAGGTCAGCGCCAGGCCCTCGGCCTTGCACTCCTCGATCAGCTGCTCGGCGTCGCTCTCGCTCATCTGGCCTTCGGCGACCACGACCCGCTCGATCGCGTACTCGCGGGCGATCCGCGAGATGTCGGCCGGGGAGCCGAGCCGTGGCACCTCCTTGGCCTCGGCCTCGCCCTCGGGCGCGAGGTAGCCGACCAGCGCCAGCCGCGCCTCCGGGTGGGTCGAGACCCGGCGGGCGACCATGTCGACCGCTCGCGGCGGGCCGATCACCAGCCCGGTCGAGAGCCCGGTGAGCCGGTGCCAGAGGAAGCGGATGACGCCGCGCAGGACGAAGCTGGCGAGCAGGGTGCCGACGCCGATCCCGATCGCGCTCGCCGGCGACAGCGGCCCGGCCGGGCTGAGCGCCATCAGCCCGTCGAGCACGAGGGTGCCGAGGACCGCGGCGGTGACCAGCGAGGGCAGCTCATCGAGGGTGCTGTGGCGGATCCGGCGGTGGTCGTTGTCGTAGAGGCCCTGGAGCTTGACCACGATCACCCAGGCGGGGCTGAAGAGGACCGCCCAGAATAGGTCGCCGACGTCGGTGGCGGAGCTGGTTGCGGTGACGAGGCAGAGGACGCCGAGCAGCGCCCCCCAGTCGCCGAGCGCGAGCAGGCGCCGCAGCAGCGCTCCGCGCCGGCGCGACTCGTCGGGCCCGTGCGGCCCGGCCGCCTCCGGGGGCAGGGGCTGCGGCGAGGGCTCGGTTGCCGGCGCCGCCTTCGGCTCCGTGTCTGGGGTCTGGCTCATCCGCACCCTTCAAAACCTTCTTCGAGGCATTTTTCTTCGGGGTTGAGGCGTCTTGCTTCTTCCAGGTCGGCCCGTGCCCCCGCTTCGTCGCCGCCTTGATGCTCGATTCGCGCCCGCAGGTAATAGAGCAGCCAGTTTCCATCCTCCCGGTCGATCGCCTGCCCCATCCGTTCGGCGGCAAGGTCGTATTCCCCTTGCCCCTCAGCCAGCAGCCCGAGCTGTTCGTACGGCGTAGCGGCCCAAGGCTCGATCGAGCGGGCGGTCTGGGCATGGTCCACGGCGGCGGCGATTTCGCCCTTCGCGGCCGCCGCGTTGCTGGAGTCGATCTCGCGGTCGACCAGCAGCGGGCCTATCAGCGCCAGGGCGACGATCCAGGACAGCGCCAGACCGCCGACGGTGAGGCCGAAGCGCCGCCGCTCCCCCTGGTCGTGGCCGTTGCTCTGGGCGCGGGCGCGGCCCAGCTGCGAGCAGCGGGCGGCGGTCAGCGCGCCGGCGGAAAGGAAGAAGATCGCGCCGATGCCGGCAATTTCCCAGAACCAGTCGAGGGCGGCGCCGACGGCGAAGGCCAAACAGGCGGCGAAGAGGACCGCGTAGAGCTCCCGGCGCGGTCCGCTGGCGGCTCGCCAGGTGGCGAAGCCGGTCCAGAGCAGGACCCCGACGAGAGCCAGCACCAGAACCCCCCCGATCACCCCCAGTTCCTGGAACGCCTGCAGGTAGAGCGAGTGCGCGTTCAGCACCGGCAGTTCGATATGGCGCAGCTTGTCCCAGGCGAAGCGGTAGGTGCCGGCGCCGTGGCCGGCCACCGGCGCTTCGGCGAAGGAGTCGATCGCGACCCGCCAGTACTCGTGCCGGTTGGCGTCGGAGAACTGGGAGAAGTGTTCGGCCGGGTTGGCACTGGGGAACTGCTGGTCGGGGCTCGAGAACTTGTCCCAGGCGCGGCCGCCGACGGCGATCGCGGCGGCGATCGCCAGCAGCGCGGCGGCGATTCCGATCCCGCGCAGGATGCGGCGGTCGCGCGAGAGCTCCAAAGCGCGTCCGGTGAAGGCGCCGCCGCGCCGCTCGGCCCGCCGCAGGAGGCCGAAGAGGGCAAGCGAGAGCGCGACGCCGCCGAGCATGTAGAGCAGCACCGTCACCCCCTGGCTCACGGCTGCCTGGTTGTCCAGGTTCTGGGCGAGGCTGTGGCTGGCCTGCACCTTCAGCACCGCCGGCAGGGCGCCGATGGCGCCGATCCCGAGCGTGACCAGCATCCAGAGCCGGTCGTGGGAGAGCACCAGGAGGCAGCCGCAGGCGACGAGGAGGCCGAGCAGGCCGCCGCGCGAGTAGGTGAAGTAAAGGCCCAGCAGCAGAACCGGGATCGCCCCCGCCGCCAGCCGGCGCATCCAGTCGTTCAGCGCCCGGCGGCTCATCCACAGGCAAAAACCCACCCCGATTCCGAAAGCGAGCCCGTCGGCGTTCCAGTAGCCGAATGGGTAGCCGGTGCGCGGACCGCTGCCCAAGCCGGCCCCCAGCGCGAAAACGTGCGGCAGCAGGCGGCTCGCCAGGGCGAGCAGAGCGGTCCCGATCAGCGCAATTCCGATCCCCTCAGCGAAACGTTGGCGCCTTTGGTCGGTTTGGGCGATCAGGAACGCGGCTAGGAAGACACCGAGATAGACCAAGACTCGGTCGGCTTCGATCACGCTGAGCTCAACTGACCCGGACCAGAGAGATGAGAATGCGGAAAAAAGCGCCAGTCCTGCGATCAACCCAGTCGCCCACCAGAACGGGCGCTCCAGCGTCGCCGTGCCGGCGGCACCGAGCGCCAGCAGCACCACGAGCACGAGCCATACGGCCAGACCGGCGATGTGGCGATCGCTCAGGAAAAAGCCGCCCCCGGCGAGGGCCAGGCCAAGGATCAAGGCAAGCGGACTTATCAGCGCCGCTGATTCCTCTAACCTTGCGCGCCATGTCTCGGACGTCCCCCCGCGCCCGTAGCTCGGCCCCACCTGCCGTCTTGCTTCTTTCAGTGCTTGCTGTGCTGGCATTTGCTTGCTCACCGGCCCTGGCTCACGCCGAAGAAGCGACCGGGCCGGTCTATGAATCTGAAGTTCCAACCGTTCCCCAGGAACAAGGTTCCGGTGGCGGAGGCCATCACAATGGCGGCGGCAACGGCGGCGGCGGTGCGGGAATGTCGAACTCGCCGAACCAGGGAGGTTCGGGCGGGGGCAACAATCCAGGGGCGGGCAGCGGCGGCTCCCACAACGGCCAGGGTAACCAAGCCCTCGAAGGTGGCGGCGGCAACCCCGGCGGCGGCTCCGAAGCTGCACCGAAGGGAAAGGCCGGTCTGGGCGAAAGTCAGCAGCTGAAGCCCGGCGAAAACGCCTCGGCTTCCTCCGAAGACGAATCTTCCTCGCCGCTGGTGCCGATCCTGATCGCGATCGCGGTCCTCGCCGCCATCTCGATCGCCGCCTTCTACTACCGGCAGCGCCGCCAGGGCGCCGGCTCTTCCGTCTCGCCGAAGGCGAGCTGACCCGATGTCGAAAAGGAGCGAGTACATGAGCAGGATTCTGCGCGCCTGGACGCTGGCACTGGCGCTGACGGCCTTCTTCGCGACCTTCGCCTCGGCGGCGCAGGCGCTGCCCACCGGCTTCTGGGGCGTGGTCCCCCAGAGCGGCCTCAGCACCGAACAGTTCCAGCGGCTCGGCCGCGGCGGCGTCGAAAGCATCCGCTTCCCGATCGGCTGGGCCTCGGTGCAGCCGACGAGGGAAAGCTCCTTCGACTGGAGCGGCTTCGACAACCAGGTCGAAGAGGCCGCCAAAGCGGGGATCAGGGTCCTGCCCTTCCTCACGGGCGCTCCCGAATGGGCAGTCCCCGGCAAGGCCGTCGCCGGCGCCGGCGGGCTGAAGGCACCGGCGCACCTGCCGGTCAGCGGCGCCGCCCGCACCGGCTGGGCCTCATTCCTCACCGCCGCGGTCGCCCGCTACGGCCCGACCGGCAGTTTCTGGGCCGAACACCCGGCCGTGCCGCAGCTACCGATCCGCGAATGGCAGATCTGGAACGAGCCCAACTTCAAGTACTTCATCGCCAAGCCCAACCCGGCCGAATACGGCCAGCTGGTGAAGATCTCCTCCACCGCCCTGAAGGCGGCCGACCCGGGCGCGCGGGTCGTCCTCGCCGGCCTCTTCGCGCGGCCGAAGGGCGCCCGCAACCGCAAGACCGGCAAGCACAAAAGCCTCAACTGGTACGCGAGCGACTTCGTCAACGTGATGTACAGGAAAACGCCCGGGATCAAGAGCAAGTTCCAGGGAGTCGCCCTGCACCCGTACACGATCTTCGCCCGCGAACTGCCGGAAGTAGTCGAAGAATTCCGTCACTACCTGGCGATCAACCACGACGGCGCCAAGAAGCTGCTGATCACCGAGCTCGGCTGGAGCTCGGGCCCGAAGCACACCGACAACGGCTTCGCCAAAGGCCCCGCGGGCCAGGCCAAGGAACTCCGCACCGCCTTCACCCA
>DASUWV010000004.1:0-4651 GCA_036378275.1 Solirubrobacterales bacterium | reverse complement strand
CGGGACCAACGACGGCTACGACCTCGAGCTGACCCGCGCCGTCGCCGAGGCGGTTGGGGTGCCGGTGATCGCCTCCGGCGGTGCCGGCGAGCTCTCGCACCTGAGCGCGGCGATCGCCGAGGGCCGGGCCGACGCCGTCCTCTGCGCCTCGATCTTCCACTACGGCCACTACCGCGTCCGCGAGGCGAAGGAGCGGCTGGCGGCCGACGGGATACCGGTGCGGATCTGAGCTAGACGCCGGCCGCTTGGGCGTCGGCGCGCATCGTTTCCGCCATCTCTTCGACGCCCCAGCTGCCGAGCACCTCGATCCGCGCCAGTTCGTAGGGGTGATCCTTGGTCGCGAAGCCCGGAATCTCGGTCGTCGCGCCGACGTAGCCGGCCGCTTCGACCGCGGCGATCACGGTTTCGTCGAAGCGGCCCGCCGGATAGCAGAAGTTCTTCACCGGCACGCCGTATTCGCGCTGCAGGATCTTGCGGGAGCCGGCGACTTCTTCTTCCAGCGCCGCCCCTTCCAGGGTGGTCAGGTCGGAGTGGTTGATCGTGTGGGCGGCGAGCTCCCAGCCCGCGGCGAGCATCGCTTTGACGTTGCTTTCGTAGAGGTCCGAGCCTTCCGCCTTCAGGTTCAGCAACCCGGGCCAGCCGTGCTTGCGCAGGGTCGGCAGGGCGAAGGTGTACTGGGGCCGGTAGCCGTCGTCGAAGGAGATCACGACCGGTTTCGGCGGCAGGGTGCCGCCGTGGTACCAGGCTTCCTCGACCCGTTCGAGCGTCACCGCTTCGTAGCCCTCCCGGTCGAGCCAGTCCATCTCCTTGCGGAAGCTCGCCCGCGGGGTATAGAGATCGGGATAGGGGACTTCGGTCTTCGGCCGGCCGAGTACGTGGTACTCGAGGATCGGCACCGGGCCGCTGTAGGGCTTCCAGCCGACCTGCGGGATGGCGTTGCGGACCTTGCCGCCGCCTTCGCCCCGCGGTTCAGCCTGGCGGGCCGCCTTGCTTTGGGAGGCGACTCTTTGTCCCTGCTTGCCCCCGCCGCCGCTGGAGCCGGCGATCGCCGCGACGATCGCGACCGCCACGAGCAGGAGCGCAGCGGCGGCCAGCAAGCGCTGGCGGCGCAGCCGTCGCCGTTGCCGCGCGCGGCGCCAGGCCCGCTCCTCGGCCTCGTTTTCTGGCCCACCTCGATCTCCGTAGTCGCCCGGCATCCGCGAAAGCGGTCATCGTAGGGCGTCTATGGACCAGTTGGCGCGGGCGCTCTTCGATGCCCACCCTGAGTTGAACACCGTGCGCGAGCTTGCGCAGGAGCCGGTCTACGTCGTCGGCGGCGCCGTCCGCGACCTGCTGCTGGGCCGGCCGAAGGCCGACCTCGACCTCGCGGTGGAGGGAGAGGTGGGGGCGCTGGCGGACCGTCTCGGCGCCGTCACGGCCGAGCACGAGCGCTTCGGCACCGTCAAGGCCGAGGTCGACGGGCACGAGGTGGACCTGGTCGGCCTCCGCACCGAGACCTACCCCGAGCCCGGGGCGCTGCCGGTGGTCAGCCGGGCGCAGAGCGTGGAGGAAGACCTCGCCCGCCGCGACTTCACGATCAACGCGATGGCGATCCCGCTGCAGGGGGAGCCGCGCTTGATCGACCCCTACGGCGGCGAGCGGGACCTAGAAGAGGGCGTCCTGCGCGTGCTCCACGATCGCTCCTTCGTCGACGACCCGACCCGGGCGATCCGCGCCGCCCGCTACGCCTCGCGCTTCGGCTTCGCGCTGGAGCCGAGAACCGAGGAGCTGCTGCGCCGGACCGACCTCACCACCGTCTCCGCCGATCGGCGGCGGGCGGAGCTGGAGCGGCTGGCGGCCGAAGAGAACGCCTCCGAGGGCTTCAGGCTGCTCGACGAATGGGGCCTGATCGACCTGCGCCCGGACGGGTTGCGGCTGCTGGCGGCGGTCGAAGAGCTGCTGCGTTACCCGCACTGGGCCGAGGAGGTGCCCCGCGAGCGAGCCCTTGTCGCGGCAGCGCTCGGCCCGCCCGGCGGCGAGGAGGTGCTGGCCTCGATGTGGATGCCGCAGCCGGGCGAGGGGGTCGAGCTGGCCGAACGGCGCGACCCGGTCGAGCTGATCCTGGCCCGGGCGATGGGCGCCGACTGGATCGACCGCTACCTCACCGCCTGGCGCAAGATCCAGCTGGAGATCGACGGCGACGACCTGATCGCCGCCGGGATCGAGCAGGGGCCGGCGATCGGCCGCGGCCTTCGCGCCGCGCGGCGCCGCAAGCTCGAAGGCGAGATCTCCGGCCGCGAGGAGGAGCTGAAGACGGCGCTGGCGGCGGCCTTGCGGGACTGAGCGGGGTCCGCCGCCCGGGTCTGCTTTGTTATCGGCGATGGAGTGGCGCGAGCGCGACGGTGTGCGGTGGCTGGAGACCGATCTCGGCGGCGCCCGCGCGGCCTTCTCGACCCGGCTCGGCGGGATCAGTGTGCCGCCCTTCGACTCGCTCAACCTCGGCATCCTCACCGACGACTGTCCGGCGGCCGTCGAAGAGAACCGCCGCCGCCTCGCCGCCGCCCTCGAGCTCGCTCCCGAGCGAGTCGTCTTCGCCCTCCAGGTCCACGGCACCCGCCTGGTCGACCACAGCCGGAACTCGAGCGAGTTCAGCGGTTCCTTTGTCGGCTCACACACGACGAAGGAACCACGGAACGGGTTGGCAGAGGCCGACGGGCACATCGTGCGGGTGCCGGGGCCGGCGCCGCTCGTCTTCGTCGCCGACTGCCTGCCGGTCGCGCTGTACGGGCCGGGGGGCCTGGCGATGGTCCACGCCGGCTGGCGCCCGCTGGCCGGCGGCATCCTCGGCGCCGCCGCCGAGGCGGTGGGGGCGACGAGCGCGGCGATCGGACCGGGAATCGGCCGCTGCTGCTACGAGGTGGGAGAGGAGGTGATCGACGCCTTCGCCGACCTCGGCGAGGGGATCGCCTCCGGCCACATGCTCGATCTGCCCGAGGTCGCCCGCCGCCAGCTCGCACGCGCCGGCGTCGAGGACGTCCAGTCCGCCGGCCTCTGCACCGGCTGCGAGAAGGAGCTCTTCTTCTCCCACCGCCGCGATCGCGGCCGCGCCGGCCGCCAGGCGGGAATAGCCTGGCTCGAGCGCTGATGGCGGAGCTGATCCTCGACATCGACGCCGCCAAGGTGGCGGCGAACCTGGAAGCGGTGCGGGAGGTGGCCGGGCCGGGAGTCGAGCTGCTGGTCGCGACCAAGTACGTGCCGCTCGAGGAGATGGGGAAGCTGGCCGAGGCCGGGGTGCGGCTGGTCGGCGAGAACCGCCAGCAGGACCTGGCCGCCAAGCACGAGCGCTGGGGCGACGCTTTCGAGTGGGACTTCATCGGCAACCTGCAGAGCCGCAAGGTGAAGCAGGTGCTGCCGCTGGTGCGCCTGATCCACTCGGTCGCCACCGACTCCGTCCTCGCCCAGCTCGGCAAGCACGCCTCCCCCGAGACCGAGGTCCTGGTCGAGGTCAACCTCTCCGGCGAGGAGGGCAAGGGCGGGGTCGAGCCGGTCGAGCTGGCGGCCTTCGTCGAGCGCTGCCCGGTCCGCGTCTCCGGTCTGATGACGATGCCGCCGTTCAGCGAGGACCCGGAGCGCTCGCGGCCCTATTTCGCCCGCCTCGCCGAGCTGGCGGCGGCCAACGGCCTTGCCCGGCTCTCGATGGGGACCTCGCAGGACTGGCGGGTGGCGGTGGAGGAGGGGGCGACGATCGTCCGCCTCGGCCACGCCCTCTTCGTGTGAATCGCCCGAAAACAGGGAATAATCTGTAAAGGAGTCGGCCGTTGGAGGCCGAAACACCCGAGACAGATGGCCCTACGGGACACTTGGCATAGAGCGCTGGTCTACTTCGGACTGGCCGAGGACCACGACTACGGTCCCGAATACGAGGAAGACTTCGAGCCCGAGACCGGGACCGAGGAAGTCTTCGAGGGTCGCCGCGAACGCGGTGAGGGCGGCTCCTCGGTGCGCCGCCTGCCGACCAGCCGCCGGCCGCGCCGCGACGAGATCGACGACATCTTCGCCGACGACGAGCCGATCGCTGCCAGCCGCACCCGCACGCTGCGCCCGGTCGACAACGACAACGGCAACGACCTTCAGGTCCACCTCGTCATCCCCCGCAACTTCAACGACGCCCAGCAGGTCGCCGACCAGTTCAAACGCTCGGTGCCGGTGATCCTCAACCTGCAGACCGCCGACCACGAGCTCTCGAAGCGGATGATCGACTTCTGCTCCGGGCTTACTTATGCCCTTGACGGGGGGATGCAGCGGATCGCCGAGAAGATGTTCCTGCTGACGCCGCGCAACGTCGAGGTCTCGGCCGAGGAAAAGGCTCGGTTGATCGACAAGGGGTTCTTCAACCAGTCCTAGCTTGGGCGTGCGTGCGCGGGTAGGCATACCTGCGCTGGATGCTCGGCATGCCTACCCGCGCCGATGCTTCGGCTGGTCCCGGGGACATGGTTAGTCTCTCGGGCGTGATCGTTGGGTTCGTCGGTTCAGGGAACATGGCTGCGGCGGTTGCTCGTGGTTGGGCTGGGGAGTTCGAGCGGATGCTGTTCTCCGATGGTGGGTCGGGGCGGGCGCAGGCGCTTGCCGAGGAGCTTGGGGGAGAGGTTGCTTCGAACGCGGAGATCGCCGA
>DASUWV010000003.1:0-6376 GCA_036378275.1 Solirubrobacterales bacterium | reverse complement strand
CACGCCCGAGGGGACGCAGACGACGACGCGCGGGTGCGCGAAGCGGTGCTGGTGCACCTTCTGGATGAAGTGGCGCAGCATCTGCTCGGTGACGTCGAAGTCGGCGATCACCCCGTCCTTGAGCGGCCGGATCGCGGTGATCGTGCCCGGCGTGCGGCCCAGCATCCGCTTCGCTTCGACGCCAACGGCGTGGACCTGGCCGCTGAGCGAGTCGATCGCGACCACCGAGGGCTCGGAGAGGACGATCCCGCGCCCGCGCACGTAAACGAGGGTGTTTGCGGTTCCCAGGTCGACGGCCATGTCACGGCCGCCGAGCCTGATCACGCGACTTAGAAAGCCCAATCTCGGTTCCTCACGATTTCCAGGGCACTGATGATCGCAAAGCAATCAAATCGACCCCGAGAAGACCGTGCAAACCGCAGGGTTCCTGTCAGTTCGGCGCAGGCGGACTTTGCCGGGCGTAGTTGACCGGCGTCTCGACGGCCTCGAAGACCTGCTTGGAAATTGCGTGATTCCATACCGCAGCCTGCGGCTGCAACCGGCTCCGGAAGGAGTTGCTCGACCAAGAAGCGGTCTCAACTCGCTCGGGACCAACAAGGCGGGTGATGGCTTCCGGCACCGGCAGCAGATCGGAGTCATGCGAAAAGACGATCGCGAGATCACAGGTCCCCCTCAGGGTTGCCTCGACGATTGCGCCGACCGCGAGGGCCACGTCCACCCCCTTCTCGGCTGGCGGTTCATGGCGGCGCTTGCCATAGCGCGACGGTCGCAGCTTCGGGACCACCAATGCATTCTCTTTTCTCCACGCCGCCGCCTGCCGCTGATTGGCGATATAGCCGATCCGGTCGTACTTCGGAGAAGGGAGGCCGCGATGCCTCTACTCGGATGAGCTCACCGGCGGGACCGCGTCCGTTTGCGGCAGCCAGTAACCGCCCAAGCTGGTACGGGCTGAAGTTACCCCGCTCGACTGGCATGCGCTCCAAGCCGAAGGCCCGACGCGCCGCCCTATAGACGTTCTGCCAGTCGAGAAAGACCGCAACTCGGACGGTCTCAGGGGCAACCACAGCAAAAGCCCCGCCAGTAGGGCCCGAGAGCCGAACGGCGGGGAGGAATAGGGTCCGGATGGTAGTGCACGAGACGTTAAGCGTCAGGCGGAGCGAACTCTCCCCCCTGCCCCGTGCAATTTCCGGCGAATCGAGCTAGTCGACCCCGAGAACACCGTGCAAACCGCAGGGTTCCTATGAGTTCGAGGGATCGACGAGCTTCACCTTCGCCGGCTTGAAGTCTCGTTGGTTCAGCGTCACGAGCGTCAGATCGTGGGTCAGCGCGCTCGCGGCAATCAGGCTGTCTTTGATCGACATCGGCCGGCCGGCGCGGCGCAGGTCGGCTAGTAGCTGGGCCCACCGGAGCCCGACCGTCGAATCCCAGGGCAGGCACTCGATTCGAGCGACCCCTTGCTCGAACCATCTCTCCAGCTCGGCGCGCCGGGCGCCGGGAGCCAACAGAAGGATCCCGAAACGCACCTCTCCCAAGACGACGGGATCGACAACGATCGATCGCTCATTGTGTCGCAACCAGCTGACCACACGGGGATCGGGATCGGGCCTCGTCGCCTCCGAAAGGACGTTGGCGTCGACCAGGTACTTCACAGCGTGTCGGTCGACTCGGAGTCGATCGCGACGAAATAGCCCTTCTGCGGACAGGCCAGCAGCCAGTCGACCAGGCCTTCGTTGGGTGAGGACGCCACCCGCCGCAGCCGATACTCGTCAGCGTCGAGGCGCTCGACCTCGAATTCCTGCCCGGGCGAGATCTCGTCCATTTGGCGAAGCTCAGCGGGCAGAACGATCTGGCCCTTGGTGGAAACCCTCATCCTCATAGGGGTAAGATAGCATCTTACGAATCCTGGAATAGCCTTGGCGCCAGCTCGGCCAGCAGGCCGACGGGGAGGCCGACCACGTTGGAGACGCTGCCCTCGAGGCGCTCGACCAGGGTCGAGCCGAGGGTCTGGATCGCGTAGCCGCCCGAGCGGCCTTCCCACTCGCCGAAGCGGACGTAGCGGTCCTTTTCGGCGTCGGTCAGCTGCTTGAAGACGACGGTCGTGCTTTCGAGGCCGGAGCGCTCCTCCCCGTCCTCGACCACCACGAGGCCGCTCATCACGGTGTGGGCGCGGCCGCTCATGCGATCGAGGTAGGCGCGCGCCTCCGCCGGGTCGGCGGGCTTGCCCAGCACCTCGCCGTCGAGGACCACGTCGGTGTCGCAGGCGATCACCAGCCCGTCGGCCGCGACCGCCTCGGCCTTGCGGCGGGCGTTCTCGACCACGAGGCGCTCAGGGTCGCCCTCGGTCAGCTCCTCGACTCCGGGCACGGCGACCTCGAAGTCGACCCCCAGCTTCTGCAGGATCTCCCGCCGCTGGGGAGACCCGGATGCGAGCAGGACCCTCAGGGCCTCAGGAGAGCTCGGGGAACCAGATCCCGATCTCGCGCTCGGCCGACTCGTCGGAGTCGGAGCCGTGGACCATGTTGAAGGTCACCTCGAGGGCGAAGTCGCCGCGGATCGAGCCGGGGGCGGCCTCGACCGGGTTGGTCGCGCCGATCAGCTGGCGGGCGGCCTTCACCGCTTCCTCTCCCTCGAGCACCATCGCCACCAAAGTCCCGCCGGTGATGAAGGAGACGAGCTCGCCGAAGAAGGGCTTGTCGGTGTGCTCGGCGTAGTGCCGGTTGGCGATCTCCTCGGTCGCCTGCATCGACTTCAGGGCGGCGATCCGCAGCCCCTTGCGCTCGAAGCGGGCGATCACCTCACCGGTGAGGGCGCGCTCGAAGGCGTCAGGCTTGACGAGGATCAGGGTCCGGCTCACGGCGGGGGCTCCTTTGCTCTTGGGTTGGCTCAGCCCCTTCACTCGCCTCCGGCGCAGCTTTCTTGCGGCGCGGCGCGGCCTGACGTTTTTCGGGCGGCGCCTGGCGCTCTTCGGGGTCACGACGTTTGCGGCGCGGCCGCTCGCCGCCGCCGCTCAAGTTGCTTTCGCAGTAGGGGCAGAGGCCCCAGCGCGGGTCGACCGGCTTGCCGCAGGTCGGGCAAGGGTCCTTGAGGCGGCGCTGGCAGTTCGGGCAGCGCAGGAAGTTCTTCTCCACCGGGTATTCGCAGTTGGGGCAGCTCTGGTCGCGCAGCTGGCGCACCCGCAGCTCGGCGGCTTCGATCTCCAGCTCGCGCTCGTGCGCGTCCTCCAGGTACTCCGGCGGCCGCACGATCGCGTAGACGGCGGTGCCGATGTAGGGGAAGAAGGAGGCGACCGTGGCGCAGGCGACCAGGAACGGGTCGGAGATGCGCCGGCGGGCGTCGAGGTAGGTGTAGACGATCAGCGCCAGCCAGAGGACGACCAGCATCAGCAGGAACAAAGTCGCGACCAGGTTGAGGCCGCTGTTGGTGATGCCGAAGATCGCTGGGGACATGGGTTCAGGGGGCGCCGCTGGAGGAGCGGCAGTCTACTTCGCCGTCGCCGACGGTAACCCTGTTCTCTAAAGGAACAGCCTTCCGAACAGGTAGCCGACGCCGAAGAAGAAAAGGATCACGATCGCGACCACGGCGGCGACCAGGCCCATCATCGAAAGGAGTTCCGAACCGGCGCTGCGCTGGCGATCCATGCGGGAATCCTCGCATAGTCAGGAGGCGAGGACCGCTCGCGCGGGGGCGATTGCATAGTGGGAGCCGGTGACGAGAACCGTGCCCTCGGGGGATCCGGAGGCGAGGGCGACGGCGCGGCGCAGCGCAGCTTCGAGGTCCGGCTCCGCCTCGGCGGGCAAGCCGGCCGCCTCGGAAGCCGCTGCGAGCTCGGCAGCGGGGCGGGAGCGGGCGCCGGGGCGGCCGTGGCCTTCCAGCGCCGCCCTCGGCAGCTCGGTGCAGACGACGCGGTCGAGCGCCGGGGCCAGCGCCGCGATCATCGCCTCCGCGTCCTTGTCGGCGAGGATCGCGAGGCAGCCGACCACCCGCCGCCCCTCGGCGACGGCGGGCAGCGAGCGCGCCAGCGCCGCCGCCCCTGCCGGGTTGTGGGCGGCGTCGACCACGACCGGCGGGCGCTTGGCGATCCGCTCGAGGCGGCCGGGAACTGTGACCGAGGCCGCGACGGCGGCGACGGCCTCCCGGTCGAGCCCCCCGAGGAAGGCTTCGGCGGCGGCGCAGGCGATCGCGAAGTTGTGACGCTGGAACTCGCCCGGGGCGCGCAGGCTGATCTCGGGACCAGGGTCCGCGGGCGCCGCCACCAGGCGCGCCGCGCGCGCCCGCGCCGTCTCCTCGGCCAGCGGCCGCACCTCGTCGGAGAGCTCCCCCACCACCAGCGTCGTCTGGTCCCGCAGGACCGCCAGCTTCTCGGCCGCGATCTCGACCTCGGTCTCCCCCAGCCACTCGGTGTGGTCGAGGCCGATCGAGGTGAGGACGGTGACCTTGGAGGGAATCGTGTTGGTCGCGTCGAGGCGGCCGCCCAGCCCGGCCTCGATCGCCGTCGCCTGCACCCGCGCGTTCGCCAGGGCGACGAAGCCGGCCGCGGTCGCCGCCTCAAACTGGGTCACCGCCTCGCCCTCCTCCAGCGTCCGGTTCACCCCCTCCGCCGCCCGCGCCACCTGCTCGACCGCCCGCGCCCACAGATCCGGCCCCACCTCCTCGCCGCGGACCAGGGTTCGCTCGGACCAGTGGTCGGCGTGCGGGGAGACGACGGCGCCGGCGCTCAAGCCGTGCGCTTCCAGTAATGCCGCCGTCATCCGCGTCACCGAGGACTTGCCGTTGGTTCCGACCACGTGGATCGAGGCGAAGCGGTGCTGGGGGAAGCCGAGCGCGGCGGTCAGCTTGCGCATCCGCTCGAGGCCAAGTCGCCAGCCGACCGGCTCGAGGGAGTCGAGGTAGGCGTCTGGGTTGATCAGCCCAGCTCGGCGAGTTCGTTGCGGTAGCGCTCGAGCTTGCCCCGCTCCTCCTCGACCACCTCGGCCGGCGCCTTGGAGACGAAGCCCTCGTTGCCGAGCTTGCGCTCGCCGCGCTCGACCTCGGCGCGCAGTTCCGCGCGCCGCTTCTCCAGCCGCTCGGCGACGGCCGCGGCGTCGAGCTGGTCGGAGTCGAGCACGCGGACCGGGCCGACCGAGGCGACCGGCTCGGACCCCACGCCGTCGAACTCGAAGCGCGAGAGGCGGGCGACGAAGGCGGGCGGCTCGACGCCGTCGATCACCGCCGGCAGCGTCGCCCCGACCGGGACGCCGGCGAGGTCGCGCCAGGCGCGCAGGCGCTGGGTGAGGCGGATGCCGCTCTCGACGTCGTCCTCGGCCGCGCCGTCGAACAGCGAAGGGTCGGCGACCGGGAACGCGTGGACAGCGAGGTGGCCCTCGCGGGCCGGGTGGAAGCTCCAGATCTCCTCGGTGACGAACGGCATCGTCGGGTGCAGCAGCGCCAGCACCCGTTCCAGCGCGAAGAGGAGCGTCGCCGAGACGTCCTCCTCGCCGTCGTAGAGGCGCGGCTTGACGATCTCCAGGTACCAGTCGCAGAGGTCGCGCCAGAAGAACGAGTAGGCCTCCTGCACGGCGTGGGCGAAGTCGAAGGCCTCGAGCTTCTCGGTCACCGAGGCGACGGTGCGCTCCAGGCGCGAGAGGATCCAGCGGTCCTCGACCCGGGTCGGCCGCGGCGCCGGCTCGACCTCGGCGGCGCCGAGCAGGATCAGCCGGCTCGCGTTCCAGAGCTTGTTGGCGAGGTCGCGCCCCTGCTGGACCTTGGCGTCGGAGAAGCGCACGTCCTGGGTCGAGGACATCGCCAGCAGGCCGAAGCGCAGCGCGTCGGCGCCGTGGACGTCGATTTCCTCCAGCGGGTCGATCCCGGTGCCGAGGCTCTTCGACATCCGGCGGCCGTCGCGGGCCTGGATCACCGAGTGCACGTAGACGTCGCGGAAGGGGATCGCCCCGGGGAACTCGAGCCCCATCATGATCATCCGCGCGACCCAGAGGAAGAGGATCTCCCGTGCCGTGGTGAGGAAGCTGGTCGGGTAGAAGGCGCGCAGCTCCGGCGTCTCCTCGGGCCAGCCGAGGGTGGCGAAGGGCCAGAGCGCCGAGCTGAACCAGGTGTCCAGCACGTCCTCCTCCTGGCGGAGCTCGCCGCTGCACGCGCCGCAGCGCTCCGGCGGCGTCTCCGAGACGTAGGTCTCGTCGCACGAATCGCAGTACCACACGGGCAGCCGGTGCCCCCACCACAGCTGGCGAGAGACGCACCATGGGCGCAGGCCATGCATCCAGTCGAGATAGACGCGCCCCCACCGCTCCGGAACGAACCTGACCTCACCGCGCTCGACGACCTCGATCGCCGGCTTGGCGAGCTCGTCCATCCGGCAGAACCATTGGAGGGAGATCAGAGG
>DASUWV010000002.1:0-35090 GCA_036378275.1 Solirubrobacterales bacterium | reverse complement strand
CGCTTGATCGCGTTGGCGGCGTCGACGGTGATCTGGTCGTCGGTCGCGTCGCGCTTCTGGATCGAGAGGTCGTAGTACTCGAGCTCGACATCGAGGTAGGGCAGGATCAGCTGCTCCCGAATCTGCTTCCAGATGATCCGGGTCATCTCGTCGCCGTCGAGCTCGACGATCGGCTTCTCGACTTTGATCTTGGCCACGGAGGAGCGATGCTATCGACGGCAGCCCGCCGACAGGCGGGCGAGCGTTCGTTCAAGAGAAGGAGGCCGATATGAATACCTACGTCATCCGCCGCGAGGCTGCCTGGCAAGGCCCGGAGGAGCTGGAAGCGACCGCCGCGCGCTCGAAAGAGGTCGCCGAGAGCGACTTCCCCGACGACATCCGCTGGATCCGCAGCTACGTGATCGCCGAGCCCGGGGGCACGCTCGGGACCGTCTGCATCTACCAGGCAACCGACGTCGAGGCTGTCCGCAATCACGCCGGCCGGGTGGGAATGCCCGCCGACGAAGTGCTCGAGTGCGTCGACACCGTCGTCGTCCGGCCCGACCCCGAGCCCGACTCAGCCGCCGCATGACATAACGAACTGCATCAAATTTCCGGCCTGGCAGGCGTGAAATTTGATGCAGTTCGCAGGGGGTCTGCGAGAATCGGGGCGTGGCCACGGTCGAGCGATCCAGCGGCGGACGGACCCATGAGGTCGTCAACCAGCCCCCGCCTCTAGTCGACTACAACGTCTACGCGGCCGACAAGGTCCTGGTCGAGGCGGTGAGGCGCGAGGGCGCGGACTGGGACGAGGCGCGGATCGCCGCGGTCGGCGAGATCGCCGGCAGCGAGCACGTGCAGGCGCTCGGCGCCCAGGCGAACGAGAACCCGCCGCGGCTGAAGACTCACGACCGCTACGGCCACCGCGTCGACACCGTCGACTTCCACCCCGCCTGGCACGAGCTGATGGTGATCGGGGTCGGGCACGAGCTGCACTGCTCGCCCTGGAAGGACCCGAGGCCGGGCGCCCACGTCGCCCGCGGCGCCGCCTTCATGTGCATGTCGCAGGCCGAGGCCGGGATCGGCTGCCCGATCTCGATGACCTACTCGGTGATCCCGGCGCTGCGCACCCAGCCTGAGCTGGCGGCCGAGTGGGAGCCGCGCTTCCTCTCCGCCGACTACGACCCGGCGAACGCGCCGGCGCCGCAGAAGCTCGGCGCGCTGGCGGGGATGGGGATGACCGAGAAGCAGGGCGGCAGCGACGTCCGCGCCAACACCACCGTCGCCAGGCCCGTGAACGGCGGCGGCCCCGGCGCCGAGTACGAGCTGACCGGCCACAAGTGGTTCATGTCGGCGCCGCAGTGCGACGCCTTCCTCGTCCTCGCCCAGGCCGACGGCGGCATCTCCTGCTTCCTCTTCCCGCGCTGGACGCCCAACGGCGAGCGCAACCGCTTCCGCCTGCAGCGGCTGAAGGACAAGCTCGGCAACCGCTCCAACGCCTCCAGCGAGATCGAGTTCGACGCCGCCTCGGCCTGGCTGGTCGGCGAGGAGGGCGCCGGGGTGCGGACGATCATCGAGATGGTCAACCACACCCGGCTCGACTGCGTCCTCGGCGGCGCGACCGGGATGCGCGCGGGCGTCGCCCACGCGATCCACCACGCTTCCCACCGCTCGGTCTTCGGCCGCGAGCTGGTCGAGCAGCCGCTGATGCGCAACGTCCTCGCCGACCTCGCGATCGAGTCGGAGGCGGCGACGATCGGGGCGCTGCGGCTGGCCCGCGCCTACGACGAAGCGATCGTCGGCGACGAGGACGCCCAGAGCTTCAAGCGGATCGCCAATGCCGTGCTCAAGTACTGGGTCTGCAAGCGCGCCGTGGTCCACGCCGGCGAGGCGCTCGAGTGCCTCGGCGGCAACGGCTACGTCGAGGAGTCGGGGATGCCCCGCCTCTTCCGCGAGAGCCCCCTCAACTCGATCTGGGAGGGCTCGGGCAATGTCCAGTGCCTCGATGTCCTCCGCGCCATGGTCAAGAGCCCGACCTCCGTCGAGTCCTTCTTCGCCGAGGTCGAGGAGGCCGCCGCCGCCGAGCCCCGCCTCGCCGCTTTCGCCGCCGAACTCCGTGACGAGCTACCAGGCGACCTGGAGACGATCGAGTCCCGCGCCCGCCGCGTGGTCGAGAAGATGGCCCTCGCCCTCCAGGCCTCCCTCCTCGTCCGCTACGGCGACGAGGCCGTCGCCGACGCCTTCTGCGCCTCCCGCCTCTCAGGCGACTGGGGCCAAGCCTTCGGCACCCTCCCCGCCGGCACCGACTTCGGCCGCATCATCGAGCGCCATAGGCCTGCCGTCTGAGAATCATCATCTCCCCCTCGGCGGCTGTAGCACCCGCTCATAACTCCGCTACTGAGCTGAACGTTTAGACGGTCAAATTTCGCCAAGCTCCACCGGCTACCGATGCATGTCGCCGACGTTATCCGCGATCTGCCGGTCTTTCGGAGCTGACGCAGCGGAATCCGCAGACTTGGAGGGTACGATCTGATGCATGACGAAGGCCGAGTTGTACGCGCAGATCGACGCGATGACGGAGGAGGAAGCAGCGGAGGTCAGGTTGATCTTCGCGCCGGATTGGCCTTCCAAGGCGACCTCGATCGAGGAGATTCGCAAGCGGACCGGGACCAAGCCCATGAACCGCGAGGACTTCGATCGGCACTTCGGATCGCTTCCCACCGACAGCGAGGGCTAAAGCATTGACAAGCGCGGGCGCGGGTCCGCGCTTCGAGGTTCGAGTCGTCGATGAGGTTCTCACAGAGGACCTGGCTCGTTGCACGCCAGCAGCGCGAGCAGCAATCGAGCCAGTGATCACGACACTACGGGAGAAAGGAGCCCCGCTGGAGGGGCTGCTTCGCTGTCAAGAGGAAGGTAGAGACGGGACCCATCTCGGCGGGTGCGTCAAGCTCTACATCCCACCGCCCGCCGGCAGATGGGGCGCCGTCCTCACCGCCGACGAAGAAGCCAGCAGGCCTGCTCTAGTTCTGATCGCTGTGGGCGAGCGGCACCCTGAACGACCATGGAAGCCGAGCGTCTACGAGATCGCTCACCGGCGCCTTCACAGATAAACGCCTGGTAGCGCTCAGCGCCCAGCCGTGGCGTCCCGCAACGCCCGGCCTACCTGCTCGATCGTGATCACGCCGCTGAGGCGGCCTTCGGCGTCCACTGCCATCAGGGCGCCGAGGCGGCGGAGGTTCTGGTTGGCGAGGAGGGTGTCGAGGGGGGTGTCGTCGCGGACGAAGAGGCCGATGTCGTGGTCGACGAGGTCGGAGACATGGGAGCCGGCGCGCTCGATCTCGGGCACCTCGTCGGCCTTGTCGCGTTCGACCAGGCCGAGGAAGCGGTGGGCGGCGTCGACGACGGGGAACCAGGGCCAGCGGTAGCGGAGGAAGTACTCGTCGAGCGCCTGCTCGACGCTGAGGTCGGCGGGGATCGCGACCGGCTCGCGGTCCATCACGTCGGCGACGCGAACGTCGCCGATGCGGCTGGTGATGGCGGTCTGCATCGCGGCGCCGCGGGCGGAGCCGTTGATCACCATCCCGATCAGGGCGAGCCAGATGCCGGAGAAGGCGTAGCCGCTGACAGCGAGGACGATGCCGCCGCCGATGAAGAGGTAGCCGAAGACCCGGCCGAGGTTGGCGGCGAAGCGGGTCGCCGAGGTGCGGTCGCCGGAGCGCCGCCAGGCGATCGCCCGCGCCACCCGGCCGCCGTCCATCGGGTAGGCCGGCAGCAGGTTGAAGACGAGGACGAGGGCGTTGATCGCGAACAGCCAGGCGAGGAGCGCCATCAGGGCCGAGGCGTTGGAGCGCGTTTCCTGCACCGCGGCCTCGTGGAACTCGGTCCAGCCGACGGCGCCGACCCCGACCAGAGCGAGCACGACGACGATCGCCAGGCTCACCACCGGCCCCGCCAGCGCCACCTTCAGCTCGGTGCTCGGCGAGTCGGCTTCGCGGTCCATCCGCGCCATGCCGCCGAAGATCCAGAGCTGGATGCCGCTGATGCCGATCCCGTTGCGCATCGCCACTACCGCGTGGCCGAACTCGTGCAGGAGGATCGAGCCGAAGAAACCGACCGCGCTGAGCACGCCGTAGACGAAGGGCGTCGTCCCCCCTTCTCCGAGCAGCCCTTCGAAGAAGTTGGTCATGTAGAGGATGACCAGGAAGAGGACGATGAACCAGGACCAGTCGACGCTGACTCTGATCCCGCGAATGTGGAAGAGGGTGATCGACCCACCGCCGAGCATGGGGCAATGGTAAGCGGCTAGCGTCTTCGGCCGTGTCTTCTGAAGCAGCTTGGCTGCGGGAGCGGCTCGAGGAACTCGAGCGGATCGAGCGGCCGTCGGCCTCCGAGGGGGAGCGGCGCGCGGCCGAGTGGCTGGTTGGGCAGTTCGCCGCGGTGGGCGCCGAGGCGCGGATCGAGGCGGAGAGCGCCAACGGCACGTTTTGGTGGTCGCTCGGGCTCGGCGCCGCGCTGGGCGCGCTCGGGGCGGCGCTGGCGCTGCGCGGCCGCCGGGTCCTTGGAGCGCTGCTCGGCCTGGTCGGCGCCGCCGGGATCGCCGACGACTTCCCGCCGCACCAGCGGCGTCTGCGGCGCCTCCTCCCCAAGCGCACCACCTACAACGTCAGCTGCGAGCTGGGCGACCCGAACGCCGAGCGGACGATCGTCTTCATCGCCCACCACGACGCCCCGCACTCGGGCCTCGTCTTCCACCCGAAACCGGCAGAGGTCGCCGACAGGCTCGGGCTGATCGAGCGCACCAACACCAGCCCGCCGCTGATGGCGCCGGTGGTCGGAGGGCCGCTGCTGGCCGCGCTCGGGGCGATCAGCGGCCGGCGCTCGCTGACGAAGCTCGGCCTCCTCCTCGGCCTCGGGACGACGGCGGCGATGGCCGACATCGGCCTGCGCGAAGTCGTGCCCGGCGCCAACGACAACGGCGCCGCCTGCGTCGTCCTGCCGGCGCTGGCCAAACGGTTCATCGAGGAGCCGCCGGAGGGCGTCCGGGTGATCCTCCTCTCGACCGGCTCGGAGGAGTCCTTCAGCGAGGGGATGAAGGCCTGGGGCGAGCGCCACTTCCCCGAGTTGCCGCGGGAGAGCACCTTCTTCCTCTGCCTCGAGGCGCTCGGGTCCGACCACCTGCTGGTCCTCCGCGGCGAGGGCTTCCTGAAGATGAACGAGTACTCGCCCCGCGCGCTCGCCTTCATGGACGGGCTCGCCGAGGAGACGGGCATCTGGCTCTACCCCGACCTGCGCATCCACAACGGCACCGACGGCCTCGAGCCCCACGCCGCCGGCTACGAGACCGCCGTCCTCTGCAGCTGCAACGACCTCAAGCAGGCCTCGAACTACCACTGGCCCACGGACACCGCCGCGAACATCAACTACGCCACCGTCGAGACGTCTATCTCTCTCCTCCAAGAGACCGTCCGCCGCCTGAGCCACCAGTGGCTGTAGATGGAGGCGGGGGAGGTCCTCACCGGACCCTCCCCGCTGTTGTCCGGTGAGGGCCTCCCCCGCCTCCCTCCACCCATGCATCAAATGTGACGAATTACGACTACGCCGACGACCTCGCCAGGTATAGGGTTCCGCCCCGTGCCTACCCATGACGTTCTCGTAATCGGGGCCGGTCTCGCCGGCCAAAGGGCGGCTCTCGCGGCCGCCGAGGAGGGTGTGTCGGTCGGGATCATCAGCAAGGTCCACCCGGTCCGCTCCCACTCCAACGCCGCCCAGGGCGGCATCAACGCGGCGCTCAATCCCGGCGACTCCTGGGAGTCCCACGCCTTCGACACGATCAAGGGTTCCGACTACCTCGGCGACCAGGACGCGATCGAAATCATGACCCGCGAGGCGCCGGAGGAAATCCTCCACCTCGAGCACCTCGGCGTCACCTTCCACCGCAACGAGGAGGGCAAGCTCGGGACCCGCGCCTTCGGCGGCGCCTCCGCCGCCCGCACCTACTACGTCGCTGACATCACCGGCCAGGCGATCATGCACGTGCTCTACGAGCAGCTGATGAAGTATTCCGAGCAGATCGCCCGCTACGAGGAGTGGTTCTGCGGCTCGCTGGCGATCGACGAGAGCGGCGAGTGCTGCGGCGTCGTCACCCGCAACGTCGCCGACGGCTCGATGGAGCTGTTCCGGGCGAAGTCGGTGATCCTCGCCACCGGCGGCAACGGCCAGGTCTGGCGGCCGACCACCAACGCGCTGATCTGCACCGGCGACGGCATCGCGATGGCCTACCGGGCCGGGGCGAAGCTGATGGACATGGAGATGATCCAGTACCACCCGACGACGCTGGCGGGCAAGGGCTTCCTGATCACCGAGGGCGCCCGCGGCGAGGGAGCCCACCTCCTCAACGCCAGGGGCGAGCGCTTCATGGAGAAGTACGCGCCGAACAAGATGGAGCTCGCCTCGCGCGACGTCGTCTCCCGCGCCGAGCAGACCGAGATCAACGAGGGCCGCGGCTTCCCCGACGGCACCGTCGCCCTCGACATCACGGTGGTGCCGAAGAAGCGCGTGCACGAGGCGCTGCGCGAGATCGTCCTCGTCGGCCGCGACTTCGCCGGCGTCGACATCACCCGCGAACCGATCCACATCAAGCCGGGCAACCACTACACGATGGGCGGGGTCAAGACCGACGTCGACGGCCGCACCGACATCCCCGGCCTCTACGCCGCCGGCGAGGTCGCCTGCGTCTCGGTCCACGGCGGCAACCGCCTCGGCGCCAACTCGCTGCTGGACACGCTGATCTTCGGCAAGCGCAGCGGCCGCGACGCCGCCGCCCGCGCCAAGCGCAACGACTACCTGCGGCCCTCGAAGAAGGTGCTGGAGGACGAGGAGGCGATGATCGCCGACGTCCTCGGCCGCGAGAAGGGCTCGGGGCGCCGCATCTCCGAGATCAAGCTCGAGCTGGGCGAAACGATGGACTCCAAGGTCGCCGTCTTCCGCGAGGAGGCCGGGATCCAGGAGGCGCTGGAAGTGGTGAGGCGCCTGAAGGAGGAGGCGAAGACCGCCTACGTCGACGACCACGGCAGCGTCTTCAACCAGGACCTGATTGCCGCAATCGAGCTTGGGTACATGCTCGACAACGCCGAGTGCACCTGCGTCGCGGCGCTGGAGCGCAAGGAGAGCCGGGGCGCCCAGTACCGCACCGACTACCCGGAGCGCAACGACGACGAGTGGCTCAAACACATCGACCTCGAGCGGGCCGACGACGGCCCCGAGATCTCCTACTCCGAGGTCACGATCACCCAGTGGGAACCGCAAGAGAGGACCTACTAATGGCCGAGTACACGATCAAAGTCCGCCGGTTCCAGCCCGAGAGCGGCGAGGGCCCCTACTGGGAGGAGTTCGACGTCGATCTCGACCCCTCGCTCTCGGTCCTCGACGGCCTGCTGCAGGCCAAAGACCGCGACGACGGCTCGCTCGCGGTCCGCTGCTCCTGCCGGGCGGCGATCTGCGGCTCCTGCGGGATGAAGATCAACGGCCAGTCCGGGCTCGGCTGCAAGACCCAGATCGGCGAGGCCCAGGAGCAGGCCAACAAGATGGCCGGCGTTGCCAGCACCGAGAGCCCCGTACTCGCCGAAGGCGAGACCGGCTCGAAAGAGAACCCGATCGTGATCGAGCCGATGGGGAACATGCCCGTGATCAAGGACCTGATCACCGACATGGAGTCGACGCACTGGACCAAGATCCGCCGCGTCACCCCGTGGCTGCTGCCGCACGGCGAGCCGCCCGAGCGCGAGTACGTCGTCGAGCCGGAATCGATGATCGACATCACCCAGTCGATGGCCTGCATCCAGTGCGGCGCCTGCGTCTCCTCCTGCCTCTCGATGGAAGCCGACCCCGACTTCGTCGGCCCGGCGGCGCTGGCCAAGGCCTACCGCTTCGTCGGCGACCCGCGCGACGCCGAGACCGTCGAGCGCCTCCACGACCTCGCCCATGACCCGCACGGGATCTACGACTGCACCCACTGCTTCAGCTGCATCGACGCTTGCCCCAAGGGCGTAGCGCCGATGGACCAGATCATGCGCCTGCGCCGCAAGGCCGGCGAGGAGGGGATCGACGATCCCAATCACGGCCATAACCACGAGGCGGCCTTCGTCAAGATCATCGAGAAGAAGGGGACACTGGACGAGGGACTGCTGCTTCAGGAGTCCTTTGCGCCCGGCGTGAAAGGCAAGCTGAAACCGAGCAAGCGCGGCCTGACCGAAACGATCAAGTCGCTGCCGACGATCCTGCGGCCGCTGCGCAAACGCAAGGTCAAGATCCGGCAGGCGATCCCCGGCCTGCACCACGGCCTGCCCAAGGACTCGATGAGCGACGTCAAGTCGATCTACGCGCACGCCGAGGAGCACAGCGAGGAACTGAACCTGTACATCCGGGGCGAGGAGGGCGACGACGCCCAGCCCGACGGCACCGCGGCCGAGGAGGTCACCAATGGCTGAGAAGATCAAAGTCGCCTACTGGCCCGGCTGCGTCTCGCGCGGCTTCACCCCCGAGCTGCACGGCTCGATGGCCCTGGTGGCCCAGAAGCTGGGAATCGAGCTGGTCGAACTCGACCGCGCCAACTGCTGCGGCGCCGGCGTCATCGCCGAGCACAACCAGGAGCTGGCCGACACGCTCAACGCCCGCACCTTCGCGCTCGCCCAGCAGACCGGCCTCTCGATGATGAACATCTGCTCGACCTGCCAGGGCGCCCAGTCGGAGTGCCAGCAGCGGCTCGACGCCGACTCGGCCTACCGGGCCCACATCAACGAAGTGCTCTCCGGTCAGGGCCTCTCCTACGAGAAGGGCAAGGACGGCTTCACGAACAAGAACTTCCTCTGGCTCCTGGTCGAGGACTACGGGCTCGACCGGCTCAAGGAGCAGGTCGTCCGCCCCCTCGAGGGCCTCAAGGTCGGCCCGTTCTACGGCTGCTACATAGTGCGACCGAAGGAACGGCTCGGCTACGCCGACCACCCGGACCGCGACATCTACCTGGAGAAGGTGATCGAGGCCCTCGGCGGCGAAGTCGTCGAGTACGACGGCGCCCGCAAGTGCTGCGGCTTCCCGGTGGTGACGATGAACCGCGACACCTCGCTGCGGCAGGCCGGCACCCACGTCGGCGACGCGATCGACGCCGGCGCCGACTGCCTGGTCACCCCCTGCCCACTCTGCCACCTCAACCTGGACATGCAGCAGCCGGAGGCGGCCAAGGTCGTCAACCGCGACCTCGGCCTCGCCGTCCTCCACCTGCCCCAGCTGGTCGGCCTCGCCCTCGGCGCCGAGCCGAAGGAGCTGGGCCTGAACCGCCACGTCGCCTCCACCGGCTGGGTCCAGGACCGCCTCGCCGGCGTCGCTGCTTAGTCACTGAACGAGCCGATGATCGAGCACCTCTGAGGTGCTCGATCATCGGCTCGTCGTCGCTAGTGGTTCTTGCTGACGATCTCGTAGATCCAGAACGCGGCGACCAGGATCCACATTGCGGCCATCTCTGCCTTCAACAGCCATTCCATCGGGCGCCGCTCCAAGATGCGGATCTTGTCCTCCGCCTCGTAAGGCCGCTTCTCAAGGCGCCTGATCTCTTCGTCGTGGCGTTCTACTTGCCAATCGCTCATGCTGGAACTGTAGCAGACAAAACATTTCTAGAGCTGTTTCGTCAATCCAACCCGCCGCGCCAGCCATTGGGCACCGACGGTGTCGGTGAGGCCGTGGGCGATGATCGAGGCGATGATCGTGATCGCGGCGGTGTCGAAGATCAGATTCGTGTTGCCGACCTTCGACTTGAGGACGAAGAGGGCGAACAGCATCGAGGCGACGCCCTTGGGGCCGAACCAGGCCATGAAGAGCTTTTCCGACCGCGGAATGCCGGTGCGCAGGAACGAGAGCATCACCGCCACCGGCCGGGCGAGAAGGAGCGCGAAGAGGACGAAGGCGATGAGCGGCGGCACGCTGTGGTGAAAGCCGGTGGCGTAGATCAGGCCGCCGAAGACGAAGAAGGTCAGCACCTGGAGGATCGCGCTGGCGTTCTCGGCGAACTCGACGAAGCCGTCGGGGACCTGGCGCTCGCTCGCTCCCATCGCGATCCCGCAGACGAAGGCGGCGATCAGGCCGTTGCCGATCGTGACTTCGGCGAGCCCGAAGGCGGCGAGCCCGAAGCCGACGGCGTAGATCCCCTCGTAGCGGGGGGTGATACCGCCGCCCGGCAGGCGCAGGTGGAGGCGGCCGGCGGCGACCCCGAGGGCGACGCCGATCGCCGCCCCGACCACGGCTTCGCCGAGCAGCTTCGCCGCTTCGGTGCCGGCATTGCCGCCCGGCGTTGCCAGGACGAGGAAGAAGAGGACGAACGGCAGCGCCAGGCCGTCGTTGAGGCCGGACTCGAGGTTGAGCGTGTGGCGGACCTTGCTCGGGACCAGGCGCGAGGTGACGACCGCCGAGGTGACGACCGGATCGGTCGGCGAGAGCACCGCCGCCAGTAGGAGGGCCTGCGCCCAGGTCAGGTCCGGGAACAACCCCTTCGCCGCCAGCCCCAGCAAGGCCACCGTGATCGGCATCGCGATCACCAGGGCCCTGGCCACCGGGCCCCAGTGCCTGCGCAGCAGCTCGCGCTCGACGAACATCCCGTCGCTGAACAGGGTGAGGATCAGCGCCAGCTCGACCAGCTCGACGATCGCCTTGTCGCCGGCGTCGACGTGGACCACTCCGGCGACGGCGAGCGCGAAGCCGAGGGCCACGGACAGCACGGAGGCCGAGAGCACCGTTCCCTTCATCACCCCCGAGAGCGCGGCGACGACCGCGAGCAGCCCGCCGAACAGCAGCAGGGCGCCGCCGAAGCTGATGTCCACCGACTAGACCCGGGTGCCGACCAGGCCGCGCTCCACCAGGAGCTCGGCGAGCTGGACGGCGTTGGTGGCGGCGCCCTTGCGCAGGTTGTCGGCGACGATCCAGAGGTCGAGGGCACGCTCGTTGCCGGCGTCGCGACGGATGCGGCCGACGAAGACGTCGTCCCTGCCGGCGGCCTCGACCGCCATCGGATAGCGGCCGGCGGCGGGGTCGTCGACCACGGTCACGCCCGGCGCCGCGGCGAGCAGCTCACGCGCCTGCTCGGGGTCGAGCGGCTCGCGGGTTTCGACGTTGACCGCCTCGGAGTGGCCGGTCACCACCGGCACCCGGATGCAGGTGGCGCTGACCTTGATCCCGGGGTCGCCGAGGATCTTGCGGGTCTCGTTGATCAGCTTGCGCTCCTCGTCGGTGTGGTCGTCGCCGTCGGGGAAGTTGCCGGCCTGGGCGAGCACGTTGAAGGCGATCTGGTGGGGGTAGACCTGCGGCTGGGGCACGTCGTAGCCGCCGACGATCGCCCGCGCCTGCGAGCGCAGCTCGTCGATTGCCGCCTTGCCGGTCCCGGAGACCGCCTGGTAGGTGGAGATCACCAGCCGCTCGATCCCGGCCGCGTCGTAGAGCGGCTTCAGGGCGACGACCATCTGCATCGTCGAGCAGTTGGGGTTGGCGATGATCCCCTTGTGGCCAGCGAGGGCGTCGGGGTTGACCTCGGAGACGACCAGCGGCACCTCGTCGTGCATGCGCCAGTAGCTGGTGTTGTCGACCACCGTCGCCCCCGCCTCGACCAGCTTCGGCGTCCACTCGGCGCTGACCGAGCCGCCGGCGGAGGAGAGGACGAGGTCGAGCCCCTGGATCGAGTCGTCGCCGACTGCCTGGACGGTGAGCGCCTCGCCCTGCCACTCGATCGTCTTGCCCGCCGAGCGCTCGGAAGCCAGGGGCCGCAGCTCGGCGACCGGGAAGTCGCGGTCGGCGAGCAGCTCGAGGATCGTCGTGCCGACGAGCCCCGTCGCCCCCAGCACCCCGACTCTGTATCCGTCGCCCGCCATCTCGTTCGAGTATGACCCGACGGGCTAGCCGGCGACCGTCGGCCGGTGGTCGGGGCCGGTCGGGTCCTCGGGCTTGACCGCGTCGTCGCCGAGCTCGAACGCCTTATGGAGGGCGTTGACGGCGTCGCCGACGCGGTCGGCGGCGATGACGCATGAGATTTTGATCGGCGAGGTGGAGATCATCTCGATATTGATCCCTTCCTCGCCGAGGATGCGGAAGACTTTGGCCGCGACGCCCGGATGCGAGCGCATGCCGGCGCCGACGATCGAGACCTTGCCGATCTGCTCGTCGGTGAGGACCTCGAGCGAGACGTCCCCGATGGAGGCGATCGTGTCCTTGGCGGTCGGCAGGTCGGAGCGGTCGACGGTGAAGGAGAGGTCGGCAAGCGCATCGTCGCCGATCGGCTCGTTCTGGATGATCACGTCGACGTTGACGTTCGCGTCGGCCAGCGCGCCGAAGATGCGGCCGGCTACCCCGGGCTCGTCGCGCAGGCCGTGCAGGGTCACGCGCGCCTCGGAGCTTGAATGGGTGACTGCGGTTACGAACGGGTTCTCCATCGTCTCTTCCTCTGAGACGACGAGGGTACCGGGACCGTCCTCGAAGCTGCTGCGGCAGTGGATCTGCACGCCGTGGTTGCGCGCGTACTCGACCGAGCGCAGCTGCAGCACGCCCGCCCCGGAGGCCGCCATCTCCAGCATCTCCTCGAAGGAGACGACCGGCAGCTTGCGGGCGGTGGGGACGATCCGCGGGTCGGCGCTGTAGACGCCGGAGACGTCGGTGTAGATCTCGCAGACGCTGGCGCGCAGCGCGGCGGCGAGGGCGACCGCGGTGGTGTCGGAGCCGCCGCGGCCGAGCGTGGTGACGTCGCGGCTCTCGGTCGAGACGCCCTGGAAGCCGGCGACGAGGACGATCCGGTCCTCTTCGAGCGCGGCGCTGATGCGGTCGGCGCGGACGTCGATGATCCGCGCCTTGGTGTGGGAGGAGTCGGTGACGATCCCCGCCTGCGAGCCGGTCAGCGAGATCGCCTCGTGGCCCATGTCGTGGATCGCCATCGCACAGAGGGCGCAGGAGATCCGCTCCCCGGTCGAGAGCAGCATGTCCATCTCGCGGGCAACCGGCCGCTCGGAGATCTCGTGCGCCTGCGCGACCAGTTCGTCGGTCGTCTTGCCGCGGGCCGAGAGGACGGCGACGACCCGGTTGCCGGCCTCGCGGGCGGCGACGATCCGGCCCGCGGCGCGCTTGATCTGCTCTGCTCCGGCGACCGAGGTGCCGCCGAACTTCATCACGACGATGTCTGATCCGTCCCCGCTCATCGGCCCCTGAGGATAGTTGGAGCCCGCCCGCGCCTCCCTCTACTCGGCGGCGCCGCCGAGGTTGCCGAGCATCGCCTGTTCGGCCATCCGGATCAGGCCGAGGCCGCTGTGCGGGCGCATGTCGCTGCTGCGGACCCGGACGTGGGAGCCGTGCGGCCCGACCACCTCGACGATCGTGCAGACGTCGCCGATCTCGCAGTCGTCGCCGTAGTCGTTCTCGATCGCCTCCATCTGTTCGGCCACCACCCGGCCGACCTTGCTCTGGTCCAGCGACATTGCAGCTCCTTCCTCCCGCTTTCAGCGTCGTGTGCGAAGCGTTGACCTTAGGCGAAAATCTGATGCAGTTCGGTTATGGCTGAGAACCCGCCGCTGAAACCTGATCCCGATCCGGCCCAGCTGGTCGACGCCAGCCGCCGCACGTTCCTGGCAAGCGAGCGGACGCAGCTCGCCTGGTGGCGGACTGGGCTGACGGCGCTGGCGGTCGCCCTGGGCGTCGGCCGCGTCGTCCCGGAGCTGAGCGGGAGCGCGCTGCGGTGGCCCTACGTCATCACCGGCGTCGGCTTCGCGATCTGGGGGATCTTCTCGATCGCCTACGGGACCGCCGACCGCGAGGCGATGGAAAAGGCGCTGCGGGAAGGGCGCTTCCGCGAGGCGCCGAAATGGCCGCTGCGGGCGCTGGCCGCCGGCGGCATCGCCCTCGGGCTCATCACCGCGGTGCTGATCTTCCTCGACTGACGAGGGTCAGCCGGTCGTGCTGAACAGTTCTTCGCCGAAGCCGACCAGCAACGGGTTGGTCGAGTAGCCGATCTTTTCGAGGCCGAAGAATTCCTCGATCGTGACCAGCAGCGAGTAGTGGTTGAAGTAGCTTTCGCTCGTCGTCCCGGGTTCGATGTAGGGAGAGAGCAGGACCGCGCCGACGCGCCCGCCGCCGCCGGTTTCCTTTACCAGCCCCGTCGTCTGTTCTTCTCCTTCGGCCGGCAGGTTGGGGTAGGCCGGAAAGAAGCAGCAGGCGCCGGCGTCGGGGTTTTCGCCGCCTTGGCGCGCCTCGGCGGAGGTGATCACGATCAAGCCGCCGTCCTTGTAGGCGAAGGATTCCTGGATTTCCGGGACGATCGTCTTGAGGAATTCTTCGCTCGCCGCCGGGCCGGCGAGGGCCCCTTCTTCGCACGGCTGTTCGCCGCCGCTGTGGCAGGCATCGGGAGCGATGTAGGCAACGGCCGGGAAGCGTTCCGCTTTGCCCTGGAGGTCTTTGGTCAGCTGCGGCAGGCCTACGTCCGCTTTGGCGCAGGTTTCGCCGTCGATGATCGAGTGGAAGTAGACGAAGGGATTGCGCCAGGTGACGTAGCTGTCGGCGCCGGTCGACTGGTGGTTCGGGTCGGCTCCGCCGAGCGCCGGGTGGCGGCAGCTGGTCGGCTGGCCGACGGCGGCCCCGTCCTCGGACCCTTCCACATACGCCTTCCAGGTCAGTTCTTTTTCTTCGAGCTGCCCCGGCAGGGTCCTCGTCGTCGCCGGGTAGACGCAGCCGTTGCCTTCGATCTGTCCTTCGTCGCCTTCGGTGCCGGGAGCGATGTCGGTGTAGTCGGGGCAGTCGGCCTGCGTTTCGGGCGTCGGGCCCTGGCCGCTGATCAGCGCGAGCTGGTTCGCCAGCTGCCCTTTGGTCACCGCGAAGTAGTTCGGCAGGAGCTCCCCCTGGGCCGGCAGCTCTTCGCTCAGGTATGCGGAGGTGGAGGCTTTCCCGAAGGTTTCTTCGTAGCCGTTTTCACCGAGCATGATCACGAAGACGTGTTTGATTTCGGGCAGCCCTTCCGGCAGTTCTTCTTTGATCGGCGGTTTGGTCGCTTCGGGGCCGCCCGGGAGCGGTTCTTCGATCACCGCTTCTTCTTCCGGGATCGCCGAGGGCGTCGCCGCCGGTGCCGGTTCGGCGGTCGTTTCTTCTTCAGGCGCCGCCGCGACTTCAGGCGCCGGTTCTTCTTCTTCAGGCGCCGGTTCGGGTTCTTCGAAGAGGATCGTGGTCAGGCCGGCGCTGCGAGCGAGTTCGTTGGTCGCCGAACCGAGCGCGACCCCCAGCGCCAGCATCCCGATCACCGCGGCCGCCGCCGCCCGCGGCGAGGGCATGAAGTCCGAGCGTTCATACGGCCAGCCCTTTTTCCTGCCGGCGTCCGCCTCTTTGGGAGCGGGCGCTTTGACGAGCGGGATGCGGCCGGTCGCGAACTTCTTCACGCGGCCGATCTGGACCGCGATCGCCGTCGGCAACGATCCCAGCCGAGCACCGCATTTGAGGCAGTAGCGCTGGTCGGGAGCCTGAGCGGCCCCGCACTCGGAGCAGGTTTTGAGAGTCACGTGCGGGGCTGATTCTCAGCCGCCCGCAGGTGTGACTTGTGAAGATCCTGCTACCGGCTCGTAACACACTTTTTTCACAAATCTTCAACACCCGGGCCTCTGGTCGCTTCAAGAATGCGGCGTGTGTCGCCCCCTGCCCCTGAGCTGAACAACCCGCTGGCGGGTGGCGGAGACGCGTGTCCCAACTGCGGCGCCTCGCTCCTGGCGGACCAGCGGTACTGCCTCGCCTGCGGCCACCGCCGCGGCGATCCCCGGCTTCCGTTCATGGACGCAGTCACCTTCATGGAGGCTTCCAAGCGCCGGCCGCAGCCCGAGTCCGCGGCAGCGCCATCGCCACCTCCTGAGCGGCGACCGTTCATGTCGGCCAACGCCTCGCTCGTCGCCGGCGTGGCGACGCTGGTGCTGGCGATCGGAGTCGGCGTCCTGATCGGCCGCTCCAGCGGCGGCTCCAGCAACGCCGCCAACACCGCGCCGCAGATCATCCGCGTCGGCGGCGGCGAAGGCAGCGAAGTCGGCTCCGTCGGCAAAGCGAAAGAAGGCAAGGGCTCGGCCGGCGCCGGCGGTGGCAAAGGCGGCACCGCGACGAAAAAGAAGGCGAAGGAAAAAACTCAGATCGGCAAGAGCGGCGCCACCAAGGCGACCGAAGAAGCTTATGAACCGGCTCCCGGGGTGAAGATCGCCCCGCCCGAACAGAAGCTCGGAGGCAAATGCGATCCCAGCGTCGCCGGCTGCAGCAAGAGCGGCAAGTTCGAAGGGGAATTCTTCGAATGAGGCTGCCTGAGCGTCTTCGCCGCACCCCTGCTCCGCCGACGACCGGTCAGCCCGCGGCTGCGTCGAACAACGGCGGCCCGCCCAGCCTCAACTCCGCTTACGGCGAAGAGCTCATCGTCGACCTCGAACGCCGGCGCGAGCAGCTCGTCGCCCGCGTCGCCGAGCTGCAGTGGGACCTCGGCGGCCTCGTCTACGAGATGATCGTCCGCAACAGCATCGACGTCGAGGTGATCGTCAAGCGGGCGCTGCCCCTCCAGGACGCCGACGCCGAGCTGAGCGAGGTGGAACGCATCCTCCGCACCGAGCAGACCGGCACCGCCGGCCTCTGCACCGGCTGCGGCGCCCCCCACTCCAGCGGCGCCACCTTCTGCTGGCAGTGCGGCAAACCCCTCCTCGCCCAGGTCTCGGGCGAGGAGATCCTCAAGCGCTGAGCAGCTCCTAGCCGAAGCGGCCGGAGACGTAGTCGCGGGTGCGGGGGTCGCGGGGCTCGGCGAAGATCTTCTCGGTCTCGTCGACCTCGATCAGCGTTCCGACCGGCTTCTCGCCGGCGGTCTCGAGGCTGAAGAAGGCGGTGCGGTCGGCGACGCGGGCCGCCTGCTGCATGTTGTGAGTGACGATCACGATCGTGAAGCGGCCTTTGAGGCTATGCATCAGGTCCTCGATCGCGCCGGTGGCGATCGGGTCGAGCGCGGAGGCGGGCTCGTCGAGGAGGAGGACGTCGGGCTCGATCGCGATCGCGCGGGCGATGCAGAGCCGCTGCTGCTGGCCGCCGGAGAGGCCGAGGGCGCTGTCCTTGAGCCGGTCTTTGACCTCGTCCCAGAGGGCGGCGCCGCGCAACGCCCCCTCGACCCGCTCGTCGAGCCCGCGCCGCAGGCCGAGGTTGCGCGGCGCCCAGGCGACGTTGTCGTAGATCGACTTCGGGAACGGGTTCGGTTTCTGGAAGACCATCCCGATCCGCCGCCGCACCTCGACCCGGTCCACGTTCGGCCCGTAGACGTCGTGGCCGTGGTAGAGGATCCGGCCCTCGATCCGGAAGCCGGGGACCGGGTCGTTCATCCGGTTGAGGCTGCGCAGGAAGGTCGTCTTGCCGCAGCCGGAGGGGCCGATCAGCGCCGTGATCTGGCCGCGGCGGATGCCGAGGTCGACGCCGGCCAGCGCCTGCTTGGCGCCGTAGAAGATCGAGACCTGCTGGGCGTCGAAGACGAGCTCGGGCGCGACCAGCGGCTGCATCTCGACGGTCGTTTCGGTGAGGCCCGCGGGCATCGCCGCGCCGCCGGGCTGGATCCGCACCCGCGCGGGAATCCCCGCCTGCTCGGGATTCGGGACCTGTTCAGAGAGGGATTGGATGCTGCGCGTCATGAGCTCAACTTTCGTTTGCTGCGCGCCAGCAGCGCGCGGGCGCCGAGGCTGGCGACGAGGATGAGGGAGACCAGCAGGAGCGACATCCCCCAGGCTTCGTTGAAGCCTTCGGGGTTGCCTTCTTCGGAGAGTTTGTAGATCCAGGTCGGGATGTTCGGCATCGGTTCGAACGGATTCAGCACGAACGTCTTACCGTCGAAGTTGGAGCTGTTGAGGATCAGCGGCGCGGTCTCGCCGGCGGCGCGGGCGACCGCGAGCACCGTCGAGGTGATGATGCCTCCGAGCGCGGTCGGCAGCACCACCGTCAGCACCGACCGCCAGCGAGCGACGCCAAGGGCGTCGGAAGCTTCGCGCAGGCTGCTCGGTACGAGCTGCAGAACCTCCTGGGAGCCGCGCGCGATCAGCGGCAGCTCGATGATCGCCAGCGCCACGGCGCCCGCGAAGCCCGACTGCCCTTTGTACTCGACCAAGGCGATGAAGGCGAAGAGGCCGAGGATGATCGACGGCAGCCCGTTGAGCAGATCGAGGACCAGCTTCAGGGTCCGGGCGCCTTTGACCCCGCTGTACTCGGTGAGGAAAAGGGCGATCAGCACACCGACCGGCATCGCCATCAGGGTCGCGATCAAGGCGATCTCCAGCGTCCCCAGCAGCATCGGGCCGATGCCGTTCGGGTACGCCCGGAAGATGAAATCGAAGCTGATCTTGCTCGCACCCCGGGCGACGACGCTGTAGATGACCAGCGCGAGGGCGGCAAGCGCCAGAACCGCGGCCGCCGTAGCGACGAGCTCGGCCACGCGGCTGACGAGCTGCCGCCGCCGCAGGTTCCCGCTCGGGGTCAACGGCGCCATCGGATCCGGAATCGCGGCATCGTTCACCGCGCAACCGCCCCCGCGTAGCTGAAGCGGCGTCCGATCCACTGCGCGAGGAGGTTCGACGCCAGGCCGATCACGAGCAGGATCACGCCGCAGTAGTAGAGCGAAGCTTTGTGAAGTTCGGTCAGGGCGCCCGGAAACTGCAGCGCGATCTGCGCGGCCAGGGTGTTGCCGGTTTCGAACAGGGACGACTTGATCTGGAAGCCGGCGCCGATCACCTGCGAGACCGCGATCGCCTCGCCGAGGGCACGACCGAGACCGAGGATGCAGGCCGCGATCACTCCGGAGGAGGTGGTCGGCAGGATGATCCCGCGAACGACCTCCCAGCGGGTGGCGCCGAGGGCGCTGGCGCCGTCCTGCAGCTCGGCCGGCACCGACTGGAAGAGGTCGCGGGTGATCGAAGCGATGATCGGGATCACCATGATCGTCAGGATCAGGCTGGCGGTGAAGAGGCTGAGGCCGGTGGTTTTCGGTTCACCGAAGATCGGGATGAAGCCGAAGTGGTCGTGGAGGAACGGATCGACGTGTTCCTGGACGAAGGGCGCCAGCACCAATAGGCCCCAGAAACCGAGAATGACGCTCGGGATCGCCGCCAGCAGCTCGACCAGCGGCCCGACGATGCCGCGCACGTGACCCGGAGCCAGCAGCGTCAGGAAGAGCCCGATCGCGATCGCGATCGGGCCGCCGAGCAGCAGCGCGAAGGCGGAGGTGACGCCGGTCCCGAACAGGAGGACGCCGGCGCCGAACTGGCCGAAGTTCGGCTGCCAGGTGGTTTCGTAGACGAAGCCGAGCCCGAACTTGTCGATCGCCGGCAGGGCCCCGTGGACGATCTGGTAGCCGACGAGGAAGATCGTCCCGCCGGCGAGGAGCGCCGCCAGCAGGCAGATCCCGAACATCGAGCGATCGCCCAGGCGGTCGCCACGCTTGCGAAGATCGCTGACGCGGGTGCCGCGCCCGGCGGCCCGGGAGGCGGCTGCAGGGGAGGCGGCGCTCACGCACGCCAGCCTAAGAAGCAGCGGTCACTTTCTTGTAACGGTCTTGTTACTTACTCCTTTCACGGGATTGACACACTTTCTTGATCCTTTCCGGACAGGCTTGCGCCGTCAATCCCACGCTGGAAAGGAATCCGCATTGCTTCGCAACAGGTTGCTCGTACTGCTGATCGCGGTCGTCGCATCGGTAGGAGCTATGGCCTCGGTGACGGCGGCCGCAGCCTCTGCCGCAATCACGGGAGCCGGCTCGACGCTGATCTTCCCGCTGATGAACAACTGGATCAGCAACTTCGAAATCAAAGAAGGCATTCCCGTCAAATACTCCGCCGTCGGCTCCGGCACCGGCATCGCTCAGATCACCGCCAGAACGGTTGATTTCGGCGCCTCCGATGCACCGCTGACCCCGGAACAGGCCGCCGCCTGCAACGGCTGCGTCCAGATCCCGTGGGCCCTCTCGGCCACCGGCGTCGGGTTCAACATCCCGGGCGTGAAGAAGCTGAACCTGACCGGCAAGGTCCTCGCCGGCATCTACTTCGGCAAGATCACCAAGTGGAACGACCCGAAGATCAAGAAAATCAACAAAGGCGTGCACCTGCCCGGGCTGACCATCACCCCGGTCTTCCGCAGCGACGGCTCCGGTGACACTTACGCGTTCACCAACTACCTGTCGAAGATCAGCCCCGCCTGGAAGAGCGAAGTCGGTTACGCGACCACGGTCGGCTTCAAGGCCGGCGTCGGCGCCAAAGGCAACTCCGGCGTCACTGCGACGGTCGTGAAAACGCCGGGTGCCATCGGGTACATCTCGGCCTACTACCTGATCGCCGCCGGCGTCCACGCCGCCGCGATCCAGAACAACGCCGGGAACTACGAGCTCCCGAACATCCCCAACATCGCGAGCGCGGCTTCGAGCGTGAAGAAGCTGGGCTCGAGCAACACGATCAGCATCACCAACCCCCCGAAGAAGGACAAGATCGCCTACCCGATCTCGACCTTCACCTACGCGATCATCCCGCATGACGCGAAGCAGAAGGGGTTCCTGCAGCAGTTCGCCAACTACTGCCTGACGATCGGCCAGAAATACGGCGCCGCGCTGGACTTCGCGCCGCTGCCGAAGGTCGTCAAACAGGCCGGCCTGCAGGCAGTCGCCTCCCTCTAGGGAGCGCTCAGCAGTACCTCCGACAGCACCGGGCTCCGGCCCGGTGCTGTTTTTTTGGTCGGCTCGTTCACCGGATCGACACCGGCCGGCCCCATCCCCTTAACCGACCTCCACAGGAGCGTTCTTAGCGTTCCGCGGGATCAGATCCAACGATCCTGAAAGGAATCCAGAGATGGTGAGAAACGCCAAATCGGTCTCGCTCCTGGGCGTCCTCGCGCTGGCGGTCGCCGCCGCGCTTGTGGCCGTCGCGGGGGCAACGCCGCCCGCCGGGCCCACCCTGACCGGCGTCCCTGATGCAAACACCAAGTCGGCGGGCTATGCGCCGGCCTCGATGCTTTCGCCCGAGCTGCGGCAGGTGGCCGTCGCCCAGGGCTCGACCCGCCTCGAGGACCCCTCGGCCCTGACCTCCTACTACGGCTACGACAACGACGTCCTGAACAGCGCCGGCCAGCCGCAGATGCTGCCGACCCCGTCCAGCCCGACCGAGGCGCACAAGACCGAGCCCGACAAGAACACCTACCTCGTCTTCAAGCAGGGCCTGGCGGGGGCCGATCCGAGCTACGACTACGGCACCCACTTCCTCTTCCAGGGCCATGAGGGCGGCGCCGGCGGCGCCGGCTACATCACCCGCGTCAACCTCGACGCCGACGCCGCTCACCGGGTGACGCTGCTCGCCGACCACGACAGCGAAGGCAAACCGCTGGCGACGATCGACGGCTCGACCTGGGACCCGTTCGCGCAACGTCTCCTGTTCACGACCGAGAACGCGAACGCGCCGACCTACGCGGCGACGCCGAGCTACCCGTCGGTCGTCACCGACGTTTCCGGCGCACTCGGCCGCGGTGGCTACGAGGGAATCCAGGACGACTCGGCCGGCGACCTCTGGATCTGCGAGGACATCGGCGGCTCCAGCAAGCCCGGGACGAAAGCCCGCAAACCGAACAGCTATGTCTACCGCTACGTCCCGCAGAGCCCGGGCGACCTCGCCCACGGCAAGCTGCAGGCGCTGCAGGTCCTGAACGAAGCGGGCGAACCGATCACCGCGGCGAGCCAGGAAACGGTCAACAGCCCCGACCAGCTCGCTCTCCACACCTATGGCAAATCGTTCGAAACCCGCTGGGTGACGATCCACGACACGGCAACGGACGGCACCGCCCCGTTCCAGGCGCTGCCACTGGCGAGAGCGGCGAACGCCACCCCGTTCAAGCGCCCGGAGAACGGCGCCTTCCAGCCGGGCACCGGTTTCACGAAGTTCTTCTTCGACGAGACGGGCGACACCAACGCCGAAAGCGTCGAGAACGCGAAAGCGGGCGGTTGGGGCTCGGTCTTCGAGCTGAGCCAGAGCGGCCCGAGCGCCGGCACCGGCACCCTCCGCGTCTTCTACAACGGCGATGCGGCGCATGCCGGCTTCGACAACGTCACGTTCCTCTCGCGGACCGCGGTCACGTTCGTCGAGGACGCCGGCGACACCCTCCACAGCCAGCGCAACGCGCTCGACTCCGGCTGGGTGTTCCAGGTCGGCAGCGACTACTCGCAGCCACAGAACCAGCCGTTGCGCTGGTTGGCCGAGGGCCGCGACCCCTCAGCCACGATCGATGCCGACAACGGCGGCTTCGGCAAGAACGACGGCGACAACGAGATCACCGGCGCCGTCGTCTCCGACGGGGACCCGAGCCCGCAGGGCATCCTCGGCGCGCGCATCCCGGAGCTGGGGACGCCGCAGTGGCGCTGGTTCTACACGCAGCAGCACGGCGACAACGCCACCTACGAAGTTCTGGTCGATCGTCCTTAGACGATCTTCCACCGGATCGCGAAGGGCCGGCCTCTGCGCCGGCCCTTCGCTGTCAGGGGGAGCGATCCAGTTCGTCGACCAGCGCCTCGACCCGCTTCGCGATCTCGTCGCGGGTCGCCCGGACCGTCTCGACCGGCTGGTCCTTCGGGTCGGGCAGGTCCCAATCGAGGTAGCGGACGCCGGGCACGTAGGGGCATTTGTCGCCGCAGCCCATCGTCACCACCACGTCGGCCCATTCGGCATCCTCGGTGCTGAGCAGCTTCGGCTTGCGATCGGCCAGATCGATCCCCAGCTCCCTCATCGCCTCCACGACCTCGGGGTGGACCCGCTCGCCGGGAGTCGTGCCGGCCGAGCGCGCTTCGTGGCGACCGCCGGCCGCGCGCTCGAAAAGCGCCTGGCTCATCTGCGAGCGGCCGGCGTTGTGGAGGCAGACGAAAAGCGCGTGCGCCATCTATCCGAGCCATACGGCGATCTCGGCGAGCGCGCCGGGAACGACGTAGTAGTAGGCCCACAGCCCGCGACGCTCCGAGCCGACGAGACCGGCTTCACGCAGGACCTTCAGGTGATGGGAAACGGTCGGCTGGGAGAGGTCGAACAGCGGCACCAGCTCGCAGACGCAGACCTGCCCCGCGTGCTTTCGCAGCACATCCACGAGCTGGAGACGGATCGGGTCGCCGAGAGCCTTCGCGACGGTCGCCATCCGCTCGGCCTTCTCGCGCTCGACGTCGGGGTAGACGACCGGCTCGCAGCAGGGCTCGCCGGCCGGCCGCTTCGTCTTCGGCTGCAGGGCCAGATCGACGCTCATCTATTTACATATATCTATTGAAATCACGACTGTCAATACATAGGATCGCCGCCGCATGGACCCCGCTCCCCTGCCCCGGCGCCTGCTCGCCGAGTTCCTCGGCTCCGCCTTCCTCGCCGCGACGGTGATCGGCTCTGGGATCGCCGCGGCCCAGCTCTCCCCCGGCGACACCGGCTTGCAGCTGTTCGAGAACGCGGCGGCCACGGCGGCGGGCCTGTTCACCTTCATCCTCATGTTCGGCCCGGTCTCCGGCGCCCACTTCAACCCGGTCGTCTCCCTCGTCGACGCCGCCTTCGGCGGACTGCGATGGCGCCACGCCCTCGCCTACGTCCCGGCCCAGGTCGCGGGCTGCATCGCCGGGGCGGTGGTCGCGAACCTGATGTTCGACCTCTCGGCGGTCAGCATCGCCACGACCCACCGCGCTTCGACCTCGCACCTGTTCGCCGAGGTGATCGCGACCTCGGGCCTCCTGCTGGTGATCTTCGCCCTGGCCCGCAGCGAGCGCGGCAACCTGGCGCCGGCCGCGGTCGGCGCCTACATCGGCTCGGCCTACTTCTTCACCAGCTCCACCAGCTTCGCCAACCCGGCGATCGACGTCGGCCGCATGTTCTCCGACACCTTCGCCGGCATCGCCCCGGCCTCGGTGCCGGCCTTCGTCGGCTTCCAGCTGGTCGGCGGCGCTGTCGCCATCGCTTTGATCCGCATCCTCTACCCGGACATCACTTCTGCAGAGGCAGCCGAGATCGTGCTGCCGCACGAGGCCCCTGAGGCGCCCTGACCAAGCAGTTCAAGGACGCAGGGAGCGCCGTGTGCTCTGCACACAAGCGACCGAGGACGCCGAAATGCGCCGGTCAGGGCGCCTCAGGCGAAGGCTTGGGCGGCGCGGCGGCGGAGATCCGAGTTGAGCATCCCCGTCACTTCGCTGGGGACGCTGCCCGCCGAGGGCACCGCGGCGCCGATCAGCCCGTCGGCGCGGAAGCCGTAGAGCGGAGCGACGAAGCCGAGCTCGCGGATCTTGCGGACCAGCTTGACGGCGCCCTGGGTGTCGGCGCCGGGGCCGCAGAGGACGATCGCGGTCGGGTCGAGGGCGCCGAGGGCGCGGCCGAGCCGCTCGTCGCCGAGCTCGTTGGAGAGGACGAGGACGCGGAAGCCGGCGCGGCGGAGGGCGAGGTCGAGCGCCTGGGTGTGGACCTCCTCGGCGCCCTGGCCGTGGCTGGAGTCGAGCAGCAGGATCCCGGCCGGGCGCGAGGCGGCCGAAGCCAGGCGGCGGGCGCCGTGGAGCCAGCCAGTCGCCCAGCGGGAGGCGAACTCGAGCTCGGCCTCGCGCTCGGGGTCGGCGGCGAGCTTGTCGATCGCCGGCAGCAGCATCTCCTCCACCGTCCTCTCCAGCGAGCGCAGGGCGAGGCTTTCCTCGATCGCGCGGTCGGCGGCGGACTCGTCGAAGCTCTCGAAGGCGGCGAAGAGGCTGCCGTCGTCGGCGGGCGCCGACTGGCGCTGGCGCGCCAGCTCGATCGCCGAGGAGATGTTGCCGGTCTCGTTCAGCGCGTCGCGCAGCGCCTGCAGCTCGACCAACTCGTAGTTGCGGTGGTTGCCGACGGTCCGCTTCGGCTTCGGGAAGCCGTAGCGGCGCTCCCAGCTGCGCAAGGTGTTGGGGCTCACGCCCAGGACTTCGGCGGCGGCGTTGGTGCGGATTCCAGGCATCGGATGATCGAGAAGTTGAACGGGTTGTCCAGCGGTCTGTTCGACGGCCGGAGGCGATTCTCCCACCCGAATCTCGGGTTTACACCAGTTATCGACAGATTTCGCAGAAACTGTTAGCGATCTTGCAAGGCGCCGACCCCGACAGGCTGGCCAACCGCCCTGGCCCGCCACATCGCCGCGTCGGCCTTGTGCAGAAGCTCATCCGCGTCAGCGCCATGATCGGGACAGGCGACGACGCCGGCGGAAATGCTGATCCGCAGCCCCCCGGCCCGCTCGAGCTCGTCCAGCTTCCCCAGCAGCCGCTCGCACATCTGCACCCCTCCGACCGTGCCGGTGTCGGGGGCCAGCACGCAGATCGCCTGCTCCTCGAGCCGGAAGGCTTCGTCGACGATGCGGATGCTGTCTCGCAGCGCCGCCCCGACAATCGAGAGCACGGTCTCCTGCCCACCGGCCACATCTCCCGCCCGCGTCCCAGGACCGGAGGCATCGAAGACCGCAAGGCCGAACGGATGCCCATACCGCTTGTTCGTCTCCAGCAACTGCTCCAACCGCCGGCGCATATGCCCCGCCCGATAGAGGCTGGGAAGTTCTTCCGCCTGCTCGGCGGGAAGCGTCGCGGTGCCGTCGATGGGAGCCGCGGGGGTGTCCGCCGGACCCTCCCCGCTTTTTGTCCGGAGGGCACCCCCGCGGCTCCCCCCAGCGCCTTGCGTTGCCTCCACCGCAGCGGCGGTCACCGACCCAAACTCGCCGGCGAGCCTCTGCGCCGCCTCGGCGAAACACTCTCCATTGGTTCCAATCTCCTCGTGCAAGATGTTGAGGAGATCGGCGTGAAGCGAGGAGACCTTGAGGGCGATCCGAGCCGCGGCCGAGTCGCCGTTCGCCCCCCGCTCGGCTTTCGACTGGTCCGGCACAGTCGGACCTTGGCGCAAGCCGCGGACGCTCGATTTCCAAATTGCCGCTAATTGCGAACTGACGGTCGTCCAGGACGGATGTCCGGTCGCGCTTATTCCAGGCTTCTTCGCCCGGCCAGTGCCTTGCCGAGCGTCACCTCGTCGGCGTGCTCGAGGTCGGCGCCGACCGGCAGGCCGCTGGCCAGCCGCGTCACCGTCACCTGGCCGCGCAGCATGTCGGCGATGTGCAGCGCGGTTGCCTCGCCGGTGGTGGTCGGGTTGGTCGCCAGCACCACCTCGCCGATCCCGCCCCGCTCGACTCGCCGCCGCAGCTCGCCGATCTTCAGGTCCTCGGCGTCGATCCCGTCGATCGGCGAGAGGGCGCCGCCGAGCACGTGGTAGAGGCCGCGGTATTCGTGGGTGCGCTCGATCGGGATCACGTCGGCCGGCTCCTCGACCACGCAGATCGTGCTGCGGTCGCGGTTCTGATCGGCGCAGATCCGGCAGAGCGGCCCCTCGGCGAGGTTGAAGCACTCCTCGCAGAGGCCGACCTTCTCCTTCACTTCGCGGATCGCGTCGCCGAGCGCGAAGGCCTCTTCGTCGGGGGCGCGCAGGAGGTGGAAGGCGAGGCGCTCTGCCGTGCGCCGGCCGATGCCCGGCAGGCGCGAGAGCTCGGTGACCAGCCGCGCGAGCGGTGCCGGGCCGTCGCTCAACCGCCCAGCATCCCCCCGAGGCCACCACCGAGGTCGCCGGTGATCCCCCCCATCTTCGAGCCGGCCAGCTCCTGGGCGGCGCGCAGGCCCTCGTTGACGGCGGCCTGGACCATCTCCTGCAGCATCTCGGCGTCCTCCGGGTCGATCGCCTCGGGGTCGATCGCGATCTCGCGCAGGGTCATGTCGCCGCCGACTTTGACCTTGACCATGCCGCCGCCGGCGCTCGCCTCGACGACCTCGTCTTTCAGCTTCTCCTGCGCCTCCATCATCTCGGCCTGCATCTGCTGCGCCTGTTTCATCAGGGCGTTGATGTCGAAGCCTCCGGGACCGCCTCCTCGCGCCACTAACCGACCTCCTCCGCGTCGAACTCGCTCTTGAACCGCTCCAGCAGCTCTTCCTCGTCGACCTCCCCGCTGCCCGGCGCCGGCGTATCCGGCGGCGCCTCGCCGTCGAGCATGACGTAAGTGGGCCGCAGGCCGACTCCGGTCACCGCCGCGAAAGCCGCCGCCAGCGTGTCGCGCCGCTCGGGGCTGTCGGCCTTCTTCTTGTTGAAGGTCATCTCGGCGGGGAACCCGATCTGCAGGCCGTTCTCGTCGCAGCTGACGGGACGAGCCCCGTCGAAGGTGGCCGCCAGCGCCGGCGCCGTCTCTGCCAGCTTCTGAAGGACAGCGGGCCAGACCCGCTGGATCTCCTCCAGGGACAGAGCGTCCTGGCCGGCGGGTCCCGTCTCCGGCGGGGCCGGAGTCTCGACCTCCGCCTCTTCCTCTTCTGCCGGAGGAGGGTCCTCCTGTGGAGCGGGCTCGGGGGCTGGAGCCGGGGGCTGGGGAGCAGCCGTTCCGCCGGACTCGAGGCGCTCGATTCGCCTCAGCAGCCCAGCGGTATCTGGATCGAGATCAGGACGGGCTGCTTTCAAGAGAGCGATCTCCACTGCCATGCGCGCGTCGTCGCCCTCGCGCACTGCGGTAAGCGCGTCCGCCAGCTCATCAATGGTCCGCAGCAGGTTGGCCGGTTTGATCGCCGCCGCCTGGGCCTGCATGCGAGGCGTGTCGGTGGCGGTCACCACGAAGGTGCTCGGCACTTCGCCGGTCGTCTGGGCGATCAGGAGGTGGCGCAGGTGGGCGAGGAGGTCGCGGGCGAACTGGGAGGGGTCGCGGCCGGAGCGCGCCATCTTCTCGACCCCGAGCAGGACCCCCTTCGGGTCCTCGGCGACCACCGCGTCGACGGCCTCGAAGAGGATGTCGGCGTCGGCGGCGCCGAGCATCTCCAGCACGTCGGTCAGCTCGACGTGCTCGCCGCCGAAGGCGACCAGCTGGTCGAGCGTCCCCAGCGCGTCGCGAAAGCTGCCCTGCGCCGAGCGGGCGATCATCGCCAGGGCTCCCTCGTCCACCTCGATCGACTCCGCCGCCGCGACCCGGTTCAGGACCTCGGAGATCTGCTCCAGCGAGGGCCGCTGGAAGTCGAAGCGCTGGCAGCGGTCGGCGATCGTCGCCATCACCTTGTGGGACTCGGTGGTGGCGAGGACGAAGACGGTGTTCGGCGGCGGCTCCTCGAGCGTCTTCAGGAAGGCGTTCCAGGCCTCTTTGGTCAGCATGTGCGCCTCGTCGAGGATGTAGACCTTCCAGTGGCCGCCGGCGGGCGCGTAGGCGACGCGCTCGCGGAGGTCGCGGACGTCGTCGACCGAGCGGTTCGAGGCGGCGTCCATCTCGATCACGTCGACCGAGGTGCCGGCGGCGATCGTCAGGCAGGACTCGCATTCGCCGCAGGGGTCGATCGTCGGGCCGCCGCGCTCGCAGTTCAGCGAGCGGGCGAGGATCTTCGCCATCGAGGTCTTGCCGGTGCCGCGCGAGCCGACGAAGAGGTAGGCGTGGTGGACCTTCCCCTGCTCGACCGCGTTGCGCAGGGTGCGGACCACGTGGGTCTGCCCCACGACCTCATCGAAGGACCCGGGGCGGTGGCGGCGGTAGAGGGAAGTCGACTCGCTCATCGGCTCTCAAGCCAGTGTACGGTCCCGCCCGTGCCGAAGGGGGCCCGCAACCGGCTGACGCCTGTCCTCTGGATCGCCGGGATCACGGCGCTGCTGCTGCTCGTCTTCCCGCTCGGGTTCCCCAACTACGACACGATCTACGCGCTGGTCTGGGGACGGGAACTGGCCCACGGCGTCAGCCCCGACTACGGGGCGGCGCTGCCGCCGACGCCCCACCCGCTGGCCGACCTGCTCGGCCTGGTGGCGACGCCGATCGGCGACGGCGCGATCAAGGTGACGATGGTCCTCGCCTACCTCTCGCTGGCGCTCTGCGGCTACCTCGTCTACCGGCTGGGGACGCTCTGGTTCGACCGCTGGATCGGGATCGTCGCGGCGGCGATCGTCCTCACCCGCGCCCCCTTCCTCTCCAACGGCCTGCGCGCCTACGTCGACCTCCCCTACATCGCCCTCTGCCTGGGAGCGCTGACGCTCGAGGCCAAGCGCCCCCGCGCCGGCTGGCCGGTCCTCGCGCTGCTTGCCCTCGCCGGCCTGCTCCGCCCCGAGGCCTGGGGCTTCTCGATCGCCTACTGGCTCTGGCTGGTATTCGACTGGCAACCGACGGGACGAAAATACCCCTATATGGAGAGAAATCGTCCCGTCGGCGAGATGGTCTGGCTTGGACTGTTGGCGTTGGCGGCGCCGATTGCCTGGGTCCTCTTCGATGGGATCACCACCGGCAACTTCCTCTACTCGCTGACCGGCACCCAGTCGACCGTGGAAACGCTCGAACGGAAGACCGGACCGGTCGACCTCGTCCTCTACGGGCCGCGCGCGCTCGGCGAAGTGCTGCAGTGGCCGGGAATGGTCGGGGCGCTCGGGGGCGTCATACTCGGCTTCGCCTTCCTGCGCCGCCGCTCGGCCCTCGGCATCGCCGCTGCGCTCCTCGCCCTCCTCGCCTTCGCCTTCCTCGGCGCGGCCGGGCTGGCGATCATCGCCCGCTACACGATGCTGGCGGCGGCGATCCTCTCGATCTTCGTCGCCCTGGCGCTGCTCGGCTGGCGCCTGCTCGAGCCGGACCACCCATGGCGCCGCCGCTGGCAGCTCTTCGCCGGCCTCGTCCTGCTGATGTTCGTCATCTGGCTCCCGAACCAGTGGGACCTCGACTCGCGCGTCGACACCGATCTCACCAACCAGGCCCGGATCGAGGGTGACCTCACCGACTTGGTGAATGCCGGCGCCTTCGAACCCCTCTGCGGCAAGATCGCGGTGCCGAACCACCGCGCGATCCCCCGCCTCGCCTTCGGCCTCGAAATCAAGCCGACGCGGATCGTCAGCGCCAGCGAGGAAGAACCGCCCAAGCACGGCTACTTCGTCAAGCCCGCCAGTCAGTTCGTCATCCACAACTTCATCCTCGATCCCAACGACAAGACCTACTTCTCGCTGAAAGTGCCGAAAGGCTTCCGCGAAGTCGCCCGCAACCGGTCCTGGATTGTCTATCGCCGCTGCTGAAAACGCGTTTCTTGCCGCTATGCGGAGAGAAGTGCGTTCTCAACCGTCACATAGGAAAAGAACCCGCCGTGCCACCATCGGGTGAGATGGCTGCGATCGAACTCAGGAACGTGGTCAAGACCTTCGGGCCGATCACGGCCGTCGACGGCCTCGACCTGGAGGTGCCGGAGGGCATCTGCCTCGGCCTGCTCGGCCCCAACGGGGCGGGCAAGTCGACGACGATGCGGCTCCTGACCGGGCAGGCGATCGCCGACTCGGGCGAGCTGCGCGTGCTCGGGCACGAGCTGCCGGGCGAAGCGAAGACGGCGCGCGGGAAGATGGGGGTCGTCCCCCAGCTCGACAACCTCGACGTCGACGTCACCGTCGAGGAGAACCTGGCGATCTTCGCCCGCCTCTACCGGGTGCCCGATGTCGGCGCCGCGGTCGAAAAAGCGCTGGCTATCGCCCGCCTGCGGGAGCGGCGCCGCGACGCGGTGGACAAGCTCTCCGGCGGCATGCGGCGGCGGCTGCTGCTGGCGCGCGGGCTCGTCCACGAGCCGCGGCTGGTGCTGCTCGACGAGCCCACGGTCGGGCTCGACCCGCAGATCCGGACCGAGCTGTGGACGCTGATCGGCGAGCTGAAAGCGCGCGGGACGACGATCCTGATGTCGACCCACTACATCGAGGAGGCCGAGCGGCTGGCCGACGAAGTCGCGGTGATGCACCAGGGCAAGGTGATCAGCCGCGGCCGCCCGGTGGAGCTGATCAGCGAGCACGCGGGCAGGCAGACGGCCGAAATCTACGGGCCGCCCGACCGTCTCGCCGAGACCCGGGCCGAAGCCGAATCGCGCGGGCTGGCGGTACGCCCGGCCGGTCCGGCGATCGCGATCGTCGGCTCTGAGCGGGGCGACGGGCGGCTCCCCGACGACGCCGTCGTCCGCGCCGCCTCGCTCGAGGACGTGTTCGTGCTGCTGACCGGAGAGGAGGCGGAGTGATGGAGACGGCGGCGCATGCGGCGCAACCCGAGCCGACCCGGCAGATGCGCCGGCTCGAACCGACGGCGATCGCCGGGGTGATGAGCCGCGAGGTCGCCAATTTCCGGACCTACTGGAGGGGGACGACCTTCTCCAGCGTGATGGAACCGCTGGTCTACCTGATCGCCTTCGGGCTCGGCCTCAGCGCCACCCTGGTCGACGAAGTGAACGGCGTCCCCTACGTCCAGTTCGTCGGCACCGGGATGGTGGCGACGGCGGTGATCTTCTCCAGCGCGCTCCCGGCGATGTTCGGCACCTTCGTCAAGCACCGCTTCCAGAACACCTACGACGCGATCCTGGCGGCGCCGGTCGACGTCGAGGAGCTGGTCAGCGCCGAGATGCTCTGGATCGCCCTGCGCTCGGGCACCTACGGCTGCATCCCGCTGCTGGTCACGATCGCCTTCGGCCTGCCGCCGGCGCCGGGGATGCTGCTGGTCCCGGTCTTCTGCTTCGTCACCGCCCTCGGCTTCGCCGGCTTCGGGGTGACGATGGCGGCGACCGTGGCGAAGATCGACCAGTTCAACTACGTCACGGCGCTGTTCGTGACCCCGCTCTTCCTCGTCGCCGGCACCTTCTTCCCGATCGACGGCCTGCCCGAGGGGTTCCAGATCGCCGCCCAGCTCAACCCCCTGCACCAGCTGGTCGAACTCGTCCGCGGCGGCGCCTTCGGCTTCGAGTGGACCGACCTGCTGCGCTTCGCCTTCCTCGTCGGCTTCGCCCTCCTCACCTGGCGCTTCGCGGTGGCGCGGATGCAGGCGCGGCTGATCGACTGATCATCGATATGGACCGTGCACCCGCCTTCGAAGCGAGGTCACCGGGCGTGTCCGTCGCTTGAGGCTCGGGTCGGGCTCTCCTGCGGCACCCGCGGCATCCGCTTAAGGCTGCTTCCTTCCGGACCTGACCTGATTCGCGTGCCCACGTCGCGCAGGACCCGGCCGTCAACGCCGCCACGACGCACTGGCCCCGACGGCCAGCTCCTCGGAACGGTAGTCGGCCCCGCTAAGCGGATTTCGGGTTACAGGGCACCGCTGATTCCCCGCCTAGCACGGTCCATTGCCCATGCTACCGGGCGCTCGTAGGATGGCGGCGGTGAGCGTCCCCCTCGCCCATATCCAGGTCGACACCGGCTCCTTCTTCGCCATCGTGATGGTCGCCGCGATCGCCGCGATCATCGTCGCCCTGCTGCCGAAACGGATGGCGCCGCCGGTGGTCGTGCTGGAGTTGGTGCTGGGGATCGTGATCGGCCCCCACGTCCTCCACCTCGCCCACATCGACGATTTCGTCGAATTCTTCTCCAACCTCGGCCTGGGGATGCTCTTCTACTTCGCCGGCTACGAGATCGACTTCCAGCGGATCAAGGGACGGCCGCTGGAGCTCGGCGCCTGGGCCTGGGTCATCTCCGTAGGTCTCGCCTTCGGGATCGCCGGCATCCTCGTCGGGCTCAACTGGGTCGAGTCGTTCCTCTACGTGGGGGCGGCGATGGCGACGACCGCGATCGGCACCCTGATCCCGATCCTGCGCGACAACGGCGAGCTGAAGACCCGCTTCGGCACCTACCTGTTGGCGGCGGGCGGAGCCGGCGAGTTCGGGCCGATCCTGCTGGTGACGCTCTTCTTCTCGACCCAGAGCGCCCTGCACGAGTCGCTGATCCTCATCGCCTTCGTGCTGCTGGCGATCGCGGTGGCGCTGCTCTCGGTGCGCCTGGCCTGGAAAGGCTGGCCGGCGCTGGAAAAGACGTTCGAGGCGAGCAGCCAGCTGGCGGTGCGGGTGACCGTGGTGCTCGTCTTCGGCCTGGTGCTCCTGGCGAGCAACCTCGGCCTCGACGTCCTGCTCGGCGGCTTCGTCGCCGGCCTGATCACGCGGATGGCGCTGAAGGGCCACGAGCTGACGATCTTCGAGTCGAAGCTGACCGCGGTCGGCTTCGGCTTCTTCGTCCCCTTCTTCTTCGTCACCAGCGGGATCGCCTTCAACCTGACGGCGCTCGGCTCGGCGGCGGCGCTCGGCAAGCTCGTGCTCTTCTTCTTCCTCTTCCTGGTTGTGCGGGGAACGCCGATGCTGCTGCTCTACCGGAAGGTCTTGGCGGCCCGCGACCGAGCCGCCCTCGCCTTCTACTCGGCGACCGAGCTCCCCCTCGTCGTCGCGATAACGACGATCGCGATCGATGCCGGCAAGATGCGCTCCTCAACCGCCGCCGGCCTCGTCGGCGCCGCGATGCTCTCGACCCTCGTCTACCCCTTCGTCGCCATGGGCCTCCGCAAGGACGCCCTCGAAGAGGAGGCCGAGCGCCCCCTGCCGACCGGCCCCTTTCCAGAGGGCGAGGGCCCGCTCCCCCAGCCCGGCCTCGTCGGATAACAGCCCCCGCCCCCGCCTCGTATCATCAGCCGCCCAGGGCGCGTAGCTCAGTGGGAGAGCGCTCGCTTCACACGCGAGAGGTCGGTGGTTCGAAACCACCCGCGCCCATCAGCGCCTCACGCTCTTTGTGAACCCGCTCGTTTTTGCTCCGATCTCGCGTGACGCTTAGGGTCGAGACGTGATTCCTCGGGTGGTCCCGCGCGATGCTTGACCGCAAGGCTGCAAGCTATGTCGCCTTCATCGTCTTCGTCGTCCTGCTGATCGCCGGCATCAACCTGATCGTCGCGGTCGGGCCGTCCTTCAGCCCGCCTGAAAAGACCACGACTGTGGTCGAGATTGGGAGGGGGGCGGGGAAGGGCAAGACGACCAAATCCTTTGAAAAGGAAGGCCGGTCGAAGAAAAAGCCGGGCAAGAGGTCGATCACCGTCGAAAGGCCGACGGGAAGGCCCTTCGGAAAGAAGACGACCACCGTCGAAGAAGGGTCGCGGTCATTCGTGGAAAGGGTACTCGGCAAGAGCGGCCTGATCGGGCTGCAGGCGGCCATAGTCGTCCTCGCCGCCTTCCTCGGCGCCGCGCTCACGCAAAAGGCCCTCGTCGGCGACTTCTCGCTCAAAGTCGCGAATCTGCTCGAGATCGCAGCGGTCCGGGACCGCGCCGAAGACATCGAAGCAGCCCTGACCGCGAGGGTGACCGACTTGGAAAATTCGCTGGCCGAGCGCAGCGAAAGGGGGGACGCGATGGCGACGGCAACCGAACTGGTGGCCGCCGAACTGGTGAAAGTCGGCCAAGCCGTGGCGGTGATCGACAGCAAGCTTGCCGAGGCACAGTCACGGCTCGATACCCTTGAAGAGAAAGAGGAGGGACCGGAGTGAGCGAAGCCTCGACCGACATAGACGTCAAAGAACTCCTGCAAGGCCTCGAAGAGCGCGCAAGGGAAACCCAGCAGCGCGCGAAAGAACTGCGCGAGGCGCCGACTCCGAAACCGGGTGAGAGCGAGCAGCTGATCAAGAGCGTCGCCGAAAACCTGGCCGCGATCCGCGAGGAGGCTGGGCTGCCGACGAAGAGCGTCAGTCACTACGAAGAGCAGATCCGCCTCAAGCAGAAGCTGGCTCGGAAGTAAGCGCCACGACCCCGCCAGGCGACCGACAGGCGGTCTGCCCGCCTTCAGAAACCGATGTGCTTGTTGGTCATCTCTTCGCGGTGACCGGCGATCACGGCGAAGAGCTCCTTGGTCGCCGGGTCGAACTCGATCAGCAGCGGACCGTGGTCGAGCATCTTGTGGTGGTTCGGGCAGAGGATCACGATGTTGTCCTTGACGTCGAGGTCGGCTTCGCGCAGTGAAATCCGGTCGAGGTGGGCCGCCTCGCAGTAGGGGCCGCCCCTGTTTTTCTCGAAGGTGAAGCCGCAGATCTGGCATTTGCCTTCGTACAGGCGCTTGAGGTCGCGCACCAGCTTGAGGTTGCGTTTGAACCGGTTGGTGATCTCGCGTCGCTCGTCCGGCGGCTTGGAGGCCACGTAGCGCGCGAGGGATTCGAGCAGGGCCTTTTCCGACATCCGGTCAAGACGGTCGATCGCCGGCACGGCCGCGGCGTCGTCGCCGGCGCCGAAGGCGTCGACGGCGGAATGGAAGTCCTGCCCCACCGCGGCCAGCTCCTCGAGGACC
>DASUWV010000001.1:0-3055 GCA_036378275.1 Solirubrobacterales bacterium | reverse complement strand
AAGGCGAGAGCGGAAGAAGCTCTCCCCCTGTCTCTAGGCTCTTGCCATGCCCGGCAGGCCGAAAGTGGCGATCTTCAGCCCCAACCCGATGGTCTCGATCGCGATCGAGTCCTTCAGCGCCGAAGGCGGCGACGACATCCACATCCACGCCGCCGGCCAAGGGGTGTGGGTGGCGCGGATGGCCGCTGAGCTCGGCGCCGACCCCGTCCTCTGCGGCTTCATCGGCGGCGAGATCGGGACGGTCCTGCGGCCGCTGCTGGAGGAGATGCCGGTCGAGCTGCGCCTGGTCGAGACCGCGGAGGCGAGCGGCGCCTACATCCACGACCGCCGCAGCGGCGAGCGCGAGCCGCTCTCCCAGAGCGCGGCGCTGCCGGCCTCGCGCCACGAGGTCGACGAACTCTTCTCGGTCACCGTCGCCGCCGCGCTCGACTGCGACCTGCTCGCGGTCTGCGGCCCCTACCCGGACAACACCGTGCCGCTGGAGATCTACGGCGCCCTCGTCGCCGACGTCAAGGCCAACGGCGTGCCGGCGATCGTCGACCTCTCCTCGCCCCGGCTCGACAAGGCGCTCGAGGGCAAGCCGGACCTGGTCAAGATCAACGACTGGCAGATCGCCGGCTTCGTCTCCGGCGCGGTCGACACCGAGGAGCGGATGCGGGCGGCGATGGAACAGGTGCGGGAGGCAGGCGCCGAGAGCGTCATCGTCACCCGCGCCGGCGACCCGGCGCTGGCGCTCCGCGACGGCAGGTTCGTCGAGCTGACGCCGCCGAAGTTCGAGCGCGGGTCGCGCGAGGGCTGCGGCGACTCGATGATGGGCGCGCTCTCGGCGACGATCGCCGCCGGCCGCGACTGGGAGGACGTGCTGCGCCTCAGCGCCGCCGCCGGTGCCACCAACTTCCTCCGCAGCGGCCTCGGCACCGGCTCCCGCGAAGTGATCGAGGAGCTCGCCCCCCGCGTCCAGCTCCGCGAGCTGGACTGATCTAGAGCTGCGGCTCGAAGGGGGCCTCTAGGGGGTCGCCGCTGACGATCGCGCGGGGGGCGGTCTCGGCGATCCACTCGAGGTGCGGCGCGAGGACCTCGACCTCGCGCAGCTTCTCCAGCGCCGGGGAGATCCGCACCGGCCGGCCGCCCAGCACCGTGTGGGCGTCGCTGCTGAGGACGTGGACGAGGCCGCGCTCGGCCATCGCCAGCATCCCCTTCGCCATCTGCTCGCGGAGGAAGAAGTCGGCGGTCGCCTGGATCAGCGCCCCCTCGGCCACCAGCGCCGCCATCCGCTCGAACATGTCGTGGGAGAGGTGGCGCTCGGGATGGGCGATGATCGTGCGGTGGCCGCGATCGGCCAGGTGCCCGACCCGGCGCAGGAGGCTCTCGTCCAGCGGCCCGGACGCAGGCTCGAGCAGGATCCAGTCGCCTTCGCCCAGCGAGACCCGCGAGAGATCCTGCTCGCTCAGGCCCTCGACCGCGGTCTCGGCCACCTCGCCGCCCTGGAGGATCTTCACCGCCACCAGTTCCCGCTGCAGCCGCTCGTTCAGCCCGGCGACCCGCCCGGCCAGTTCCTCGATCCGCACGTCGTGGTCGTGGCGGATGTGCGGGGTCGCGCAGATGGCTTCGATCCCGTCCGCCTCTGCCTGCCGCGCCATCGCGACGCTGTCGTCGGCGTCGCGCGCCCCGTCGTCGATCGCGTCGAGGATGTGGCAGTGCAGGTCGATCACGTCGCCTCACCCAAAGCTATACCCAGCTCGGGAACCTTCAACGATGCAACCGGCGGCCCTGGGTGCAACCGCACGTTCAGGCACCGGCCCGAGCGGGCACGTCTCTACGATGATCGGCAAGATCATGGCCCTGTTCACGCCGGGCTTGCGTGGACGGGACGGCTTCAACTCATGGACAAGAAAGCGACCCGCAGAGGGAATTACGAGTCTGGCTCCGACTACGTGTTGGAGTACGGCGAGCTCCGCTTCGCCTTCAACGAGGAGGACTTCGGCCAGCGCGTCGAGCAGGCGGCGGTGAAGCTGCGCTTCGTCAACCAGGGCCTCAGCCCCGAGGAGCTCGACGACCTCCTCGACCTCGCGGTCAGCGGCGAGATCGCCGAGCCCTCCTCCGCCCTCGGCGAGCACATCAACGAGAACTGGGAGGACCTGGTCGGCCCCGCCAACCGCAGCCTCGTCCACTGGATCCGCCGCCTCGTCTTCCGCGGCGCCTGGCTCGACCAGCGGGTCAAGGAGGGCGAGCTCGACGTCGTCTTCGACGAGCGCACCCAGACCTTCGGCTACGTGCAGCCCGACCGCAGCGACGAGCTGATCGAGCTCAGCAAAGAGCCGTCGTGGCGCCGCATCGCCTACCGGCGCTAGTCGGCAGGACGCTCTAGGGCGGCTACGACCGTGAGTGACCCTCCACCGGCGGAGCCCTGCTCGCGGCCGGCGTCGAAGAACTCCTTGGCGGCCTCGGCGTCGCCGCTGGCCTCTCCGAGGCGGGTGAGCGAGTCGACCAGGAGGATCACGTCTTCGCCCTTCCCGGCACGGGCCGCGGCCTGGGCGAGGGCGTCGGAAGCGTGGCGGGGCTGCCCGGCGGAGACGATCTCCGCCTGCGGGGCGTCGCGCTTCCAGTCGGCGAGCTCCTCGGGGCTCGGATCGATCAGCAGGGCGACGGGGTCCGGGTCCTTGGCGTCGGCCGAGAGGTCGGCGGCGACGCCGCGCAGCAGCGCCGTGCAGCCCTCGCGGGTCTCGGCGAAGACGAGCGCCTGACGACCGGCCTCGGGCGGCAGCAGCAGGGTCTGCAGGGTCACCGCCTTGCTGCGGCGGCCGAAGCGGCGACGCCGACGGCGACGCGGGCGCGGTGCCTCCGCGCCCTGCTGGTCGCGGGCGACCGGCTCGCGGCGCTGCACGGGCTCCGGTGCGGGTTCGCGCTCAGGCGCTTTCTCCGGGCGCTCGCGTCGCTCCCGTCGTTCCCGCGGCTCGCTGCGGCGGCGGCGCGGGCGCTCCTCGCGCTCGGGGGCGGCCTCGGCAGCGCCGCCATCGCCGTTCCCCCTCGCCAGCCGCTCGACCAGCTCCGTCTT